>CAYRRQ010000012.1:0-17553 GCA_964426715.1 uncultured Methanosarcinales archaeon
GTCATAATGGGGTTGTGTGTCTGGGCTTGGACATAGCTTGTTTTAAGGATTCTGTATCAAACATCATTTATATGCTGCGTTGAAAATCTCCTACTCCGCCAAAGTTTTAACAAAACTTTGAGCAAAAAAAGTTAAGGAGGATATTCACTTTGTTCAATCTTTCGAACTACGTATAACTAAAGTAATTTTTTAGCTTTGTGTTGTACTGACGTGCTTTTATTCAATTTTTTAAGTGAGCAAAGCGAACGGGCAAAAAATTGGCACAGACAGAGACATTTTCAACAGCGCTTCATTTATAACAATATTTAAAAGATTAACAAGATTATCGTTCTTTATGCCAAAACTATCCGAGCTAAGAGCAAAGAACCTTGAGCTTGCAAAGAAAGCAGTGAGCGCGAGTGTTAATCCTGATAATTTTATTATTAATGCTGTGAATAGTGTTGAGGAGCTTCAGAAGTCCATTAATGCGCTTAGCAAGCGCTTGAGAGAGTGGTACTCGCTTTACCTGCCAGAAGCAGACAAGAGGATAAATGATAATGAGGCTTTTGTGAACTTGGTTATTAAGAAGGACAAGCATGCCCTGCTAAGAGAATTCACAGTGGATGAGAGCGCGGGCGCTGAGTTAAGAGAACAAGACCTAAGACCTGTGTTGTCACTTGCAAAATTAATCCATGCCCTGGCGCAGGAGAAACAGCAACTCGAAGAGTACCTTGAGAAGACCATGCAGGAGCATTGCCCTAACATGCTCACTCTTACAGGCGCATTAATCGGGGCTAAGCTGGTGAGAGGAGCAGGAAGCCTGAAAAAAATGGCCCTGATGAGAAGCAGCACCATACAGTTATTGGGCGCAGAAAAGGCTTTGTTTAGGCATATACGGACAGGCGCCAGGCCGCCTAAGTACGGCTATCTCATGCAGCACGTCATGGTTCAAGGCGCAAAAAAGCAGGACAAGGGAAAGGTTGCAAGGGCTTTGGCAGACAAGATATTCCTCGCTGTAAGAGTTGATTATTTCAGAGGAGAATTCATAGGAACGAAGTTGTTAAAGGAATTAAAGGACAAGATAAAATGAGGTGAATTTTATGAAGATAAGCAGGCATAACAAGCTGTTGTTGTTTGAGCAGGAGTTCACAGCCTTGGCGTTCATAGTAATACTGAGCCTTGTTTTTTACTGGTTCAAGTCAAACCTGTTATTCTACTTTGTGGCTTTGCTCGCAGGCTTCTTAATTTATTTTTGGATGCTTTACGAGGAAAAGGTTCACAAGACAGGTAGGAAGCACGCTTATTTTGAGCACACTTCAAGCTATGTGTTATTAGGCCAGACTGCCCTGGTGTTGGGATTATTGTTCCTATACCTGAATGCCAGGTTTTTGGTAATAATCTTTTTTGTGATAAGCGTGATTATGTATAGTATTACTCTGAGCAGGATAATCCTGTACAAAGCAGTTTTTAAGAAATAAGAAAAGAAATATCAAGAAATAGGATGGAATAGGAAGGAGTAATAGGGAATAGGAAGGAATAAGACAAGTAAGAAGGTGATTTTTTTGTGGAGCAAATAAAAAAGTTTGGAGTGTACCAGGACAGCAAGAACAAGAGAATGCACAAGAAGACGCTCTACACCCTGAACCTGGTGCCTAGCAAGGCCTTGTTTGAAGAAGAGCTGGTAAATGACAAGCAAAAGGAGTACAGGTCATGGGAGGTTAATAGGAGCAAGCTCGGGGCAGGCATAAAAAAAGGATTGTCCCAGACCGGCATAAAACCAGGCGACATCGTCCTTTATCTCGGGGCCAGCCACGGTTACACGCCCAGCTATGTCTCAGACATCGTGGGTAAGCAAGGGTTTGTTTTTTGCGTTGACAATGCTCCCCGGGTGGTAAGAGACCTTATCTTTGTGTGCGAGCAAAGAAAGAACATGGCGCCCATACTCGCAGACGCCAACCATCCAGAGGATTACAAGGACCTGATTACCAGGCAGGTAGACGTGGTTTACCAGGACATAGCCCAGAAGAACCAGGCAGAAATCTTCCTAAAGAACTGCAATGCCTACCTCAAGAAAGAGGGGTTCGGCTTGCTGGCATTAAAAGCCAGGAGCATAGATGTCTCACAGAAGCCAGGCATAATCTACAAGCAGGTAAGAAAGCAGCTTGAGAAGAGCAGCATGGCAGTGGTGGATTACAGAAAGCTCGAGCCATATGAAAAAGACCACGCCATGTTTGTGTGTAAGAAGAATTGATTGGGAATGATGAACACGAAGTGATGAATACGAGGGAGTGATAAGCGGGAATAATAAGCCGGAATGATAAATATGAAAGCCCTTCTTTTATTAAGCTCTGGGATTGACAGCCCTGTTGCCGGCAGGATGATGAAGGACAGGGGAGTTGAGGTTGTTGCTGTTCATTTCAAACTGTTTGATAGTAAGAAGGAAGAACAAAAAGTTATTGATTTGGCAAAGAAGGTTGATGTAAAGCAATTATTCTTTGCAGACCTCAGACCTTGCCATCACGTTTTTAAGGAAAAGGGCAATGCGCGGTTTACCTGTGTGTTCTGCAAGAGGATGATGCTCAGATTTGCTGAGAGGCTGGCAGAAAAAGAGGATTGTGATTTCCTGGTTACAGGTGAGAGCCTAGGCCAGGTGGCAAGCCAGACCCTGGCTAACATGATGCTCATAAACATGGGTGTTAAGATAAATGTGTTTGCGCCCCTCCTCGGCTTTGACAAGCAGGAAGCTGTGAACCTAGCAAAGAAGTATGGGACTTATGAACTCTCAATAAGAAAAAGCCCTTCTTGTCCTTTTCTTCCGAGAAAACCATTAACAAAAGCTAATCTGGAAAAACTAGAACAAATAGAACAATACGTAAATGTTAATGAATTAATAGAAAAAAGTTATAAGACTATAACGCAAGTATTATGATTTTATACCAAGAACAGGTTCTTGCTTGAAAAATTCGGGTCAGAGGTAAGATTTATCCCTAGCTTTCTTAAGCCTCCCTCGTCACCATGGGTCGGGAGGTGGGTGATGTGCGCTTCGCATCCTTTAAGCTCTTTTAGTTTTTTCATTGCTTGTTTAACAGTCGGATTTGCGGTAGCACTCATGCTGAGGGCTATTAAGACTTCTTCCAGGTCCAGGTTCAGGGCTTTTTCATTAAGCGTGTTTTTCTTAAAGTTTCTTATTGAATATACTGTGTGAGGAGCTAATAAGTGTATGTTGTCAGGGATTCCTGCCAGTTTTTTTATTGCGTTCAGAATAAGGCTGGAAGCTGCGTGCATGATAGGAGAATTCTTTCCTGTGACTATAGATTCATCACTTAACTCTATGGCTGCTCCGCAAAAAATGCCTTTATTGCCCTTCCCTTTTTTTTTCTCTGCTTCTTTAGCAGCCTCTCTTGCGGGCTTAACAACCCTTCTCTGCTCTGGCTTAATATTAAGCTCCTCCATAAGCAGTTCTGCTTTCTGAACAGTCTCTTTCTCAGCAAAACCAACAACATATTCAGACATACACCTAAAATACCTTCTTATAACTTCCTGCTTTGCAGCCTTCCTAATCACGCTGTCATTAATAATCCCAAAACCAGCACAATTAACACCCATGTCAGTAGGAGAATTATAGATTGATTTGGTTCCTGTAATCTTTTTCATTATCCTCTTAAGCACAGGAAACACTTCCATGTCACGGTTGTAATTAACAGCTTTCTTATTATAGGCTTCTAAGTGAAAGGAATCAATCATGTTGTAATCTCCGAGGTCAGCAGTAGCTGCTTCATAAGCTATGTTCACAGGATGCTTAAGAGGAAGATTCCATATGGGAAAGGTTTCAAACTTGGCATAACCTGATTTTATACCCTTTTTATAATCATGATAAAGTTGGGAGAGACAAGTGGCTAATTTGCCGCTGCCAGGACCAGGGCCAGTAACTACTACCAATGGTTTTTTGGTCTTGATGTACTCGTTAGCTCCATAACCCTTATCGCTGACAATCAGGTCAATATCTGTTGGATAACCCTTGGTGTACTTATGAGTGTACACCTTTATGTTCCTGCGCTCCAGCTTGTTCTTGAAAATCCTGGCTGAAGGCTGGTCATCAAAACGGGTTATAACAACGCCTGCAACGCTAAGACCCCGTTCTTTTAAGTCATCAATCAGCTTAAGAGCATCAACATCATAAGTAATTCCAAAATCAGCCCTTAGTTTCTTTCTCTCAATATCACCAGCATAAATGCATAAGATTATCTCGGCCTTATCCTTTAGTTTTTGCAATAACCTCACCTTAACATTAGGGTCAAACCCAGGCAGAACTCTTGAGGCATGGTAATCAAACAAGAGCTTGCCGCCGAACTCAAGGTATAATTTGTTATTGAACTTCTTAACCCTCTCAAGAATTGCAGAGGTCTGCTCTTTCAGATACTTCTCATTATCAAACCCCGCAGGTTTATTATTAGAAGAATTTTTTGAATTTTTTTTGTGCATTAAAAAATAAAGAAATTAAGTATATTTAAATATTATTGAAATGGAAAATAAGAACTGGAAGATATGTTATTAACTATTTTCCATAACAACCTTTAAAAAATCCACTCACTTAACAGGTGTTAATATGACTTTAAAGCTGTACAACACATTATCAAGGAAAAAAGAAGAATTTGTGCCTATTAATCCTCCAAATGTGGGATTGTATTCCTGCGGTCCAACCGTGTATAATTATGCTCATATTGGTAATCTCAGGACTTATGTCTTCAACGATGTCCTGCGCAGAACCCTCCTAGTGAACAACTTCAGGCTTAAGCATGTCATGAACATTACTGATGTCGGTCACCTCACCAGCGACGCAGACCAGGGCGAGGACAAGATGGTAAAGGCTGCCAAGCGGGAGAAGAAGACGGTGTGGGACATAGCTGAGTTTTACACCAAAGCCTTTTTCAGGGATACTGAGAGGCTTAACATTCAGAAGCCTGGGATTGTTTGCAGGGCTACAGAGCATATAAGGGACATGATAGAAATGGATAAGAAGATAGAGGCTAATGGCTTTGCTTATTTTAGGGGCGGCAACCTTTACTTTGACACTGCCAAGCTGGATGATTATGGCAAGCTGGCACGTCTTAAGATTAATGAGCTTAAAGAGGGAGCCCGGACTGACAAGGACCCTAACAAGAATAACCCGACTGATTTCGTGCTCTGGTTCACCAAGTCCAAGTTCGCAAACCAGGAGATGAAATGGGAGAGTCCGTGGGGCGTGGGTTATCCTGGCTGGCATATTGAGTGTAGCGCAATGTCAAGCAAGTACCTGGGAGAACAGTTCGACATTCACACAGGCGGGGTTGACCACATACCAGTGCATCATACCAATGAGATTGCACAGGCAGAAGCAGCTTTTCAGAAGAAGCCCTGGGTCAGGTACTGGCTTCATGGTGAGTTCCTGGTATTGGACAAGGGCAAGATGGCTAAGAGCGCGGGCAGTTTCATCACTTTGCAGACAGTTATTGAGAAGGGCTACCCTCCACTGGCTTACAGGTATCTCTGCCTGGGAACTCATTACAGGAAGCAGCTCATGTTCAGCTGGGAAGCCCTTTTTGGGGCGAACAGGGCTTACAAGGCCCTGAAGAACAAAATCTCAGAGCTCGCAGATACAGCTGGGAACAATGAAGATCTCAAGGCTTCTTATCATGACAAGTTCTTTAAACAGGTAAATGACGACCTTAATGTTCCCCGGGCACTTGCTGTGTTGAACAAGGTTATTAATGACGATGGTTTAAGCAGGCATAACAAGCTAGACTTGCTTGCTGAATTTGACCAAATCCTGGGCTTGGACCTGTTAGAGCAGAAAGAATTAAAGGTTCCTAAAGATGTCCAGGGCATGGTTGAAGAGAGGGAGAAGGCAAGGAAGAAAAAGGATTTTGAATTGGCAGACAAGCTGCGGGAAAAAATAAAAAGCAAAGGTTTTGTTCTGGAGGATGCGCCTGGCGGTCCTCGTTTAAGGAAAAAATAGTAAAATAATTTTGTTTTTAGGGTTGCTTGATGATCGCTTTTATTGTAAATCAGTATTTTTTTCTTTAGATGTAATTAGGTTTATGTAGGCTTGCGTGATTTCTGGTTCAGATAGTTCTTGGCTCACGTCAACATATTTACTTATTATTTTTTCTTGTAAGGTTTTCAAACCATAACCTATGATGGCATTTCTCCTAATCTCATTGTTCGGAATCACTTTTTTTTCTTGCTGTAATTTTTCTCTGCCTAGTTCATAGATTAATCCCATAAGGTAAAGTCTGCTTATAGGAGTGTTTTTTTCAAGCCCTTTGCCTTCTGCAAAAGAACGAATTGTTTCAGATGTTTCAGATTCGTCTAATAGGTCGCCAAGGGTGTCAATGATAATACTTTCAAAACTAGTCCCTTCTTTTTCGGCGATGTATTCTGTCAATTTGTAGAGGTTGTTTATTTCGTGCATGTAGTTTTCAGAATATGGATAAAGATTTGCGTATGCCAATGAGCTTTCTTTCTTTATTTGTTTTGACAACTCCGTCCCTTCTATTAGTGAGGATATGTCAGACATATGGTCAGACATCTTTATTGTGGTTGTTTCTGGTTTTTTCTTCATCATATTTCACATCTCTCCTTTTTTCGCGATCTTTTATATATATCATTCAGGTTTATATACCTTTGCTTTTATAATAAACACTCCTTTATAAATGTTTCTATCTTTATCTATCGTTTAGTAGTAATATGTTGGTTTGTTTTTGATGGTCTAGTCCTGAATATTGACCTCATTACGTTGTGAGCAATGCCAGAATATCGCCATGCTTACCATAAACTATTTAAAACAATTAAAGCTTCAAAAACTACACGCCTCCGTAGCTTAGCGGTGGAGCATGCGGCTGTTAATCAAGCCCTCTTTATGTGCGAGTATTTGGAGAAACCGCAAGGTCCCCAGTTCGAGTCTGGGCGGAGGCGTATAACCTTTTTACAAAAGGTTAGCGAAAACTGCTTGGGTTCTACGCCTACGGTCGAACCCAAACTTAATTTAAAATATTCATAGGGCCCGTGGCTTAGCCTGGTAAACTTTGCGAAAGATTGCGAGGCATGGGCAACTAGAGCACACGACTGATACCGCAGCGTAGAAATCGTGCGGTCCTGGGATGTTAACAGAGTTTTCTGTTAGCACAGGAATTCAAATCCCAGCGGGCCCATTTCTTTTCAGAAAAAGTTTCTTATTCTTTTCTTATTCCTCAACTTTGTTGAACAAGAAAATTGCACTTGCTATGAACACGACTGTGAATCCGGTTATTACTGTGAATGATAGTGCAAGGCTTATTTCTGAATAGCCGGTCAGCAGATAGCGAAGCCCGTCAACTCCGTATCTCAAAGGGTCAAAATAAGATGCTGTCCTTAGAAAAGCAGGCGCAGAGGATAAAGGAAAGAGTGCACCGCTCAAAAAGAATAAAGGCATTAATAAGAAGTTCATTATGAGTTGGAAGCCATGCATGTCATTAAGCACAGAAGCAATAGCTATACCTAGTGATACGAACATAAGCGAGATTAGGAACATGAGGATTAGCAGGAGTAATATGTTCCCTATCATAATATTGGCTCCGAGAATCAGTGCCAGTACCATAATTATTATTCCCTGGACAATAGCTGTTGTGACTCCTCCGAGAGCCTTGCCCAAGACGAGCGAGAGGCGGCTTATAGGAGCAACCAGGGTTTCTTTTAAGAATCCGAACTGACGGTCCATGAGCACGATTATGCCTGCGAACATAGAGCCGAACATGAGGACCATGCCTATTATGCCAGGGGTTATGAACTGGAGATAATCCCCGCTGGTCGGAAGCTCAATACCAGTTTTAAGCCCTGTGCCTAGGATTGCCAGAAAAAAGAAGGGCATGCCCAGGCTTCCTATAATCCTGCTCTTGGATCTGAAGAACCTGATGATTTCTCTCTTCCACAAGGCATAAATGCCTTCGAGTTCGTTGTTCATCTTCTGCGCTCCCAAGCCTTTCGCCTGAGCCTCATGGTTTCCTTTGGGTCTGCTTCCTGCTCCTTTATAGTCCTGCCGGTGTAGTGCAGGAACACATCGTCCAATGAGGGCTTCCTGAGGTTGATGGAGTCAATCCTGACCCCTGCTTTCTCCATCAACTCAACTATGACTGGGATTTTTTCTTCTCCTTTTTCCACTCTCACGTTCACAGTGCTGTCATGCTTTACAGCAGATTTTATCCAGGACTTTTTTGAGAGATGATTAGTGCATATTCCTGGCTGGCTGCATCTTATTGATATAACATCTCCTCCGAGTTTGTTCTTCAGGTTTTCAGGAGAGTCCATTACAATAATCCTGCCAGCATCAATTATGGCTGCTTGGTTGCACACAGCATCGGCCTCATCCATGTAATGGGTTGTGAGTATGATGGTTATCTTCTTCTTTTTGTTCAGGTCTTTGATATAATTCCAGATGCTCGTCCTGGTCTGAGGGTCAAGACCCAGGGTGGGCTCGTCAAGAAAAAGAACTTTAGGATGGTGCACTAGGCCGCGGGCGATCTCCAGCCTTCTTTTCATGCCGCCAGAAAATGTTTTGACAATTTTCCTGAGATTCTTTTCAAGCCCGACCAGCTTAATAACCTCTTTTATCCTCTCCTTTCTTAGATTTTTTGGCACGCCGTACATGGCTGAGTGTAACTCAAGGTTCTCCAGGGCTGTTAATTCATCATCCAGGCTCGGGTCCTGGAAAACAATGCCCAGGCTCTTGCGCACATCATCAGGCTGTTTCTTCACATCAAATCCATTTACCCAGGCTCTTCCTGTGCTGGGCTTTCGCATGGTCACAAGAATCGATATGAGGGTGGTCTTGCCAGCGCCATTAGGGCCGAGCAGGCCGAAAATGTTTCCTTTCTCAATCTTCAGACTGACATTATCAAGGGCTTTTAACCTGCCATACTGCTTGCTAACTCCTTTTAATTCAATAATTGGGCGCTCTTTTTTTGCCATTATTACAGAAATAAACCCTGTTTTTTTAAATGTTTGCACAGTTTTGCCTGGGGAGATAATTGTCAGAAGCCTTTTTATAATAGTAGCCAATACCCTTATGTCAATGAAGAAAACATCCTCGATAAAACACCTCTATGACAACGCGGTTCTCAACATCTGTCTTGATACAATAGGTAAGGACAGGCAGGCCCTGGTCTTTGTGAATACAAAGAGAAGCGCAGAAGCAGAGGCTGAGAGGACGAGCAGCAAGATAAGGCTTAATCAGAAGACAAGAAAGGGATTAGAAGAGATAAGCAGCAAAGCCCTGAAAGCCCTTGACAAGCCTACCAGGCAGTGCAAGAGGCTCGCCCTCTGCCTGAAGAGGGGAGTGGCTTTCCACCACGCAGGCCTGCACTCTTCTCAAAGAGAACTCATAGAGAACAATTTCAGAAAAGGATTAATCAAGATTATCTGCGCCACGCCAACCCTTGCTTTTGGAATCAACCTGCCTGCTTTCAGAGTAATAGTGCGCGACCTGAAAAGATTTGCCCCTCCCAGGGGCATGAGCTGGATTCCTGTGCTTGAATTCCAGCAGTTCTGCGGCAGGGCTGGCAGGCCTGATTTTAATGACAATTTCGGAGAAGCCATCTGCATAGCCCAGACTGACTCTGAAAAAGAAAAAATCATAGACAACTATATTAGGGGTGAGACGGAGGAAATCCTTAGCAAGCTGGCTGTTGAGCCTGTTCTTCGGACATATGTTCTAAGCCTGATCGCGACAGAGTTTGCGTGCACAAAAAAGGCTTTAACAGATTTTTTCAAAAAAACATTTTACGCCTATCAATTCAGGGATGTTAAGAAGCTGAAAAGCATTATCACAAGGATACTTAAGAGTCTTGAAGAATGGGATTTCATAACCACAGAAGGAGAAAAGGTTGAAGCCACCCTCTTAGGACTAAGAGTAAGCCAGCTCTACCTCGACCCTTACACAGCCCATTACCTGGTTACCTGTTTGAAAAGAGCAAAGGACAAGATAATAAGGCCTTTTTCATTCATACAAATGATATCATACACCCTGGAACTAAGACCTCTTCTCACAGTTAGAACCAGCGAGTACGAGTACATTGATGAGAAGGCATCAGAGTATCAGCGTTCAATCCTGAGCATGGAGCCCAGCATGTTTGAGCCAGAATACGAGGAATATCTTAAAAGCATAAAAACTGCCTTGTTCTTCAAGGACTGGATAAACGAGAAGGACGACGAAACCCTCCTCGAGCAATACAATATAAGGCCTGGTGAGAGCAGGGCCAAGCTTGAGAGAGCAGACTGGCTGCTCTACTCGTCCCAGGAACTGTGCAAGCTGATAAAACTGCACAGCCTCATATCAGGGCTCGCAAAGACAAGGATAAGGCTGAAGTATGGGGCAAAAGAAGAATTGCTGCCATTGCTCAGGCTTAAGAATATTGGAAGGGTAAGGGCCAGGAAGCTGTTTAACAACAGGATTAAGAGCATTGAGGACGTGAAAAAAGCCGATATAACCATGCTAAAACAGCTCATGGGACAGCAAACAGCATTATCCATCAAGAAACAGGTGGGGCAGGAATTCCGCGAGGAGAAAATAAGAGTAAAAAAAGGCAGGAGAAAAGGTCAGACTAGCATAAAGAAATATGATAAGAAAGGAAGAAAGTATGATAAGAAAGAAAAGGAACAGAAGAAACAAAAGAAAAAGGCTAAAAAATAATCACTCCAGCAACCTGCTTATTGACCTGCCCTTATTAACATTATATATAACCCTGGCAAAGTACTTGGCTACGCTGACCTCCTCGTACCACAGATTCTTCTTTTTGAAGTCAGAACCGTGAAACACAGCGTCTGTACCGATTATGCCCAGGTCGGCTATGTTTTTATCATTGCAAGCCCGGGTAATCCTCTCTGTTGCGGGCTGGTTGAACAAACACAGGCTGGCAGCAAAATAAATCTTTTTAACACCTTCCTGGCTGAGCTTCTTAGCAGCCTTAGCCAGGGTGCCTGCTGTGTCAATCATGTCATCTACTACAAGAGCAGTCTTGTCCTTTACGTCTCCGAGCAGGCTCATCTTCTCAACCACGTTGGGCTTTGAATAATCCCTTTCCTTGTAGAGCAATGCCAGCTTGGTGCCCAGCCTGCTCGCATAGTACCGCGCCCTGTCAGCTCCTCCTGCGTCAGGAGCAACCACTACTAAATCCCTGATTTTGTAACCCATTTTCTCCTTGACATAATCCATGAAGTTCTTGGAAGCGTGGAGATTCTCAAGTATGGTTTTCCTGAAAAAACTATGGATGGCGTCATTATGAACATCAAGAGTGATTATGCGGGTAGCTCCGTCATTTTCCAGGTCTCGAGCAACCAACGGAGCAGTCAGTCCTTCCCTGGCCCTGGGCTTGTCCTGCCTGGCATAAGGAAAAACAGGTATTACCAGGGTTATGTAATGCGCGTCCGCCCTCCTAACTGAGTCAACAGCATTTCTCAGAGCCATATAATTATCATTAACACTCAAACCAGCTGTTTTGTTCTCAACATCCTGAAATACGTAAACGTCCCTGTTCCTAATGCTCTCTTTTATTTCTATTTTGGACTCTGTATTAGCAAACCAGGTCTCTTTAGATTCCAGGATGCGCATATCATTAGAGCCGTGTTCCTTGGCAATTATCTCTTCAAGTTCACTAACAACCTTTTGTGCAAAGGGTTTGCCAGAGTTGCACACAAGAATACCTAGTTTGCCACGAGAATCTGAATTATCATGTTTATCATCTTTCATAACCAATCCCCCTGCTTAAAGGAGTTTGTCGTAAAATACGTCGCTGCCGTCAAAAAGCAAAAAGCTTTTTGTGGTACTCAGAAAAGCTTTTGCTTTTCTGGCACTCAAAATTTTCAATTTTGTTGTGTTCAGAAAAGCTTTTGCTTTTCTGGCACTCAAAATTTTCAATTTTGTTGTGCCAAAAACTAGGTTTTTGAGCACTTTGCAAAGCAAAGCGTAGTAGTAATTTTGCGACAACTCTGGTTAAGGGGAAACCTTTTATAACTTATAAAACTTACTCCCAGGAACAAGATGACCCTGCTAATAATAGGAGTTGACCCCGGAACCACAAGGGGCTATGCTATACTCGACGACAAAGGAGAGCTTATAAGCACTGGCTCTGGCAAGAACATATCCCTGAGCGAGTTAATCAACAACATAATCTGTTTTGGCAAGCCATTAATACTGGGATGCGACAAGAACCCGGCCCCGGGTTTTGCAGAGAAGACAGCTGTCAAGCTCGGCGCCAAGTTGTTCCATCCCAAAAGAGACTTATTAGTCAAAGAAAAAAAAGCCTTGATATCACGATTTGATGTGAAGCTTAACGATCATGAAAGAGATGCCCTGGCATCAGCGGCCTTGGCACTGGCGCGGCACAAGGCCTTCCTGAACAAGATTAACAGGTTCCTGAAAAAGAAGAACAAGCAGGAACTCGAGGAGGATGTTAAGCTCATAATGATGCGTAATAACGAGCTCCCATTGCAGGCAGCCCTGGAAAAAGCAGAGAAAAAAAGCAGGGGTTTTGAAAAAAAGACCGCGCCTCTTAGACCCAGATATAACAAGAAACAGGCAGCTTATGACAGTCTTCCCAGCAAAAAAAAGGTTGAGAAAGAATTTGAGACGCTCAGAGCCAGAAATGCGCTTCTAGAAGAAAAGAACAAGCGACTGGAGAAATCATTGACACAAAAGAATCGCCTGGTAATAAAGCTGAAGAAGAAAATCAGGGGAGCACTTAAAGGCACTTCCCAGGCTGAGCTGGTAAATCACAAGGAGAACAGGATAAAATATTATTCTCAGGAACTCAAGAAAACCAAGAGGAACTTAAGGAGATTTGAAAAGAAGCTTGCCAGGCTTAACAATTTTGTCGGCACGATTAATCCTGAAACCGTGCTGGTAAAAAAGCTGGGCGACCTCAGCACTGATGAGTACAAAGCAAAGGGTTTCCTGAACATAACCCAGGACGACGTGCTCATGGTCAAGGACCCTGCAAGTGTCAGCCCAGGAGTAATAGAGAAGCTGGGGGGCGGAGTAAGAATCATAATAACAAATAAGCTTCCTAGGAAAAAACCCGCGGGCATACTCTTTCTTAAACCCGGCAAAATAATAATAGCAGAAACAGAGCACTATGCCCTGGCAACCAAGCAAAGCCTGGAAAAAGAGCTTAACAAAAAAGATATCCTTAACAGGGTAATAGATGATTACAAGGAGAGCAGAACAAACAAAACTAATAAAATATAAGATTAAAAAGATTAAAATATAAGATTAAAATATGAGATATAAGACTTAATCCACTATCCCGCTACCCCACTAGATAAGCGCCTTTGTGAACCACCACACTGACCTCATCGCCAGGCTTCAAGTCCTGGTCCTTGCCTGTTTTGTTCTTCACAGGCACAGACTGGTAATCCAGAGGATTAATCACTTCAAGCCCGGGCCTTATACGCGAAACATAGGTTTTGTGCCTGGCAAGCACATGATAGTTCAGAGTGGAATAATACTTTTTTAAGATTTTCTCACTGTCCAACTCTTCCAGAGTTATCTTCCTGCCCAGCCCCCTCACAGCGCAAACCTTATTGTTTGATAACAGGATGATGTCGCCTTTTTCAAAGCCTGGCAGCCTGACCAGGATGTTAAGCCTGTAAACCTTTTTGCTCGTCTGCCTGTCCTTTGAGTAAAGCTTGGGACTGGTCTTGAAAACCCCTCCTAACTCCTCGTACAGCCACTGACCCAGACGCAGGGCATGCTTCTTGTCTGTGATGAACAGGTTAAAGCCTCTCTTGGTGCGCTTGACCTTGTTAATAAAGACGCCCTTGTGCTTTAAAGCACCCACTTTCTGAATTAGCAGCTCAACGCCTTTCTCCAGTATCTTGGTGTCAGAGCTTCGCACCTGTAACACAGCCTCGAAATAATCTGTTCCCTGTCTGGAACACTTGTCGCACTTGGAAAGCTTAACAACCACTACGGCGACATTTTCTTCATTTTTATACCTGGCGATGACCTCGTTCTCTGTTCTCTGCCCTGGCTCTTCAGGCAGCTCAAAACCCTTAAAGTCCAGTTCAAGGTCTTCAAGGTCTTTAGAGTTCGGCTTGATGCCAGGAAGCTGCGCTCTTATCCGGTCTGCTATGAGCTGCTTCAGGTTCTTGTAGGGCCTCCACTTCTTACCTTTCAGGTATTTTTCGCAAGAGCAATACGTGATATTAATTGGTTTCATGCACACAACCTCTTTTTAACACAATTATAAAAATTATAAAAATATAATTTTAATGCGATTATAACCTAGAGTGAGACAGTGTTTTTAAAGTTTTACAAACAGAGTTGTTTGTCGCAGAATCTTACTCTGTTTTGCTCACTGGAAAAACATGTTCGCAAAGTTCCGCCGTGCCATTGCGTGCCTACGAAAACAATGTAGGCAACGTAAATAACGGCTGCGACGTATTCTGCGGCAAACCCATAAAAACCACAACCTTTTTTAAGCCCCTGTTTCTCATCTATGATAAACTAATGCTAATGATGCTTTATGGGCTGGAAAAAAAAGAATAAGAGGCTTAAGAAACCCAATACGTGGTACGGCAGGCTATGGTACTTTATCTGGCATGACGACAGCCTGGCCAGCTGGGTGGTCAACGTCATACTCGCATACCTCTTAATCAAGTTCATAGTCTACCCCGGCTTCGGCCTAGTCCTGGGCACTAATTATCCAATAGTTGCTGTGGTGAGCAACAGCATGGAGCACCATCAAGGTTTTGAGCAGTGGTGGACTGAAAACGAGGATTACTACCTCGGCCAGAACATAACTGAGTACGAGTTCCAGAAGTATCCTTTTAAGAACGGCTTTAACAAGGGCGACATCATGTTCTTGACAGGAAAAAATCCTGAGGACATAGAAATAGGAGAAGTAATTGTTTTCCAGTCAGGCAAACCCTACCCCATAATTCACAGAGTGATTCACAAGGAAGACAAGGCCATGTGGGTTTTTCAGACCAAAGGAGACAATAATGAGCAGCAGATAAGGGATGAGGACCTTGACGAGAAAAGGGTGTTGGAAACCCAGCTCTTGGGAAGAGCGTCCTTCCGCGTCCCACTGCTCGGATACGTAAAGATATGGTTTGTTGAGATAATGGATTTGTTAGGGCTTTACAATGCTTAATCTACGTGAACAATTGTTGTTCTTAATATTGATTATCCCGAATATTCGCAAAATATTTAAACCCCTGTTTAAAAAACTGCTTATTATGGAGAGGTTAGATTAAATGACTATGTTTTGCCCGAAGTGCGGCTCACTGCTCAGGCCCAAGAAGAACAAGAATAAAAGAGTACTTGCATGCAGTTGCGGCTATACCAGCAACGAGTCAAAGCCCACAGAGATAAGAGAAGAGGTTGCAAAGCAGGAGAAAAAATCAGGCGTGGTAGACGAGGACGCAGAGGTCCTTCCAGAAACAGATGCTGAGTGCCCGAAGTGCGGCAATTCAAGGGCTTATTACTGGATGCAGCAGACAAGGGCTGGTGATGAGCCAGAAACCAGGTTTCTTAAGTGCACCAAGTGCAAGCACATATGGCGGGATTACAGCTAGGATTATGAGCTTATGAGGTCTAAGATAATGATTGACCCGGCAGAGTACGTCAAGAATAATTCTTTAAGGATAATTGTTAAGCCCGGTAAACACAAGAACATTATTAAGGGCTATGACCCTGACAACCAGGTCTTGATAGTCGAGATAAAAGCGCCTGCCAGGGATAACAAGGCTAACAAGGAGGTAATAAGGTTTCTTTCAAAAAAACTAAATAAGAAGGTTAGGATTAAGACGGGGCATACAAGCAAGATGAAAACCTTGTTTGTTTTCTGATGAATTAATCAGCTTCTTTTTACTCATTTATGTCAAAGCTTAAGATAATTTTTTTCTTAGGAATTTTTAGTTGCCTTACCTTAATTCCTGCCATTTGAAACATTTTCTCAGAAGCTTTGTGAGAGTCTGTGTGAGCATATTTTTCTGATAAGAAGATAACTTCTTTTATTCCTGATTGGATTATTATTTTCGCGCACTCATTGCACGGAAAAAGCCCCACATATAATTTGCACCCTTTTAATTTCACGTCTCTGCAGTTTAGTATTGCGTTGAGCTCTGCGTGGCAGACATAAGGATATTTTGTATCGAGAAATGCTCCTTTTCTTGCCCATGGGAGCTCGTCATCAGAGCATCCTATTGGAAAGCCATTGTAGCCTATGCCCAATATCTTGTTTTCCTGATTCACCACGCAGGCACCTAGCTGTGTGTTTGGATCCTTGCTTCTCTCTGCTGAAAGCAGGGCAATACCCATAAAGTATTCATCCCACGATAAGTATCCCTTTCTTTTAGTAGTTTTGTAAATCTTTTTTTTTGCATGCATTTCTGCTTTTTTTTGAGTCATCTTAACCCCTCCAAAAGTTCATCTATTTTCTTGTAAAGAGTTTCAAGTGTTGAATCATTATGGATAACAAAATCAGCCATCTCCCTACACCTTAACAATTGCTGGTTTGATGAGTCCTTGCTTTGAAGCTCTTTCTCCTCTGACTTCTTGAAGTCTTTAAAAGTGGTCGGATCTTTTTCTCTTTTCCTAGCCTTTGTCCTCTCAAACCTTAACTTGATGGGCGCGTCT
This sequence comes from uncultured Methanosarcinales archaeon, assembly GCA_964426715.1. Classification (GTDB taxonomy): domain Archaea; phylum Nanobdellota; class Nanobdellia; order Woesearchaeales; family SM23-78; genus SM23-78. The sequence goes on from CAYRRQ010000012.1 coordinate 16,631, forward strand.
ATAAAGACAAGAGTGAAATCCTTGTTCTTTCTCAAGGCTTCTATTTCTGCAGGGTTTCTTATGGAGTCAACAGCAAAATCTTTTCCCCCGCCCGCATCCTTACCCGTGTCCTGCTCAATCCTTTCCAGGGTCTTGTCTGCCAGGACAGAATTACCATGCTCTCGCCTCAGCTCATTGCCGACTGCCTGCAGGTTCTCACGCGTAACTTCTTTTTGCCTGGATTTAAGCTTCTGCCTAAGAATGTCTGACAAGGAATAATACTCGAAGTCCTTGCTGACTAGGTAATCTGTAACCGTGGTCTTTCCTGCACCTGTAAAACTGGTTAATCCGATTATCATTATGAAAAAAAGGTATTTTTAGGGATTTAATAAATGTTTCCAAAAATCATTTATTTTTGGGAACCTCAAAAATGCTTACATTTTTGTTAGTTTTCAAATGATCTCGGAAACATTTAGGTAATATAATGGTTTGAGAATAATAAAGTATATAAAAAACAATATTTTTACCACTTTAGGATTTATAAATATTTATCAATAAGAAACACAGCGGGTGGTTAAATGGTCGAAGTAATACTCGAAGGAGTGAATGTTCCAATAAGTGTTCTGGACGAACTAAAATCAATACAAGCAATTCTAGAAAGCAAAGATAAGAATCTTGAACAAAAAGAAAGAGAGGTTAAAACTAGACTGAGTGGCTTGCTTCCCAAGGCTACGCCAGAAGTCCTAACAGCAGCTTATGCAAGGATAAGCAGAGATCCTAGGCCGGTTGACGAATTAGTGCAAGTAGCATTACAAGACGTGCCCAGGGCAAGGAAGTCAAATCAAGCTATAATTTATGGGATGGGGCATCACTCAGTAGCAGACCATGTCTTATTCAACTTTAATATAATAAGTATTTCAAGGCTCGCAGTTGAAGAAGTAGAA
>CAYRRQ010000013.1:0-16517 GCA_964426715.1 uncultured Methanosarcinales archaeon
GCGAAGCAAACCAAGTTCCTATGATTTATTTTTATAATTATAGGGTTTTGGTTTGATGAGTAGGAGATTTTCAACGCAGCCCCTGTTTTTTAATAAAATTTAAATAAGAGTTATAATTAATAAGAATCAAGTATAAGGACTAAGGGGGCGCATGGACATTAAGAAACAATTGTACGCCTTAGACTGAGGAGTGTTTGTCAATGGAAAGAAAAAAAGAAGAAGAAGCTATAGTACTGGACTTTTTGCAACACGGCTACCCGTTTGACAAGAGGCCGATGCATGTGAAGACACCTATTGTGCAGGCTGTGGGGAAAAACAGTTTTACCCTGCTTGAACTGGTGCCCAGGAAAGGAGTGTTCCTCCAGCCCTACGAGGAGGTATACATAGGTGAAGGGAAAAGAGAAAAAATCCATCATATCAACGGCAAAATACCTGTTAAGAAGCTTACAGAAACTGCAAAAGCAGAGCTAAAGCACGTAGTAGAAGAGGTTGTGAACAGGGATGAGCAGAGGTTTATAGATTTCTTTAACAAGGCCCAGCCTGTGAGCACCAGAATGCATGTATTAGAGCTTCTTCCAGGCGTGGGCAAAAAGCACATGATAGAAATAATCAATGAGCGCAGAGCAGAGCCTTTCAAAGATTTTGAAGATATGAAAAAGCGGGTGAAACTCATGCCTGACCCACGCACAACAATTGTTAAAAGAATACTCTCTGAGCTTGAAGCCAAGGAAAAGCATTACTTGTTTACAGAGCGGCCCAGTACTTCAAATACTGAATCGCACAAGGATAATCACCCTAGAAGATAATTTCTGAGCTCAGCTAATTCAAAAGGTTTTTGAATCCTGAATCTATACTATTCTCTGTCCTATTTAGAGCTATCTGAGTTTTTCAGCACCGCGGCCCTTATTCCTAAGGCCTCTAGTTTTTTTACCAGCGCTTGTCAAGCCCCTCGCAGCCCTGCCTTTCTTGCGTGCGATTCTGCTGAGACCAGCATTCTTCTTGATATTGGGGTGGTCCCGGTCGATTAGTATGACTTCATACCAGTAATGCCTGCCGTCAGCACCCACAAAGTAGGAGTTAAGAACCTCACAGTTGGAATAAGCAGCAACTGCTTTCTCCTCTGCAATCCACTGATAGTTCTTTTTCACAATCTTGGTTCTCCTTGAACGTTTCGGCCTTCTGCCGCCAGCAGGCTTAGCTCTCATCCTTCCTCCGCGGTTGACTCGCTGCCTCACAACCAAGAATCCCTGCTTGGCTTTGTAACCCAGGCTTCTGGCCCGGTCAATCCTGGTAGGCTTGTTAATCCTGATACTGGCAGGTTGCTTTCTCCAAAGAATAAGCCTTTTCTTCTGAACAGCACCAAGACTCTTATTGGGCTTCTTCCAGAGCTCTCTTACATATTTATACATTCCCATATTATTCAGCCTCCATTATATTTAATGTATATTTTCTCAGATTCAGGCAAGCCACGCCCACATCTCTGAATAGTTTGAAGAGAAAAAACCCGTGTTTATAAAGGTTTTGGGGTCTTAGGCGCAGATTCTCTTGCTTTTTTTCCAAAAATTATTTAAAATCCTAAATCCTAGTAAAGGAGCCGGGTGGTTTTATTGCTTGAGCTAGGAGGGAACATAACCCTTGTCGGCTTTAAGGAATTAGAGAAAGCTGAACTCGTAGTGGTAAAGAAGATAGTGGGACGGTATGCCCGGAAGATGAGCGACACGTTGCTAGGGTTTAAAAGCCTGAGAGTAAGCCTGAAGCCTGTTCATAAGACAGAAGCAGGAGAAAAGTATGAGATACATGCCAAGGCCATGGTTGAGGGCAGGCCAGTGAATGCAGACACGACTGAGAGGAACTTGTTCGTGGGGCTGGACTCTGTGCTTAAGAACATTCTGCAAATCGTCGGCAAATAAAAACTCAGGGAAACAATAACTTATGTTTCAAGAAACGCGGTGTATGAACAAAACCGTAATTATTAACAGAAGTTTAATACGAGTTTAATAGGAATCTGGATTATTCCTTCTGATTATTTTTGATTCTCCTCTTTTTTTCCAGAAATCTTTTCTTGCTTTTCTTTTTTTTCTTTATATTCATCACTTGGGTTTTTGTCACTGGATTTTTCCTGGGTTTTCTCTTGTTTTTTTGCTGCTTCCTCTTTTTGGGGCTGTGTCTTTTCTTCCTCTTTCTTCTCCTCTTTTTTCTCTTCTTCTTTCTTACCAGGTTTTTTTTCAGGAGCTGCTTCCTGGTTTGCGCCGAGTTTGGTTGCGAGTTTGTCCTTCATGGTTTCAGGTTCTTTCTTCTTGGGCTGAGCCTTGACAGCGCCTTTGAATTCAAAGCCATAAAGCTCTGCTTTTACAACATCATCTTCTTTCACAGCATTAACCCTGATGTGATGGGGTGGGTTTTTTATTCCGTACCTCCACAAGTATTCGTTAAGATGAAATCCCAGCTTGATATTCTCTGCCTTCATATGCTTTTTTAAGAATACTCTTACTCCCCTGACAGCTCTGGGCGTCCTCTTGGATACTGCTGCGTTTACAAAGCACTTCCTGAGAGGAATAGTATAAGTTCTTTCAAGTTTTTGTTTTGAATCTTTTTTTTTAGCCATTTTGCATTCCTGCTGAGTCCTGCTCAGGACTTGGTCTTAGTTCTCCTCCAGTTCCTCTTAATAACAGTGTGTCTGCCAGGATGTATCCTTCTGTTCTTGCCGTAAATCTTTGGGACTGTCCAGAATGGAGCCCATTTGGTTTGCTCCCCTTTTTTTATAAGCCTTTTCTTCTTGGCTCTGGGCTTGTACCTTGACATCTTAATCCTTCCTCTCCTGAGGCGTGCTCTTGGCTCCCTCTAATTTCTTGGCAGTGTGCGCGATTAACGAGCTTGCTTTAGGTGTTATAATCCTTCCTTTGTGGCCTGCCCTGGCTTCCTGCTTTAACAGGCCTGCTCTTTCCAACTGCTGGAAAACCTTTCTGATAATATTTCCTGAGCCCTTGTAGAACCTGTCAGGCTTAACACCCCTGTTTTTGGTGCCTCCGTAATGCGTTCTGAGCTTGGAAATCCCTATAGGGCCTAGTTTCTCTACTTTTAACAATATGCTGGCTCCCCTAGTATACCACCAGTCCGGGTCTGCAGGAGGTCTCTCCTTGTGCATTCCTGTCTTTACAAAACCAGCCCATTCAGGTTTTTCCAGCACAGACCTGAGTTCCTGTGCTAATCCTTGAATCAAATCCTGTTTTGAAACGCTCATATTCATCCTCTTATATCTTATGTATTGTCTTGTGTTTTATTATTGTTATGCATATGCTTATTATACTTTTAAGTATGATATTTGCTTACAGAACCTCTAAACCAGGTCTTAGGATAAGGTTTTGGTTTATAAAACTTACTGTTTTTTTGCTGCGTGTTGTTGATTTGCGCTTAGAGTCCTACTCCACTTTGCTCACTAGACCCCTGTTCGCAAAGCCCGTCAAACTTTACAAAAGTTTCAAGCGAAACAAAGTTTTGTTGTGCTCAGAAAAGTTTTTACTTTTCTGGCACTTAAAATTTTCAATTTTGTTGTGCCAAAAATCAAAGATTTTTGTGCAGGTTAAAGTGTACTGCCCTCGCATCAGAGATGCTCGGTAGCATGGTTAAATGCGACTAAGCGAGTGTAACGAGCGCAGCTCGCATGCTTTTTATCAAATTTTTAAGCGAAGCATGCAAAAATTTGGCGCCGACCGTCATTGTCATTCCGGTCACTGGAGGCGGCGACGTCCTCTAAGCGTAAGCCCCGGACTTATCGAAACCTTTAAATACTTATATTCCAAGAAAAACCTTAGAAGCCTTAGGTAATCATTAAAAAAGTATGGGTTAAAAAGAGGTGTTCATAATGAACAAGAAAGCTTCAATGCAGCTTGGAATTAATGCAATCGTGATTTTAATTATAGCCTTAGCTATTCTCGGCCTGGCAATGACATTTATAACCAGCCTTTTTAAGGGCGGCCAGATCAAGCTGGGCTCTATTATTGAAAGGACAGACCTTCCGGTGCACGCAGACCCGACTAATCCTATTATGTTTGATAATAGTCAAATCACTATAAAACAAGGCGGTACAGGAAAAGTAGTGATGAGTGTTTATAACAGCAACTTTGGAAACCAGGAAGAAGTAGCGCTTGAGATGACTAACTGTGTTTCTTCAGATCCTGATGCTACAGGAAGCATAGATATTGGTTTATCATCTCCTGCCCAGAAGATTCCTATGGGAATGGATGCTGGCTACATGGCTATCATAAGAGTTGGTGACGTTCCCAAGGGCAGTTATATATGCGTGGTAGAGGCTGCTAATGATGAGGCTACGGTCTCCCAGCAATTGTTTATAGATGTGGTGGTGTGAGGTGAGTTTAAGATGGCGAAAAAAAGGATGAAGAGGCATATGACTCATGAGGAAGAATTTGAGATTATGAAATTGGTTTTGGACAAGTTCTTGTGGCTGGGAGTGATTTTTCTGGCATTCGGCTTTTACAAGCTCATAACCATGAACGACAGCTTTCTTCACGGCGTCAGCGTGTTAATAGCAGGGATTGTAATCCTTGTAATCTTCATGCTAATCCTAGTGAAGGAATATAATTTTTTAGAACGCAAATAAGGAACTTAAGTAAAAAAATATAAGAATAAAGAATAAGGGGATACAGGGAATAAGATGAGATTCAGCAACTTATTAGTAATATTAATAATAATTATTCTCTTATTCGGCCTTCTTGCTGTTTCTGGATGCAGTGAAAAAGCTGAGTGCGAGAAGAGTAGCGAGTGCGCGACCAGTAATCCCTGTGTTATAGGCAGATGTGTTGATGGGCAGTGCGTGAATACTATAAAGGATAATTGTTGCGGCAATGCAAGGTGCGAGAAAGATGCTGGCGAGAATAAGTGCACGTGTAGTGATGACTGCGGAGAGTGCGCAGGAAAAGCAAGGTTCAATATCAGTACTTACCGGGGTCAGGAAGAGCAGGAGTCTGAGTACGCGGTGTATATGTGTAGGAATGACGAGTGTATTCTTGGTGTGCCAGAATCAGATGTTAATCTTTTAAGGCTGACAAGTGATGTGGAGGAGAGAAATGCTTTTAAGATAGAAATCCTGGCCAGCCTGAACAACCCGTTTGACCTCAGCAGCGATGAGCTCAGCCTGAGGCTTCAGTTAAAGGACATGGATCCTGACGTGGTTGGAGCAATTACTATCACAAGCCTCCAGGTACTCAGCGACGACGAGTTAATGGGGGAGCAGTTAATGAAGAGAGCGTTGGATAAAGTGGGTGATATGTTCACTCAGGACATGAACCTGAGCAGCGCGCAGAGCGCATTAGAAAAAGAGAGAAAGATAGAGGTAAAGCTTGATTACGAGTACGTCATAGATTACAGGGGTGAGCAAACTGTTGAAAGGGACTCTGCGACCAGGGGTTTATCTGAGGAGATTATGTTTGTAAAGCCCTGAAGTAAAGACCTGAGTACGAATAGGTTTACAAAGAGATTTATAAAGAGGTTTTAAAAAGAGGTTCTTTGTGATGAGAAAAGCAAGTTTTCAACTCAGTGTTAATTTTCTGGTAGTCATGATTATTTGTATCGCGCTCCTGGGCATAGGCATTTATCTTGTCAGAACCTTTTCAGATACTGCTGTTGAGATGAAAGAGGAGGTGGATAATTATCATAAGGAGCAGTTAATAAGGGCTCTTAGCCAGGGCGCGTTAGTATCTGTTTTTCCCCAAAGCCAGACTGTGCGGCGCGGGGATAACGCTGATTTTTATCTTGCTATGAGCAATGAGCTCGGACAAGAAGAAGATTTTTATATCTCAATCATAAGTGAGGATTCGGGTCTTACAGGCATCCCTCTTGAACCCTTGTTCATGAGAGGTCCTTATCTTGTTGAGAATAATGAGCAAAGGTTTGTTCCTTTGAAGATTATTTCAGACACAGGCTCAAGCCATGGCAGCTACTTATTTAATCTCAGGGTGTGTTATGGTAATGAATGCAGCAATAATGGCGAGCCTTATGGTAGCCTGCAGAAAATACAGGTTAATGTAAAATAATTGTAGTGAAGTAAGGAGTAAAGAGGCAAAAGGTAAAAAAGCAGAGGGTAAGAGACAAAGGGTAAAAGAGCGAAAGCGCAAAAAGATTAAGGCAGCAAGTCTCTCAGTGCTTTCTCAGGGTTCTTTGATTTGTCAATGCCTGATGCTATAAGGACACCATTAGCACCCAGTTCCAGGGCTTTGGCAACATCTTGTCTTGTCTTAACACCTGCGCCTACCAATAATCTTACTCTGTGCTTGTTCTTGACATTTTCAACGCTCTGCGAGATTATTTCAGGATGAGCTGTGCTGACACTTACATCACCGCCAATTAGTTCAGGTGGTTCAACAGCAACAAAGTCAGGCTTGAGCCTGGCTATCTTCTCAGCTTTTTGCGGCGTGTCAGCGCACACAACCGCGGTTATGCCTAGCTTAGAGGCCTTTTTTACACACATCTCTATTTCCTTGAATGATATCTGGTGTTCTGAGTGGTTGAGCAGGGTGCCTGCTGCTCCGTCTGTCTTGATTGTTTCCAGGAGTACACTCCCAGTATGCCTGCCCGGGGAGTAAGAATCTGTGTGTTCTGCATATACGGGCAGGCTTACGGCCTGGTCCACAGGGTAGATGTCAGGCGCGCTCACAGCCAGTCTGATGTCTGTGTGCGTTTCAAAGGCTATTTTTTCGCATATCTTGGCAAGCCGGACAGCGTTCTTGCCTGTGCTCTCAGCATAAGTCTTGAAATTAATAATTATTGTTGGGCCGTGCAATTCATGTCATCCTCTTTTTTTCCTTTATTTTCTCTTTTTATTCTATTTTTACTCTCTTCTTATTGTCTTTTTATCTTTTCTTTTGGTTCTCTTTATTTTCCTTGTTTTTATTTCTTGTCATTTATTTCTTGTTATTTTGAAAAGGAATACTGACGCGGTTATGAACATTGCCAGACTCAGGTACTGCCCCCCGCTAAGCCCAAGGAACCTGGGGTCGTCTCTCCAAAAGGTTATTATGAGCCTCAGAGCACCATATATTAATACAAACCCCCAGAAGATTACTCCCTCCTTTAATCTCTTTTTTATATTATCTTTTGTGTACATGAATGAGAGAACAAAAAAGATTATCAGGTTCTTCAATGCCTCGTATAACTGGCTGGGATGCCTGCACCCATCATAGCCAGGGAAGACAACGCACCAAGGTACGCTGGTCCTGTTCCCTACTAGTTCTCCGTTAATAAAATTAGCAATCCTTCCCAGGAACAGGAAGAAGGCCAGGGGCAGGACTGCGAGGTCTGCAAGCTGGTAAAAGCTTATCTTGTGTTTTTTGCAGAATAACAAACCCGCGATTACAGCACCGATTAATCCGCCGTGAAAACTCATGCCGCCGTGCCATATCATCAGGACTTCAAGAGGCTCTCTTATCAGCGTGCCCGGATGGTAGAATACAAACAACAAGAATCTGGCGCCAATAATGGCTCCGAGCACCAAGTAGATTATGAGTGTGTCTGCTTTTGACTCATCAAAATTCCTGATTTTTCCCTTTTTTGCCGTGTGTCTGAGCAAGAGGTAGGCTGCTATGAAACCAATAGCATATACCAGGCCGTAGTACCTTATCTCTAAGGGGCCTATGCTCAGAAGAGCAGGGTTTATGTTATGGTAAAACATGGTTTTGCTTCTCTTTTTTAAGGAGTTTTTTAAGGTAGTCTCCTAGCAGGCAGTTGAGCAGTTAATTAACACTTAATTAAAGGATTGTTTAATCTTTTCCTTAAGAGCATCTTCTGGCAGGGCTCCAAGATACCTGCTAACTTCTTTGCCGTCTTTTAGGAAGATAATGGTGGGTATGCTTCTCACAGCATAAGCATTGGCTTGCTCCCTGTTTTTCTCTACGTCAACCCTGAAAAATATGCATTCGTTCAGTTCCTTGCTTACTTTTTCAAAGACTGGCTTGACTATCTGGCACGGTCCGCACCAGTCAGCATAAAAGTCCAGAACTACTTTTCCTTGTTTTGTCTTTTCATCAAAGTCTTCCTGAGTCAGTTCTTCAACCATAAATTTTACACCTCCATGAATAATGAATATAATAAATATGAAGCCCGGATTAAACTGATTAGTTGATGTTTGGCCTGTTTGTTATTAACTGGTATGCACTCGTGGCTGCGATTACTCCCTGGGCAGCAGCAGTCACTCCCTGTCTTAGCACTGTGTTAGTCACGTCTCCTGCTGCGAACACACCAGGGATATTGGTTGAGCAGTGCTTGTCAACAACTATTTCTTTCATGTCATTAATCCTGGCTTTGAGTTGCTTGGCAAGCTCTGAATTAGGAATGCTGCCTATCTCCACGAACAAGCCGTCAATCATTAATTTCTTTTTTCCCTGGTACTCCTTGTCCAATTCAACTTGGCTGACAAACTTATCTCCCTCTACTCTGATGATGTTGGTATTGTAAATTATTTCAACATTCTTTTTTTGTTCAATCCTGTCGTGTAGTATTGGCTCACACCTCATCTTCTGGCGCCTGTATATTACATAAACCTTTTTTGCAAGCCTTGACAATAACAGTGTGGAGTGCGCAGCAGCATTGCTCCCGCCCATGACTGCCACGGTCTTGTCCCTGTAGAATGCTCCGTCGCAGGTAGCGCAGTAATGAACGCCCTTACCCTCGTACTTTTCTGCTCCTGGAGCTTTCAGCTTTCTCCGCTCTGTGCCAAGAGCCAGTATAAGGGACATAGACTCGTATTCTTTTTCCTGATCACTCATCCTGACCTTGAATGTTTTGCCTTTCTTTTCAAGCTTTAAGACTTTACCAGTATTAATCTCTGCTCCGAAGCTACGGGCCTGGTCTTCAAACTTCTTCATTAGGTCATAGCCAGATATGTTCTTGTAACCAGGATAATTCTCTATTCCTGCTGAGTCAGTGATGGCGCCTCCCATCTCCTGGGCCAGCACCAGTGTTTTTAAGTCATAGCGGGTAGTGTATATAGCTGCGCTTAAACCGGCAAAGCCGCCCCCGATAATGATTGTGTCGTACATAAAAAAACCATGATTAACAATGCTTTATATAATTTATTGATTTTGCTTCTGCTTATAATGCTTGGAGATTGTATTTTTAATGATTATATCTCGTTTTCGGATAAACAGAGGCCAAGTCAGTCATGGTTAATATCATACCTTCAAGATGCATAGTAGTGCTTCCCCTTAGCTCTAATGCTTTTTCAAGTGGGGTCATGTAATCATTGTTTTTATCCAATGGCAGGTCGTCTTTTATAATATCAAATAGGGTCATGTCATCTATACAAAAAATCTTTTTTACGCCTTTAAACTCATTCATAATCTCAAGAAACTGCCTGACCTCGCGGGCGTTGTTGTACTTCCTATACGCATAATTAGAGAGGAACAGCTGGCTGTCATTGTCAGTAAGAGGATTATAATCTGGGTTTAGCTGTATGCACACCATCTCCCTGGGCTCGTAGTAGAACACATGCTGTATCCCCTGGTCTCTGATGAGGTCCAAATTGTCTTTTATTAATTCTTTTTTATTCTTATCAATATATTTAAGAAAATTTAAGCTTTCTTGTATAATCCTTTCTTTGTTTTTTGACATGGCAAAAAAAGATTATTAGCTATTCTTTATAACCTTTTGGGTAAACTGCCTCCTAAGGGCAACATTTATAAATCCGACAAAACAGAAAAAAACAGGAAAAACAAAACGAGTAAAAACAGAACAAGTAGAAACAAAAAGCAAAAACAAGGCAAGTAAAAACAAAACCAAAAATTAAGATTAAGGAACCAAAAAAAATGCCTGAATCATATGATTTCAGGGAAGTAGAAGCAAGCGTTCTCAAGCTGTGGAAGGACAAGAATATTTATAAGAAGGTTAAGGACAAGAACAGGAAGGGAAAGCCTTTCTATTTTCTGCAGGGCCCGCCTTATACTTCGGGTAAGCTTCACATTGCTCATGCCTGGAATAACTCGTTAAAAGACGTGGCTATGCGTTACAGGCGTATGAATGGCTTTGATGTATGGGACCGGGCAGGTTATGACATGCACGGATTGCCGACTGCCAGGAAGGTGATGGAGCTTCACAAGATGGTGCACAAGGATGAGATTGAGAAGCTTGGTGTTGATAAGTTTGTAAGGGAATGCATTAATTTTTCTAAAGAAAAGGCAGAGCTTATGAACAAGGATTTGTGGAGACTTGGGGTCTGGATGGACTATGAGCATGCGTACATGCCCATAGATAATGAGTTCATAGAGTCAGAATGGTTTCTTGTGAAAAGAGCTGAGGAACAGGAGCGCTTGTACCAGGGAGAAAAGACCATGACATGGTGCCCCAGCTGCGCAACAGCCATGGCCAAGCACGAATGCGAATACAAAGAGGTGGAGGACGACAGCATCTTTGTCAAGTTCAGGCTCAAGGACAAGAAAGATGAGTATCTCATAATCTGGACTACCACGCCATGGACCATAACGTTTAATCTTGCCATAATGGCAAACCCGAATATTGCGTATGTGAGCGCAGAGGTAAAGCATAAGGGCAGGAAGGAGAAATGGATAGTTGCCAAGCCCTTAGCAGGCGTGTTCCTCAGCGGCGTTGCCAACAAGAAATTCAAGATTATAGATGAGTTCAAGGGTTCAAAGCTCGAGGGTGTTGAATACGAGCATCCCTGGAATAAGAAGCTAAGCTTTTACAAGGAGCTTAAGAAAAAACATCCCAAAGTCCATACTGTGGTGCTCTCAACAGAGTACGTGGATACTAGCAGCGGCACCGGCCTTGTTCACTGCGCACCAGGGTGCGGTCCAGAGGATTACGAAGTGGGATACAGGAACAACATCCCGCCGTATAACCTTCTTGATGAGCAAGGGGTTTTTCCTAGGGAAGCAGGACCTTTTGCTGGCTTAGAGGCAAGAAAGGACGATGATAAGTTTACAAAAACCCTTGAAAAACAGGGCGTGCTTATTGCCACCACCAAGGTTACTCATGACTACCCTCATTGTGAGAGGTGCCGCTCACCAGTTATTTTCAGAAAGACCACGCAGTGGTTCTTTAAGGTAGAGGACTTAAAGGACAAGATGATAAAGGCAAACCAGGAGATTAGGTGGGTGCCTTTGTCAGGGCAGAACGCTTTTCATTCCTGGCTTGACAATCTCAGGGATAACAGCATTACCAAGCAGAGGTACTGGGGTACGCCGGTTCCTATCTGGAGGTGCAACAAGTGCAATGCTTACGAGGTTTTTGGCAGTGCTTCAGAGCTGGAGAAGCGAGCTGGCAAAGGAAAGGTGCCTGACAACCTTCACAAGCCATGGATTGACAAGGTAACTTTTAAGTGCAGGGCGAAAGGTTGCTCTGGAGTCATGAAAAGAATCCCTGATATCCTGGATGTCTGGATTGATGCTGGGAGTGCTGGTTGGAGCTGTCTTTATTATCCAAAGAATAAGGAGTATTTTAAGAGATTCTTTCCTGCTGATTTCATACTTGAGGCCAAGGAGCAGGTAAGAGGGTGGTTCAACCTCTTAATGGTTGCGAGTATGATAGCTATTGGCAGACCCAGTTTCAAAGCGGTTTACATGCACGGCATGCTCACAGATGTCGAGGGCAAGAAGATGAGCAAGAGCCTGGGTAACATAATCTCTCCTTATGAACTTGTTGACAAGCACGGAGCAGACACCCTTAGGTATTATATGAGCGAGACCAAGCCCGGCTTTGACATCAACTTCTCATGGGACGAAGCAGAGCTCAAGTACAAGAACCTGAAAGTGTTATGGAACATCCAGAACTACCTGTTCAACCTAACAACCAATTTTAAGCTTACGCCACGCACGGTTAACAAAGAAGTTAACAAAGTTAACAAAGAAGGCTCAGAAGCATTAGAAGCCTTTGGTCTGGAAGAAAAATACATTCTCTCAAAGCTCAACCACACTATCAAAGCAGTAACTGAGAAGCACGAGCAATACCTGTTGAACGAGCTAACCCCTCTACTAGAAGAATTCTTCCTGGCCCTTTCAAGAGAGTACATAAAGTTCATAAGAGACAAGCAGGACAAACAAGTCGTGGTAAACACCTTGTATGAGTGCCTGACCAAGCTTGTCAGGATAATGGCGCCGAGCACTCCCTTTATTACAGAAGCCCTGTACCAGAACCTGAAGAAAGAGTACGGCCTTGAAGAAGAGTCAGTTCACTTGTGCACCTGGCCTGAGCACGATGAGAACATGCTAAGCCCTGGCCTGGAGCAAGAGCTAAAAGTGGCTAATGAGGTGATAAGCCTGATACTGGCTGAGAGAGAACAGGCAGGAATAGGTGTAAGGTGGCCCCTGCCAAGAGCAGAGGTAATAATGGAGAATCCTCATATTCTTAAGAACACCCAGGCGCTCGTAAAAAAGCAAACAAATATCCGGAAGCTCCTTATAAAAAAAGGCGAGTCAAAACAAGGAACTGCCCGGGTGGAACTGGACACCAAGCTCACCCCCCTCCTTGAGCAGGAAGGCTTTGCAAGGGAGATCGGCAGAAGAATCCAGGCTTTGCGTAAAAAAGCAGGTCTGCAAAAAAATGACAAAGTAAAAATTGTTGTTGAGACGGATTTTGTTCTTGAGAAGCCGTTTGCTGATGAGTTAAAAGAAAAAATCGGTGCCAGCGAAGTGGAGTTCGCAAAGAAGAGCACCGGAAAGCCCGGGTTTGAGAGCAAGGCCACGATAAGGGATAAAGAGTTTAGGTTTATTATTGTTAGATAAAAAAAGAAATTTAAAAGAATATGAACCTTGTTAATGCGTTTCTCAAAAAACATAAACTTGCATCTGTAATTCCTCATCAAGTAGCCACTTTAGTAAGAAAAGAACTTGGCAAGCAATAACTTAGTAAGTAATATTAAGTTAAGTATAAAACAGAAATACAACAAAAATAAATTTTTGAGCATTCAGATTATAAAACAGAAACATTTATATATTATTCTTTGCTTAAATCTTTTAGTTAATAATAATTATTTTTTAGGGGGATGAGTTTAGTTGAAGAAGACCATAAGCATTGACACGCCGCTGGCAGAGCTATGTCTGAGAAAGTATGAGAAGCCCAGAAACCTCTCAAAAAGAGACTTGGTAAGAAAAATATGTCTGAGCCTCGGCCTGCTGCAGCCGGGCGACTCCCGAGACGTGATTATTGATGTTCTGCAAGTCATGCTGGAAGCAAAAGAAGAGATGAGCTCCTCAGAAGTGGAGAAGAAGACCATTGATAACAGGAAGAAGCACAAGCTTAAGATGCTTGGAATTGCGCCTTCAAACATCAGGCGCCAGCTCCTGAGACTAAGAGACTTGTTCATAATTGAGAAAATCAAGAACAACTACCGCGTCAAAGAGCACAGCAAGCTGCTCAGCATCTTTGAAGAGAACATAGAAGAATACTACCTAGCCAGCATTATCAGGCGGGTAAAAGAGTATTTAAGAGAAACTGATAAAACTTTTAAGTAGGTAATATATAATGTTTAAAAAGTATTTTATAAGCCTGAAAATTATGCCCCTGAAAAAAAGAGAAGAAAATACAGAAGGCACACCCATATTGTTTCCGCCTGCCAAAAAAGAAAAAAAGGAACTCTCTGATATCGTGGCGATACCCACAGATATTAAAGAGAGACCTAATCTGTATCCGCCTGAAATAGATGAAATAAGGTCTGATTCAGAAAAGGATTATTCTGGGAAAGATAATAATTATTCTAATGCTTGTTCAGATAAGTGAAAATGGTTTACGAACCTCAGGAAGACTCTTACCTCCTTCTCGCGCATATTAAGAAACTTGCTCGAGGCAAGGTACTGGACATGGGCGCTGGTTCTGGCATACTCGCACAAGGCGCAGCCACCAATCCAGCAGTTGAGCAGGTGTACGCAGTTGACATTGATGAGCAGGCAGTCAGCGAGCTGATACAAAGCCAGAATAAACCAGATAAACCAAGCAAACCAGGCGAGCCAATAAGGTCAGACAGGACAGGCAACATAAAAGTTTCTTGCTCAGACCTGTTTGCCAATGTTAGTGAGAAGTTTGATACCATAATTTTTAACCCTCCATACCTGCCGAGTGAGGAAAAGGACAAGAACCCTGCCCTGGACGGAGGAGCCAAGGGCTATGAGCTGATTAAAAGGTTTCTGGAACAAGCGAAAAAATATTTAACACCAGCGGGTTTTATATTAATGGTTTTCAGCAACAGGACAGGAAAAAAAGAGGTTGATAAAGCCATAACAAAACAGGGATTTGAGTTTGAACTGCTTGAGAAAAAACAAATAGCGTTTTTTGAAGAACTATATGTTTATAAGATTAAGAAGGGGGTAAGAGGTTAAAGGTAACTAAGCAGATGTTTTTATCTGTGCACGTCGCCTGGCCTTTTACAAGATTTTGATAGCGAACGAAGAGAGCGGGCGAAAATCTGAAATGAGAATATATGCAAAAGTATATGCAAAAGGAAAACGAGGCATAATATATAAGCAGGGAGATACCTGTATTAAGGAGCACAACCCAAGCGCAGCAGTCAATACCATAAGAAAAGAAGCAGACTGGCTGAAAAGGCTTAACAAGCACAGAATCGGGCCTAGGTTCATCAAATATGAACATGGAAAGCTGCACAGACGATTTGTTAAAGGCACACACATCAAGGACTTCTTAGATGAAGAGGAGGACAAGAAAAAGATAATAAGCGTGCTGAAACAAGTGCTGGATCAGTGCAGGAAGATGGACGAGCTCGGCATTAACAAGAAGGAGCTTACCAATCCTTGCAAGGACATAATAATAACCTGGGACAACAAGGCGGTCATGATAGATTTTGAGAGGTGCTATAAGACAAGCAAGCCCAAAAACACAACCCAGTTCCTGCAGTACATTGCAAGGAACAAAGAATTGCTGGAAAGCAGGGGACTAAGTGTTGACAAAAAAAGGCTTATAAGCCTGGGCAGGGATTACAAGACTAATCCTGGAAACATAACCTTCAGTAAAATAATAAGGTTTATAAGTAATAGCTAAATTATTACTAAATTATTAAATTCGTAGCACTACAAAGCTGACAAGGGTGAGTGAATGGCTATTAATCCAAAAATCTTCAAGGCCTATGATGCCAGGGCACTGTATCCTTCAGAGATTAATGAGGAGGCAGCCAGGGCCGTGGCCAGGGCATTCTGTTTTCTTCTAAAGCCAAAAAGGATTGTTATAGGAAGGGATGCCCGGAAATCATCAGAGTCACTTCAAAATGCAATGACTGACACCTTCACAAGCATGGGAGTAGATGTATGCGACCTCGGCGCGGTCCCCACGCCGCTTGTCTTATACGCGGTTGCCAAGAAAGGCTTTGGAGGAGGAATTATTGTGAGCGCCTCGCACAGCACCTCAGAGTACGCGGGCATCAAGCTCATAAAGCATCCTAACCTGCAGATGTGCATACCAGGGGACATGGAGAAAATAAAGCAACTGGCACTTAACCCAGTCATGAGCAATGAGTCAGAAGCTAATAAGATACAAGAAAAAAAAGGCAGGATAGAAAAAATCAACATCCTACAGGAATATGTTGATGAGCTATGCCAGAAATTCCAAGGCGTAAAAAACCTTAAGGTAGTTGTTGATTATGGCAATGGCATGGGCAGCATCACTGCCAGCCCGGTTTTTAAAAAGCTCCGCCTTGAAATAATTCCCATGTACCAGGAGATAGACATGAGCTTTCCCAACCACACAGCCAATCCCATGGATGTAAGCACCTTAGAAGAGATAAGAAAAAAGGTTGTTGATGAAAAAGCAGACCTGGGAGTTGCTTTTGACGGTGATGCAGACAGAGCAATATGCATTGATGACACAGGAGAAATAATTTATGCAGATATCATGATGGCGCTTTTAATACCTTTTGAACTTAAAGGCAGAAGCGAGAAAAAGGTTTATTATGATATAAGGAGTAGCAGGGCAGTGCAGGACGCAATAAAAGAGAACAATGCAAAAGGGATTATGCTAAGGGCAGGCAACCCTTTCTACAAAATTAAGTTAACAGAAGAAGGAGGTGTGTTTGGAGGGGAAGTAACAGGACACATGTTCTTTCAGGACCATTATAACATTGACGACGGCTTGTATGTAGCTATGAAAGTGATGAATGCCATGTCTCAGGATAAGAAAAAGCTCTCAGAACACGTAAAGTCATTAATGAAATACTTTCCAAGCCATGAATTAAGATTTAAAGTTGAAAATGCTGATGAGATTATTGAGAGAGTAAAAACCCAGTTTTTAGATGGAGAAGTTAACACTATTGACGGAGTAAGAGTTGATTACCCGGACTGGTGGTTCAGCCTTAGAAAGAGCAACACAGAGCCGGTTCTCAAGCTGATGATAGAAGCAAACTCAAAGCAAAAGCTTGATGAAATGCAGGAAAAACTGACTGGAATGATTAAACAGTCTGGATTGATAAAAGAATAATTTTTTATAATTTATCTGATTCTTATGGGAAAAGACGAGCCTAAAACTGCATCCTTTAGGTTGCGGATACGAGGAAA
>CAYRRQ010000014.1:0-16511 GCA_964426715.1 uncultured Methanosarcinales archaeon
TGGATACGCATGGCTGTGAGAACGATGTTTTCCTTGAAGTGCCCTGTGTTTACAAGGAGGATATTGAGTGTAATGAGTCGTGGAACTGCACTCATTGGGAGCCCTGCCGGTCCAATGGCACACAGGTCAGGACTTGCATTGATTTGAATGATTGCGGCACTAAGGATTTCATGCCTGCCCTGGTCCAGGACTGCGAGTACATCGGCACGTGCGACGACGGCATTAAGAACTGCCATAATGGCAGTTGCGAGGAGGGTGTTGATTGTGGCGGTCCCTGCCCTGCGTGCAAGAGCGTAGAGGTGCCTTATCCTTTTGAAGAAGAGCGAAGCATCCTCATATACATAGTAACCGGCATTATCCTGCTAATCATGATGGCTGTGCTGCTCTATCATTATTTCCACAAGGAAATCAATTCTGCCCTGGCCAAGGCTGGCTGGCTTTTGGCTGGTCGCAAGAAAAAGCAGATACTATTAACCGCGGATGAGAAGAAGGAGTTGTTGTCAGGCGTAAAAGATATGGAATCAAAGCTCGGCACTATTGGCCTGCCTGAATCGCTTAATAAGTTCTCAGGACTGCTCAGAACATACCTGGTAAAGGCTTGCAAGGACAAGAAGCTTGAGCCTGAATTCAATAGCGAGGATTTAAAAGAGCGTTTGGAAAAGAGCAGGCGCGTAAAAGGAATTCTCAGAAACATCTTTACTTCTTTGTTCTCGAGATACGTGGATGTTGAGCAGGACAAGAAGCTTGTGAAGGAGCCGGTCATCACCCTGCTTATGGAAGAGATTAGGAACCTGGTGCTTCAGACCTCTGAGTCAGTGGTTGAGGACGCTGCAAGAGAGGTCAAGGAGTATGAGGCGCCTGATGATGCAGGCGGAGTGGAAAAGTTGCGGGTCATGCTGAGCAACACCTATATTGCCCTGGAATTCTTGGAATTAGATGTGGCCAAGAACAAGTACCTTGAAGTGCTAAAAGAATATGAGACGCTCGGATTAAAAGAGCAGGAAGCAGTGTTCAATGACATCTCCAGGCTTTATCACAATATTAGTTATGTTAATTCTTGGCTTATACAGAGCGAGGAGGGTTAAGGTTAAGCTATTTGGCTTCTCAATATTTTAGGATTTTTGAGTTTAAACATTAAAGTTTTATCATTTTCTTAGATTAATTCATTAAAAGCCATTTTTCTGGTTGCGTTGAAAATCTTCTACTCAACAAACCAAAACCCTATAATCATAAAAATAAATCATAGGAACTTGGTTTGCTTCGCCTGGCCAGTACCCTTATTACTAGCGTAAAATGGCACTAATAATGGCGCAGACAAAGATCTTCAACGCAACACCCTTTTTTCCAAAACATTTAAATATAAGTTATTTAAGTTAAATTAGTAAGTTTAGTTAGATAACTTATTAGCGGTGTTGGCTGCTTGCCGACCGGACTTTAAAATGGTAAACATTAACATTAAGATTCCTGATAAGCTGCACAAAAAGCTGAAACTGGCTTCTATTATGAACGATCTCACGCTTAAAGATTATATTATAAAATCCCTGGAAGAAAAAACCCAGAACATCAAGGACATCAAGAACAGGTAATCAATTGGTAAATATAAATGGTAAACATAAACATCGAGGTGCCGGACGAGGTTCACAAGAAGATTAAGATACTTTCAGCTATGAAAGAAAAGCCAATCAAAGACCTCATCATAGAAACACTCGAGCAAAGAGTAAAAAGGGACGAGATATGAAGCAGGATGACTGACAAAAACCCAGCGCAGGAAACAGGAACATCAAGAAATCATAAGAAGCATAAGCATACACTGCTCCTGACATGCATATTAATAATTTTAGCAGTACTCGCAGGAATCCAGGTATTCTCAGTCTCATTCAACCAGAACCCCTCAATAAGCCCCTCGACTGCCTACACAACAAGCGACCTGAACTGCTCATGGAAGCCTTCATCAGACACCACTCAGGTTAATGTGAGCTGGTACAGGGATGGCGTGCTCTTCTCCAACACCACTAACATAGCCCAGAACTACTCCGCACTCCCATCTGAGAACACTTCCAAGAACGAGGACTGGAGCTGCAATGTCACTCTGAGCAACGGCACCAGCACACTTAGCAAGGGAGTTACTAGAAGTATAAGGAACATTGCGCCTGACGAGCCCAATGTTTATAACAACTCAGACCAGGACATAGGCTCATTCGAAAGCATAGATGAGGACCAGAGCTACAATTATGATATAAATGCAACTGACCCTGACAATGACACCCTGACTTACAGGGTCTCGCCTGTTGCTTCGTTCTGCACAGTAACAGACTCATCAGCAGGAACAGTGGTTTGCTCGCCCACATCATCAGACCTAGGCGCCAACAACACCGCGGGTCAGGAAAACATCACGTTCTGGGCTGACGACACAGACCCCTACTTCCCGACCTCAAAAGGACACACCGTGCTCTTTAACATATCCCCTGTTAACGACGCCCCTGAGTTCAGCCCGGTCCTGAGCAACCAGACCATGAACGAGAGCCAGGTGTTCAACTACGAGGTCAGTGCAACAGACGAGGAAAATAACACACCGCTCAACTTCAGCATAAGCACAAGCCCGGCGCTCTCACTAATCATTAACAGCACAGGCAACACATCCGCTATTATCATGTTTGAGAATAACAGGACTGCGACTTACAGCGAAGCAGGCAACTACACCGTCAACGTGACAGTGAACGACACCCTCAACGCGAGCACCACGAGCAGCTTTAACCTGGAAATAAGACAGGTAAATGCAGAGCCTGTGCTCGAAAACATAACCACCCAGAACAGTACCCAGGGATTAAGCCTGACCTTCTATGTATACGCCCATGATACAGACGTGAACGACACCCTTAATTTCACGATTAGTACTACAGGCTGCTCTATAAGCAATCCCTGGAATATCAGCACAACCAACAGCAGCCACAACGCAACAGGCCTGGTAAACATCAGCAACCTTACCAACAACCACGTCATTTGCAGAGATGTGCGTATCACGGTCATCGATGACGTCGGAGCTGAGGACTTTCAAGACGTGTTCTTGAACATTTCTAACGCAAACGATCCCCCAATCGTGCAAGTTCTCAGCTCCCATTCCAATAACACAGGCGGCAACAACATATCAAACCTCACAGCATATGCTGAGTCGCCCTTCACATATATAGTAAACGCAACAGACATAGACAGCGACACATACGAGGGAGAGATGCTCAGTTACTCTGACAACAGCACCCTGTTCAACATCACCAACCAGAGCGGCATTATAAGCTTCACACCCAGCCAAAACCAGACAGGCAACCATACTTTTAACATCACAGTAACCGACGATGAAGGCCTGAGCCATAACAGGATAATGAGTCTTGAGATTATTAACAACTCAAGGCCTGTGCTCTCAGGCATAGACAACTTCTCATGCGCAGAAGACACTCAGTGCCTGCTAGTCATAAACGCAACAGACGCTGACAACGACAACCTGAGCTTCTGGAGCAACAACACCCAAATCTTCAACCTGACTGACAACACCAGCCAGAGCCCTGTGACAAGCGCATATGTTAATTACACTCCCAATCAGAGCATGGTCGGAAACCACAGCATCCTGATAATTGTGAATGACACGCGAGGAGCAAGCAGCAACGCCACCATCATTCTCACTATTAACAACACCAATGACGCTCCAGTACTCCAGAGTTTCAGCTTTCCGAAAGTAGTAGAGACTCACAGCGTAAGCATATACGTACATGCCGCTGACCAGGACTATGACCTCGGAGCAGAATACGCAACCATTAATGCCAGCGGAGTCAATACATCAGAATATGTTACTTTCAACGATACCAACCTCTCAGGCGCAGACCTATTTGACATAAGCACCATCTTTAACACAAGCAACAACCAGACCTATGCAAGAATACTGTTCACGCCGAGTCTGGGAACAGCAGGCAACTACGCAGTCAACATCACAGCCAAGGATTACACAGGAGCAACAGACTGGGTTGAAAAGAACTTCACAATACACAACAAGACCCAGGCCCCGAATATTACAAGGATACAGCCTTATGGAAGGCCTGTAAGTTCCTCTGCTGTTTTCAGCTTCACCAACACCAGCCTATTCAATGGCAGCACCAGCACAGAAATCAACTTCTCAGAGAACAGGAGCGTGCTTTACAACATCACCGTAACCGATGACACCACTGCAGATGAGAACCTGAGCTACGCATGGTATGTTAATGGTAGCCTTAACAGCACTAACTCCTGGCTTAACCTGAGCTATGACTTTTTCTCCTCAGGAAGCTATAACATCACAGTAATAGTGAGCGACGACACATATGAGAACAGTTCATGGACATGGAACATCACAGTTGACGACCTGAACAGGGCGCCCCTGTTCCTAAACGACCTTAACAACATGAGCATCAACTCCACCACAGTGTACACAGACTACCTAAAGAAGACCACCGGAGTGCACTTCATAGACCCTGACGACGACCTTAACAGCAACAATGACTTTGACACAGGAGAGAACTCAAGCCTGAACTACAGTGTTACGAGCTGCGACGTAGCCAACATCACGTTTGAAGACGACTCTGTAAGAGTGGTGCCTGACAGCGTGGGAACTTGCACAGTAAGCTTCACAGCAACAGACTTTGGAAGTCTTAGCAACACCAGCAACGTGGTGGTCATCAACGTGACCAATGTACCTAATGCAACAGATGTGATTGAGAACCCTGAACCCAGCACTGGAGGCGGAGGAGGAAGGACCAGCTCTGTAATCGTGCCCATAACCACAGAAGAAGAAGAGCCCAAAGCAATAGAAATCGTGGTGCCAGAGATAGTCACAGTTTACAAGAATAAGACAGTGCTTATACCCGTAACAATCAAGAATAACTGGAACAACTCCTTAATGGAAGTGCAGCTCAACGCCACCACTAACGCCTCAGAAATTAAGATGAGCTTTACGCAGGACTACTTTGATGAGCTGAGCGTAGGCGAGAAGAGAAACGTAACCCTGATGATTGATAATTATCGACTTGGCGAGAACTACGAGGTCAAAATAACTGCTAATGTCACAACACCAAAGGCATCTGACTCAGCCTTGGTTCTGCTCAACAGCATAGAGCAGGCAGACGAAGGCGAGGACGTGGAGACCAAGGTAACCTTTGCCCAGGACCTGCTAAACGACAACCCTGAATGCCTTGAGCTTAACGAGCTGCTGAAACAGGCAGTAAAAGAGATGGAGACCGGCTCCAGAGAAGAGGCTTCAAAAATGGTGGACAGCGTCATAAACGGGTGCAAATACTTGGTCAGCGTCTCAAGGCAGTCCCAGCAACAGCCCCAGAGCATTGCAAGCAGGTTCCTGAAAAAAGAGAACCTCAAATACCTGTTAATCTTTGCCGGGGTAGTAGCAGTAGTTCTTATAACTGTGCTGGTTCTTAAAAAGGTTAAAGCCTCCCGAATCAGAAGCGCAGAAGAAGAAAAGAAAAAAGTAGAACAATCAGAGCACGAAATCAGGCCTTACTGGCCATGACCCATGCCCGGCTCCTCCTCGACTTTAATCATGTTGTAAAGTTCCTGAACCGGCTTGTAATAAGCATTTTTCCTGCCCGGCTCAAGAGAGTTGTATATCCTGAGCAGCTCAGAATATGCTTTCTTGGACTTCTCCAGGTCAGAGCCGCACCACCTCTTGGCATTGTCCAGGAGCATATTCATCCTGACAACCTGCCTCTCCTCACCTGACAGAACGCTCTCATCAATCTCGAGCAGCTTCTTGTGCTTCCTAGAAAAGAACCTGTGAACAGAATCACCGAATTTCCTGAAGAAAGACTTCTCCTTCTGATAATGAGAGCCTATTAGGTCGTCAACCAGGGCCTTGAAATCCAAGAGAAACCCCTGCAGTTCATCCTTGTTAAAGGCGTGGCTTGAGTGTTCCATCTCAGAAATCTTGATGAACAAGTCATTAACACGTTTTTGTATTTCAGGAGTAAGATAAACCTTCTTAAGCTCTTTTACCAGTTCTTCTCTTGTAAACTCATAGTCAATGCCCAAGTACTTCTTGAAAAAGCTGCGTATGAACTCGTATACTTCTCTCTCAGAGATAAAAGCCTTGGCCTCAATCTGCTCAATCCTCTTATGAACCGCCTTTTTCAGAATAAGCTTGTTATTAACATCAGGACTACTCTGCTCACCTCTCTTCCCTGCCATAATAAAAAGAAATGATGCTTAAGACTATATAAATTTTATGCCTAGGGGGCCTGTGTGGGGAGTTGGGGGCTGTCCTGAATATGGGCATCATTACTTTATGAGCAATGCCAGGACACTGTAAAACAAGGTAATCTGGGCGTGTTTGAAGCAAAAGTTTTTATATGAGTATTATCTCAGTAAACAATAATATGGAAAAGGGTGAGGAAAAAGAGGTGAGAGACCCGGAATTCAAGAAAAAGATAGACTTCTACCAGGAGAGATTCAGGGAGATAAGAGAGGAAATAGCCAAGACCGTGGTAGGCCAGAAAGAGGTTATTGACGGCATGATGGAAGCCCTGATATGCAACGGCCACTCACTAGTAGAAGGAATCCCTGGGATTGGAAAAACCCTGCTTGTAAAAACCCTGGCCAGGATTACAGGCTGCGCTTTCAGCAGAATCCAGTTCACACCAGACCTCTTGCCCACAGACATTGTCGGCCTTACCACTTATGAGGAAGGCAGGGGCTTCTTCACTGTCAAAGGCCCTATATTTGCTAACTTTGTGCTCGCAGACGAGATTAACAGGAGCCCTCCCAAAGTCCAGTCAGCGCTGCTTGAGAGCATGCAGGAACGCCAAGCCACTATTGGCAAGGAGACTTTTAAGCTGCCTTCGCCGTTCTTTGTAATGGCAACCCAGAACCCCATAGAGCAGCTCGGAACTTACAAGCTGCCGGAAGCCCAGGTTGACAGGTTCCTGTACAAGCTGAAAATGAGTTACCCAGAGCCAGAAGACGAGATAAAAATCCTGAAAAAGAACATTACCCTGTACCAATTCGAGGATTATGACCTGCGGAGAGTGCTTACGCCCGACGAAATAGTCAGGACCCAGGAGTTTGTAAAAAAGATTTACCTGGATAAAAAAATAGAGAACTACATCATCAATATTGTGGAGGCCACGAGAAAGCCTGCCAAGTACGACGTGAAAATGGGAAAGTACGTGGATTTCGGGGGGAGTCCCAGAAGCAGCATAGCATTATACATTGCTTCCAAGGCTCACGCCCTGCTCAAGGGCCGCGGATACGTGGTTGCAAATGATGTAAAAGAAGTTGCTTATAACTGCTTAAGACACCGAATTCTACTGAACTTTGAAGGAGAAGCAGAAGAGATACTGCCAGAGCAGGTCATAAAGGAGATATTAGAGAGAGTGCCTATAATATGACCTTAAAAGATAATCCCCCAGCTTGAAAGGAGAAAAAAATGCCTGTTAAAGAACTAAAAATAGACTTGGTCCCGCATCTCAGAAAGGTAAAGCTCAAAGCGAGGAGGGACGTACTTAACCGTGTGCTTGAAGGCAACTGGAGCACCATATTCAAGGGACAGGGACTGGAATTCGCAGGTTACAGGGCTTATACTTATGGGGATGATGCAAGCAAGATTGACTGGGGCGCCAGCTTAAGAGCTCACGAAACCCTGGTCAGGGAGCTTGAAGAGTACCACAACTTCAATGTTTTCTTTTTGGTGGACGTGAGCAACAGCATGCTTTTCTCCTCCACTAGCAAGCTCAAGGCAGAATACTCGGCTGAGCTCGCCATGAGTATGTGCTATGCAATGATGCAGAGTGGTGACGCCATAGGCATAGGACTGTTCACAGACCATCTTGTAAAGAAGATTCCTCCGAACATGGGAAAAGGAGTTTAT
The DNA here is from genome assembly GCA_964426715.1 of uncultured Methanosarcinales archaeon. Lineage (GTDB taxonomy): Archaea > Nanobdellota > Nanobdellia > Woesearchaeales > SM23-78 > SM23-78. The sequence continues at coordinate 7,898 of CAYRRQ010000014.1, forward strand.
TACCGCGTCATAAAAGAACTGAGCAATCCCAAGAACTACGGTGGCAACTTTGACTTTACTAAATCCCTACAGTACGTAAGCACCTTTCTAAAGGAGAGGAGCATGATAATAATAATCTCAGACTTCGTAGGCCTGAAAAAAGGCTGGCACAGGTATCTTAACATATTATCAGGAAGATATGATATAATAGGTATGATGGTGCGCGACCCCCGGGATTGTGAGATGCCTGCCTCTGCAGCCCAGTACTTGGTGCAGGACCCTTACTCTGATAAAAAGCTCTATATTGACTCCAAGCAGTACTCAAAGATATACAAGAAAGAAGTGGAAAAAGAAGAGGAGTTCATCAGGAACAGCTTTGAAAAGGCCAAGCTCGGCTTTGTAAGCCTGAGAACAGACCAGGAGTTCCAGGAGCCTGTGCTGAACTATTTCAGGAGGAGGCTTCACCTGGTAACCTAAAGCCAGGAATAAAAAAAAACAGTGAGATAAATGGTAAGCATAACCTTTGACAACCCAGTATACTTATGGTACCTGCTAAGCATACCCTTGCTCATATACACTCATTTCTATCTCTTCAGGCATTCCAAGGCGCGCGCAATGAAATTCGCTAATTTCGAAGCCCTGAAACGAGTCACAGGCGAGAAGCTCATAACCAAAAACATCACCATACTCATAATCCGCATATTAATACTTGCCTCGGTAATCATTGCTGCGAGCGGAGCAGTAATCTGGTATGAGGGCAGGGTGAACAGGAACGACTTTGTAATAGCCATCGACACCAGTGCGAGCATGGCAGCAAAGGACGTGATACCCACAAGACTGGAAGCAGCAAAAGAAGCAGCTACTGATTTCATCAACAACCTGCAGACCAAGTCAAGCATTGGAATAGTGAGCTTTTCAGGCACAACCTTTGTTGAAAGCGTGCCCATAGATAATAAGGAAAGCCTGAAAAAAATCATAAGCAACATAGAATTCACAAAGACAGGAGGCACAGATATTTCAGGAGCAATCATCACAAGCACCAACCTCCTGCTGAACTCTGACAAGGGCAGGAGCATAATCCTGATAACCGACGGTAGCAACACAGTAGGCGCGTTTATAAGGGACAGCATTAAGAGCAGCGCAGAATATGCTGCTGAGAAGCACACAGTTGTGCACACCGTGGGTGTGGGCTCAGAAGCAGGTCCCATAGGCTACCTGCCAGAATACTACAATGTTTCAGCGGTTTACAACGAGCAAACCCTTAAAGACATCAGCAACATGACGTACGGCGAGTACTTTGAAGCCAAGAACAAGGAGCAATTAGTAGAAGCATATCATGATATCAGCGAGTCAGCCAAGACAGGCTTCATAGACATAGAGCTAAGCCATCCCCTTATGCTGCTGGCCTTATTGTTATTATTCCTTGAATGGGGGCTCATAAGCACCAGGTTCAGAAAGATACCCTAAGCAAAAAAAAGATGATAAAACAAAAATGATAGAACACGCAATCATAATCATAGCATTATCCTGGATTCTTGTTAAAACACTCAAAACAATTATCGGTTGGGTTAAGCACAGGAGAATAGACTTAAAAATAATTTTTCAGGACGGAGGCATGCCCTCGATGCACACAGTCCTGATAGTGTCGCTGGCAACAGCCATGATACTTGAAACAGGCCTCTCAGCGCCCAGTGTAATAAGCATAGTCCTGGCCCTGATAGTCATTAATGACTCATTCAAAGTAAGGCGCGTGACAGGAGAGCAAAGCAGAATCCTCAACCAGATAACCAAGAGCCGGGGTGGAAACATGGATTATGAGAAGCACAAAAAGCTCAGCGAGCACATAGGCCACACCCCTGCAGAGGTCTTGGTAGGGTTAATCCTAGGCATACTTATCCCAATTATAATATATATTATTATTAATGCTGTCTTATGAAGTAACAACACCCGTATTCTTTTAAGTTATTAAATTCTTTATGTGTTAAACCAGCGTTCTTGATTATTCTTTTCAAAGTTCCTTTTTTCATCTCCTTATGAAGAGGAACAGTCAACTTTATGGTTTTCTTACCATCACACTTCTCTAATCTCACATGAGAACCTTTCTGACGAGTAGCTATGAAACCGGCTTTCTTAAAGGCTTGATTACCCCAAGTCCAGAAATAACAGGAAGCTTCATCATACAGATACCTTAACTTTCTTCCCAATATACTCAACTAACTCATTAGTATCAGGTTCTAAATAAAGCTCAATAGCCTCTTTAATATTATTAATAGCCTCCTCTTTTGATTCGCCCTGCGATATACATCCATGCAAAGAAGGCACAAAAACAGTGTATCCTCCCTCTTTCTGAGATTCCAAAACCACTGTTAATTTCATTGTTACAATAAGTACGAATTACTAATATTTAAAGATGCCTCTTTCTCAAAAACAAAATTTTATAAATAAACCTTGTCTTTTCTAAAGCCAATGCCTCCGTAGCATAGCGGCTAGTGCAGCAGACTTGTACGTTATTCAACGCAAGGAAATCTGCAGGTCGGGGGTTCAAAACAGATTTTGGCGTCAAAATCTGGTAAAATGTTGGCGACTCCTAGTCTTCGACCGGAGCCCCTATTTCAGAAAAATGCCAGTCTGGTGAAAGTCCCCCCGGAGGCTTATCTCTTACTTCTCCCCGCAAGATTTAAATAAATACTCAGCTTTCTATTAGCCAGGATGAAGGGGTGGTTTTTGTTTTTGGTATTACTCGTATTATGCTTGGTTTTTTTGGCGGGGTGCACACCTGAAACGCTTGAAGGTCCTAGACAAGGAGCTCTTGAAGATAAAGAATCAGGAACTATCCAGGAGAATCAGAGTGGTGAAGGGCAAAGAACAGAAGGGGGTGGTGTTATGGGAAAGGTCTTGTTTATTATTGCGCAGAACCAGTTCAGGGACGAGGAACTGGAGAAACCAAAAGAAATTCTGGAAGACGCAGGTTTTGAAACCGACGTGGCATCTCTAACCACAGACACGGCTGTTGGCATGCTGGGAGCCAGGGTCAAGCCTGACCTTGCTGTGATGGATGCAGAGCCAGATGAGTATGACCTCATTGTTGTTGTGGGAGGTATGGGTGCTCCTGAGCTGGCAGAGCACGATGAGGTTCTTGAGCTGCTGAGCAGGGCAAAGGAGGATGACAAGAAGCTCGGAGCCATCTGCCTGGGACCCCTGGTTCTGGCCAAGGCTGGCGTATTGCAGGGCAAAAAAGCTACTGTTTTTAAGACTCCTGAATCCGTTGTTGCTCTTGGAGACAAGGGCGCAGTTCTAGTGGACGAGGACGTTGTGGTTGATGAGAGTGTGGTTACTGCTAACGGTCCTGACGCAGCTGAGAGGTTTGGCAGGGAATTAGTGGACTTACTGCAGTAAAAAGAAACATACATTTATGAAACCATAAAAACAGGTCGCAAGTGTCCTACTCAGTCCTAGCGGACTGAGTTTGAACGGACACCTGCATATATAGACTTGTTTTTAGGATGCAAAGAAATCCCTAAAGATTTCTTGCACAATAAAAACAAAGCTTTTATGTGTGTTAAAAGGCGAGCCTGTACGATAAAATTAAGAAATTTTATGTACAGGAAGTGCTTTTTGGCATTTCCTCGTATCCGCAACCTAAAGGACGCAGTTTTAGGCTCGTCTTTGCCCATAACCTCAACCCGCTAGTAAACTTTTTATACTTGAATTTCTGAATTACTGATATGGCGCAGGTAAAAGCTATTAAGAAGCCTTCTTACGGCTTTATTGCTCTCTTGGACAGAATCAGTTTCTCCCAGGTTTTTACTGCGTGGCTAATAATAATCATCTTATTCGGAACAATTTTCTTCTTGCTCTTACCTATGCCGAATAATGGCTTGTTGTCCAACAGCATCCCGTTAACCCGGGGAAGCAATGGGTTTCTTGACAGCCTGTACTTCTCGTTTGTGACTGCGACTTCGCTTGGTTTCGGCGATATTGCTCCTCTTGGCATCAGCAAGTTCCTGGCCAGCTTTGAAGCTATTCTCGGCCTGATAGTCTATGGAGTGCTCATCTCAAAACTGGTCGGGGTCAAGCAGGAGGTCTTATTGGAAGAGGTCTATAACCTCAGCTATGAGGAGATTATTGACAGGCTTAGGAGCGGCTTGTACTTGTTCAGGTCTGATGTTAACCGTGTGCTCGAGAAAATCGAGAGTGATACGATTAAGCATAGGGAAATCAAGGACTTGTGGATATTGTTCTCAGGACTTGACACAACCCTGAACCATATTAAGAAGATGCTCAGGCCGCATAAGAAGAAAAATTATCATTATAAGAACATGGATGTCTTCAGGCTCGAACTATTTCTTAACAGCATTGAGCTCTCCATGAAAAAAGTCCTGGAACTGCTTTACACCCTGAAACGCCATAACCTGCAGTGGAAGGATGAATTGCTTGTTACCAGTGTTGAGGATGACGTGAAGACTGTAAGGGAAATCATTCATTACCAGTCCAAGAAGACTCATGAGAAGAAGGTGTCTGACAAACTCAAAGAGATGAACCAACTCCTGAAAAACATAGATTCAGAACTAAAACAAAAAGATGATGAAGAAAAAGAGATGATGAAGAACGAAAAATGAGAAAAATCATGAGAAGAGGATATCAAAAGAGATATTCTTATGATGACAAAAAAATTTTTATAGGCCTCACAGCAATAACCATGCTGCTCATAATAGCATTAGTGCTGGTAGCCCTGGACTACTTCACAGTCTCGTATAAGGACAGGATTATCCAAGCTTACAAACAAGAGACCAACAGCCAGTTATCTGACACAGAGTTCCTGGAAGAGGTCATCGAGCAGAACCAAGAGCAGAGAGGGCAAATAGAATTATTAGAAGTTGAACTCGCAGAAAAGGGTTTGCTAATACAGCGCCTAGTCGGGCAGAGCAGCATCAATTTCTCTATTAGCACCATAAGGCGGATTGACAAGGAAGACATCAGGTTCTATGATGACAGAATAATCATTTATGTCGATAAACCCTTTGGCGCCATGTTTACAGGTTCAAAATCCATGTATCCTTTTATTAACAAGTATGCATTGGCCATTGAAATAGAGCCAGAGCAGGCCTCAGACATCAAGGTAGGTGATGTGATTGGTTATGAATCAAAAACTTTAAATGAATCAATTATTCATCGTGTTATTGAGACTGGCAGTGATGAGCAGGGCTGGTATGCTATTACCAAGGGAGACAATAATCCTTTTCCTGACTCTGAAAAGGTAAGGTTCAGTGACATAAGCGGATTGCTGGTCGGATTGATTTATTAGTTACATTATCAAATATAATTAAAATAATTAAACATAATAGTGTAGCTTAATCAAATAAAAAACCAAATACAGGATTGGAACAGGATTGAATTTGAGGCAATCTTCATGAGAAAAACAAGAACAACCAGGGGATTAATGGCGTTGCTGGTGGCAGCCATTGTTATTAACATAATCCTCGTAGTATTATTGCTAGCCAAGTTTTCAGGCATAGACATAACCGGGCTTGGAACAGCCGCACCCTCATCAGAAAGGCCTGACACAGTAGAAATCAACAAAGATGAACTGGTGAAGTGCTGCTCGTTTGTGAACGAAGATGGTGAGGAAGACGCGTGTTATGTATTACCAAGGTTTGACTGCTCTCACTGCGCAGATTACTGCTCATAGACACAAATAGTGGCTCCTACATGTTCTCGAGCTCTTCTATCCGGCGCTTTATCTTCCGAATGTATTTCTTCTGGTCTCTTTCTTTTTTCAGCCTTTTTGCAAGCACGTCGTCTCCAAGAATATTAAGAATCCACTTGTAGAAGTCGTTCTTCCCAGAATTAACATGATACTCGAATACTTCTGGTGATGAAGCTTCTAATGTGTTTACCAGCTCATATATATTCCTGGCTATTGTACCATTCATGAACCAGAAAGCATAATGAGGCCTTATCACGTCAGACAAGACACGGCCCGGGTTTACCAACGGCTTTCACCTCTTTTTTGTGTTTACTCTGGTTTTCTGGTATAAATATTTTTTGGAGAGCAGCATAGAAAAACTCTATGAAAAGCTTAAAAATTAGTAACAAAAATTCATTAGCACCTGATTTTCGAAGTATTTAAATAAAGATAAAATAAATTCAACAAGATAGGACTGGGAAAATATTAAAAAGAGAAGAAAATGATAAGAGAATCATCAAAAAAAACCAGGCAAAAAGGCAAGCTGCTCATAGAGCTTGAGAATGTCTGGAAAATCTATACGATGGGTGAGGTGGAAGTAAAGGCTCTCAGCGGAGTAAACCTAGAGGTAAGAAGAGGAGAATTTCTCTCAGTAATGGGACCCTCAGGCTCAGGCAAGAGCACAGCCATGAACATGATAGGCGCCCTGGACATACCCACGCGCGGAGTTATAAAGCTCGAAGGCCAGAACATAGCAAAACTAGAGGAATCCGACCTGGCACAGATAAGAGGAAGAAAGATAGGTTTCATATTCCAGCAGTTCAACCTGATACCAACCCTTACTGCCAAGGAGAACATAATGCTGCCAATGATGTTCCAGAACATCCCACGTTATGAGAGGGATGTAAGAGCAGAAAAACTCCTTGACCTCGTAGAGCTGGGGGAACGAATGTATCACAAGCCCTCAGAACTCTCAGGCGGGCAGCAGCAGAGAGTGGCCATAGCGCGCTCTCTTGCCAACAACCCCGATGTAATACTTGCAGACGAGCCAACAGGAAACCTGGATTCAAAAACAGGGGAGACTATGATGGCTTTCCTTAAGAAGCTTAACAGAAAAGAGGGAAAAACCATAGTCCTGGTCACGCACGATCCCAAGATAGCCAGGAAGGCAGACCGCACAGAATACTTGCTCGACGGGAAGATAATCAAGGAGCGTAGAATCATAAGAAAAGAAATAAAAGGAGAGACTCTGAATAAAAATAAATCATAAAAATAAAACAAAGAAAAAACTACGATAAAACAAAGAAATAATCTGAAACAAACAATTAAAGGTGAAACATAATGAGAAAAAAGATGAAAAACAGGGCAGACAAAAAAGAAGTGTTTTCCAAGAACAAAGAACTCACAGCAAAAACAGCTAAGTTGACCGCAATCCTCCTCGTGGTGATCCTGGTTGCAGGATTTGCCCAGGCCGCAGTACCTAAATTCCCTCAAATAGCAATTACCATGATAAACCATGAACCAGACCCTGTGGCGCCCGGCGAAGTGACAGAAGTCAAGTTCAGGATTGAGAACGAGGGCTCAGACCCTGCATACGAGACCCAGGTAAAAGTAGTGCCAGAATACCCTTTCTCAATATACGGCGGGGAGGACACCAAGGAGGCGGGCACACTAGCCGGATACCAGACGGGAAACGTGGGTGTCAGGGAGGAATGGAAGCTCCTTGTAGATAAGGAAGCATCAACAGGCGAGAACCCTGTGGAGGTGTGGTACAAGATAAAAGGAGGTGTCTGGACCAGAGCAGGGGAGTACAACATCACAGTGCGCTCAAGAGAATCAGAACTGGCAATCAATGAAATAAGAACAGCAGAAGAAAATATCGTGCCCGGCACCAAGACCCAAGTCGCGTTTGTACTTGAGAACCTGGCAGACAGCACGCTATACGACATCAAGCTTGAACTCGACGTCCTGACACAAATCACAACCAGTACGAGCGTGGAATACAGGGAGCTGCCCTTCACACCAATAGGATCAGGAGATGAGAAAACCCTGAAAAACCTGGGGCCGGGTGAAACCAAGGAAATCTCTTTCATCCTGTTCACAGACGCAGACGCAGAATCAGAGGCCTACAAGGTTCCTTACAGCCTCTCATATTATGATGCCTCAGGAACACAGTTCAACAAGAGCGGCGTTCTCGGATTAATAGTCGAGGCAATCCCTGACCTCTCAGCAAACCTTGAGAGCACAGAAATATACACAGCTGGAAAAAAAGGCAAAATCAAGATAAAGATGGTTAACAAGGGCTTTAGCGACATCAAGTTCCTGGATGCGACCCTAAACAGCGGGGACGGCTACGAAGTAATATCCAATCCAGAGGTGTACATCGGGGAGCTTGACTCAGACGACTATGAAACAGCAGAATACACCCTGTTGGTAAGCAACCAAGCACAAGACCAATTAACCCTGCCCTTCAGAGTCGAGTACAGGGATGCCAATGGCAAGCTCTACACCAGCGAAGTCCCCCTCACCCTTAGGCTGTTCTCAGGAAGCGAACTCAAGCTGCGGACCAACGGCGGAGGCTTTCCCTGGGGCGTTGTTATTATAATAATTATAATCGCTGTTGTAGTGTACATCTATATAAGAAAAAGAAAAAAGAAGGAAAGACAGAGAAAGGGATAAAAAACAGGGAAAAGCTCGGGAGTGATTTATTATTTTATCCTTTTTATCATTTTTGTAAAATGTTTGCTGATTATTTTAGAATAGCTTTTAGAAGCCTTGCCAAAAGAAGGCTAAGAACCTATCTTACTATGATAGGCATATTCATAGGCATAGCAGCAGTTGTTTCTCTCATAGGATTAGGTCAGGGCTTAAGAGTTGCAATAACTTCACAGTTTGGTTTTCTAGGCACTGATATTCTTAGTGTGCAGGCTGCAGGAGCGAGTCTGGGAG
>CAYRRQ010000015.1:0-16297 GCA_964426715.1 uncultured Methanosarcinales archaeon
CAAGCTTTTTTACTTTTTCTGGATTGAATTTTTTCTCTTTTTTTAATATTGAGCAAATCCTTGCGTGCGCGTACTGTACATAAGGCCCTGTTTCTCCTTCAAAGCTAATGCTTTCCTCTGGGTTGTAAGTGAAGTCTTTCATAGGGTCGTATTTCAGGATAAAGAACTTCAGGGCGCCCATACCTATGATATTTTTTCTTTTCTCAACTTCTTGCTTGGATAAGTTCTTGTGCCTCTTTTTTATCTCTGACTCTGCTACGCTCTCCATCTCTTCCACTATTTGGTCTGCGTCAACCACTGTTCCTTCCCTGCTCTTCATCCTGCCCTCTGGTAGGTTTATCATGCCGTATGCCAGGTGGTAGCAGTTCTTTGCAAAGCTGTATCCCAGCATCTTCAGCAGTTTGAACAATACTTTTAAGTGATATATCTGCTCGTTGCCCACGACATACACTGATTTGTCCATCTTAAAATCTTCAAATTTCTTTTTAGCCAGGTACAAGTCCTGGGTTATGTAGATGCCTGTGCTGTCAGCCCTGAGCAACACCTTTTTGCCAAGCCCATGTTTTTCAAGGTCAGCCATTACTGCTCCTTCCTCGTCTTTTTCAAACAAGCCCTTTTTTAGCCCGTCCAAGACTATTTTTTTTCCGTGCTGGTAAATCTCAGATTCATAATAGGTTTTTTTGTGGTGCACGCCGAACAATTCATAGGTCTGCCTGAACCCCTGCAAAGCCCAGCCGCGCATCTTCTTCCACAACGCTGTTACTTGTTTGTCGCCTTGCTCCCATTTCCTGAGCATGTCCTGGATTTCTTTTTCTAGTTCAGGATGCTCTTTGAGCTTCTGGTTGTAAAGAACATAATAGTCTCCTACAAAGTGGTCTGGCTTCTTGTCAGGCTCCTTGTTCTTCCCGTAGTTCTTGTATGCGAGCATGGACTTGCAGATGTGCACGCCCCTGTCATTGATTAAGTCCACGGGTATTGCCTTGTAGCCTGCGAAGGCAAGGATGCTGCACAAAGAGTTGCCGAGGAGTATGTTCCTGACATGGCCCAGGTGCAATGGCTTGTTAGTGTTAGGGCTGGGATACTCCACCATTACCTTTTTCTTGTTAACAGGATAACTACCATAGCACTGCCTGCACCTGATAATCTTGTTAATGGTTTTTCTTGCAAGTTCGTTCTTGTCCACAAAGAAGTTAAGATAAGGGCCTTGGGCCTCGACTTTTTTTATTGGTAATTTAGGCTTAATCTTTTTTGCGAGCTCAACTGCTATGAATTTAGGAGACTTTTTTTCTTTCTTAGCCAAAGCAAAGCACGGAAAAGCAAAGTCCCCGAGTTCAGGACTGGGAGGGGTTTCTAACAAAGGCTTTATATCTTTTGGTGCAAGCCCTGTCGGGCTTGTTAAGAGCTTGACAATCGCTGACCTGAACATGATTGTTAATAAGAGAAAAGAGTTTATAAAGTTGTTGGTGGGTCTTATTATTATTCTTTATTAACTTTCATTTCAGGTTCTCATCCAATATTTTCATGAAATCTTTTTTTTGTTTTTTTAGCTTGTTTTGTTCTTGCTTGCTTTGCTTATGAAATATCTTTATCCCAAGGTTTCCTGGAGCTCCAGTAACCTTTTTTTCTTTAATATTCTTTAGAGGGTCTTGTTTTTCTAGTTTGTCAAGGTTTTCGGATATATTCCTGTATGCTTCTCTGAAAGGAGTGCCTTTCATCACGAGTTTGTTAGCCTCATCTGTTGCGTACAATTCATGCGTGCAGGCCCCGACCAAGTTTTCTTTGTTAACCTTCATTTTTTTTAGGCTCAGACTCATTATCTTGATGCTTTTTTTTGTAATATCCAGGGCTTCAATTAATGGTTTCTTGATTAGTTGGAAGTCACGGTTGTATCCTGAAGGTAGTTTTTGGGTTATGTTGGTTATCTCAATATATTTTGCATTTACACTTGCGGCTTTTGCTCTTATGAGTTCCATCACGTCAAGATTTTTTTTCTGCGGCATGATGCTGCTTCCAGTGCACATCTCTTGTGGGAATGAGACAAACCCGAACTCTTTTGTTGAAAAGAGCAAAAGGTCGGTTGCTAACTTAGATAAGTCAGTCATTATATTGCTTAGCGCAAACACAACGTTGGTCTCGTTTTTTCCTCTGCTGTTCTGAACATATAAGGTATTATTTTTTAGTTTGCTGAAGCCAAGAGCTTCTGCTACCTTCTTCCTGTTTACGGGTATGTTGGTTCCGTAGCCTGCCCCACTTCCCAAAGGGCATTGGTCATTAATATCATAAACCACGTCAACTAGCTTTAAGTTGTCCATCATTGATTCTGCAAAGCTCATCACCCATAATCCTATGCTTGAAGGCATGGCCTTCTGCATATGAGTGTATCCAGGCATGGGTACAAATTCGTTTTTCTTTGCAGTTTTCTCTAATTCCCCGACCAGTTCTAATGATAAGGATTTTATATTTAGCAATTCATCCTTAATATACAGTTGGATTGCAACCAGGACCTGGTCATTACGCGACCTTGCAGTATGGATTTTTCTTCCTGCATTGCTGTATTTTTTGGTCAGGTAATTTTCAATTGCTGTATGGCAGTCTTCTTGTTCAGGGCTGATTTTGAACTTGTTATCCTTATTCAGCTGAATTATCTCTTTCAATCCTTTTTTTAGTTGTGACAATTCTTGTTTTTTGAGGATTCCTATGCTATACAACATTTCTGCGTGCGCAGCCGAGGCTATGCAGTCGTATTTGACCAGTTTTTCATCTGTTAAAAAGTCGTTGCCGACTGTGAATGCTTCTATTTCTTTGTTTAGCTCCTGCCCTTTGTGCCATGTCTTGCTCATTTTTATACCTCTTATTTTCTTTAAACTGATAAAATATAAAAAATATTTTTTAGTCAAAATAATCCTTTTTGTACTTGTCCAGGATTGCTTTGTGCGCTTTTAAACGTATAGCATTTATGTTTATAAATCCTTTTGAATCCTCCTGGTCAAAGCCTCCTTCTATGTCCATGCTGGACAAGTCCTGGTCATAAAGCGATGTTGGGGATTCTCTTCCAGTTACGCGCACGTTTCCCTTGTACAGCTCAAGATATACGACTCCGTTTATCATCTCCTGGCTCTTTTTTATTGCTCCTCTCAGGAAGTCCATTTCTGGCGAGAACCAGAAGCCGTAATACACTATCTCGCTGAACTTAGGTGCCAGCATGTCTCTTAGCCTCATTACCTCTCTGTCCATTGCTATGCCTTCTATGTCTTGGTGCGCTTTTCTTAGTATGGTAGCCCCTGGAGTTTCGTATATTCCCCTGCTTTTAATGCCTACAAAACGGTTTTCTACCATGTCAACCACGCCTATGCCGTTCTGTGAGCCGAGTTTGTTCAGGTATTGGAATAATTCCAAGGAGTCTGTTTTGTCAAGGTTGGCTTGTTTGTCCACCACCTTTACTGGAATCCCGTCTTTGAAATGTATTTCTATCTTTGTGACTTTATCAGGCGCCTGTTTTAGGCTTTTGCAGTACTTAAGTATGCTGTCTCCTTCGCTGTGCATAGGATCTTCTAGTACTCCTGCTTCATGGCTTATATGCATCAGGTTTGCATCCTCGCTATAAGGCTTTTCCTTGGTCTGCGACACATCTATATTGTGTTTCTCTGCATAGTTCAGCATATCAGTTCTTCCTTTGAATTCTTCTAGGAAAGCCTTGGTTTTCCAGGGTGACAAGACCTTTATGTTCGGGTCGAGTGCAGCATAAGACAGTTCAAACCTTACCTGGTCATTGCCTTTTCCAGTGGCGCCGTGAGATACATAGTCTGCATTCTCTTTGTGCGCTATTTCAATTTGTTTTTTGGCTATAAGCGGCCTGGCAAGGCTGGTGCCCAGCATATACCTCCCCTCGTATAAGGCGTTGGCCTGTATTGCAGGGAAAATGTATTCCTCTACAAACTCTTTTTTTAAATCCTCAACATATACCTTGCTTGCGCCTGTCTTTATTGCTTTTTGCCTTATCTGTTCAAAATTGTCGGGCTGCCCCACGTCTGCGACAAAAGCTATAACCTGATATCCTTGGTTAATCAGCCACTTAAGTATGACTGACGTGTCCAATCCGCCGCTATAAGCTAATACGACTTTCTCTTTATTTTCTTTGCCTTTTTGTTTTTCTGATTTATTATTCATTTTTTTATCACCTTTCATATTTTTTTGAAATCAGTTAAATGAGTTGTTTTTAAACCCTAAATTATCAGTTCAGAAAAAAGGGTTTGATAAGGCCAATGAGAACGGATTTACCGCCTTGATCGTCTAGAATCAGAACTAGCTAAGAGAAGTTCGCTTTTTGATTTTGTTAGTTCTGAGTTCATTGTGTATGTGGGTTAGGCCTGATTATTTATAAAAGTTTCTCTTTTGGATTCGGATGATTTTCGGTTTCTATTTTCTGTTTACATCTCATCAGGCATATTAATACCGAGTAAACCCATACTGTTTTTAGCAGTTGTCATATAAGCCTTAACAAGGCTGAGCTTGGAATCAAGTTTTTCTCCTGCATTCTTAACACTAATCTTGTTGTAAAAGGTATTGAATATCATTGCGAGTTCATGAGCATAACTTGCTAGTTTGTGAGGCTTATAATTTTTTGCAGATGATTCAACAGTTAATGGGAAAGTGCTTATTTTTTTAATAAGTTCATGTTCAATCTCGTTGTTGAAATGATGCACTGAGTATTTGAAAGATTGCTTTCCTATATTTTCTATAATGCTATTAGCCCTCGCGTAAGAATATTGGATGTAAGGGGCTGAATTTCCTTCTATGTCCAATGCCTTTTCCCAACTGAATTCTATATCCTTTTTATAATCAACACTAAGTACCATGTACTTTATAGCTCCTACACCAACCATCTTGGCCACTGCATCCTTATTTTTTAGGCTAGGATTTTTTTCTTCTATTATCTCTCGAGCCATATTAATTGATTTGTTTAATACCTCTTCTAAGTAAACTATTGAGCCTTCTCTTGTCGACATCTTTCCTTCTGCAAGATTAATCATTCCAAAAGATACGTGAAAGCAGTCCTTGGCCCAATCAGATCCTTTTAATTCCAGCATCTTGAAAAGTTGCTTGAAATACAGTTCTTGTTCATAAGCCACTACATAAAGCATTTTATCAAAGTCATGTTCTTTTTTTCTTTGAACCGCGGCTCCTAAATCCTGGGTTGCATATATTGCTGTTCCATCCGACTTAAGTATAATCTTATCAGGAAGACCGTATGGCTGAAGTTTGGCTACAATTGCACCGCCTTTTGTTTTCTCAGCTATTCCTTTTTCAACAAGTTCATTAACTATTTCTTTTCCTTTTTCTCAGCCTCTTGTTTGGGCTTCTCCTCAGCAGCCTCTTCTTGATTGCCTTCTTTTGAATCCTCTTTTTTCTCCTCTTCTTTTTTATCTTCTTGCTTTGCCTCTTGCTTTGGCTTCTCTTCCTTCTTCTTCTCTGTTTTCTCCTTCTCAGGAGCCTCTGGTTTTTTCTCTTCTTTTGGAGCCTCTTCTTTTTTGCCTTCTTTTTGAGCTTCAGGTTTTTCCTCTTTTTGTTTCTCTTGTTTCTTCTCTGCGAACAAGTCCTCTTTGCCTTTATTAACAATCTTGAGGTTTATCTGGGCAGTCCTGGAATAGATTGTGTTGCCTGCAACAGTCCTCCTTATCCTTCTTCCTTTGCGGTTCTTTCTTATGCCTATGCCGCTAACAATCAATATCTTCTTCCTTGCAGTGCCCTCAACATCTTTTCTCATGGGAAAGCCGCAGTAATCACTGCCCCCGGTTATTAAGAACTCGTAACCAGCAAAACCTGCAGGGTCGCCTTTTACATTGTCACCTATCTTCTTCTTAAGAAACACATCTGCCTGGTCTCCAGAAACAACCTTCTTAACAGTTTTGCCGGTCTTAGAATCTCCAATGTTTAACTTGAACTCTGCCATGTTTAATCCTCCGAGCCTACACTCATAAGCGGTGCGCTCAGTAAGCAGCAGGAAAAAACCCTTGTTTTTAAAGGTTTTGATGTCTGAACCTAAAAGATTATATATTTCAAGGGCTTTCCAATATGATATGTATGTCAGGGAACTCGGGCAGGAAGTATTCTGGGGGACTGGAACACTGGAAGAAATGCCTTATCTTTCTAAAGCTACACTCTCATCTAAAAGCCAGGATAAGAGAATACCCATAAGAATACTTGTGAGAGATAATGAGAAGTTATACACCTTATTCTTTTTTCACGGCAGAGAGAAAGGCAATGAGAGACAAAGAAATATTGAGGAGCTGGTAAGAGGAAGCAGGGAGGGAGCAAAACTTTTTGTTACAGGAGCAGTGATAAACAGGGAAACCCTGGAGCAGAACCTTGAATGTGAGGAGCCTCTTGTGTTGGACGCCAGCATATGCTTTGGGTTGATAAAGACAATATACAAAGATAAGGAACAGATATACACCTATTACATGGATTTTGGCGACACATTTACCAAAGACACAACAATCCTGATGAAAGGAGATTATATTACTCCCCGCGTGATGGAGATGGACGGGTTGGCTTGAAGAATAAGAGTAGTTTAAGAGTATAGAGAATCATATTATCCGAAAAGATTTTGATTCCTTCAGATAATTTTCAAATAAATTTAGCAAAACATATAAATAGGTCTTTCATATACTGTATAAGGGGAAGGTTATGGATTTTAATCATATAATATCAAAATTTCATGAATTTAAAGAGAAGAATAAAGAGAAATCCTTTTCTAAGATAGATGATTTTTTTGAAGAAATAAAAAAAGATTACTTAATTGAAAAAACTAAAGAATTGATTGCAAACGGATTGCAAAGAGATTCTGCTCATAACAAGGCACGATAATCATGGAGAACTTTTGTTGGTCATTCTTTACAAAGGCTTCTGATGATAATGTTAAAAGAACTTTTTAAAGACACTGATGTGAAATTTGTAAAAGATAGCGAACTTAAAGGTAATGAATTAACTAAAGAAAAGGATTTAGTAAGAAGAATGCTCGAAATCCATTTTAATGAATATTCATTCTTACCTGATGCTGATATAATTGTTTATAAGTATGATAAAAAAAATGAGAAAGTAAAAATATTTTGTGTTCTTTCTGTTAAGAATTCATTTAGAGAAAGAGGTTTTGAAACAACTTATTGGAAACTAAAACTAAATGAGTATGAAACTACTAAACACATAAAAGTTTTTATGGTTACTCCTGATAAAGATAATGAGATTGATAAGATTGAAGGAAAAAGAGGTCCTAAAAAGACAAGGGTTATTCTTGAATATGAGCTTGACAGTATTTATATGGCAAGAGATGATTTTGAAGAAACAGATAAAGTAAAAGAACTCGATGATTTATTTGAAGACATAAATAATCTGATAAAAAATGGCTAAGAAAAACTCGTATCTAAACCAGATAATAACCGGTGACGTACTTGAAATCATGAAGAAAATACCTGCCAATACAGTTCATCTTGCTATTACCTCACCACCGTACAATGTTGGAAAGGATTATGATAATCACAATGATAAAATGGATTATCAAGAATATCTTGACTGGTTAAATAAGGTGTGGAAAGAGACCAAAAGAATATTGGTTCCTGGAGGAAGATTTTGTTTAAACATTGCCCCGACAGGTATAAAAGACTTTGTACCTATCCATCATGATTTTAGCCTCCAATTAAGAAAGCAGGGTATGAAATTCAGAACCGAAATAATCTGGTATAAGCAGACAATGCTGCGAAGAACCGCGTGGGGGAGCTGGAAAAGCCCTTCTAATCCACATATTGTTCCCTCATGGGAATACATCCTTGTATTTACAAAAAACGGTGATAAATTAGAAGGAAGACCTGAAGACGCAGATATTACTCCCGATGAATTTAAAGAATATTCTGATGGTCACTGGAAGATCCTTCCTGAAACACAAAGGAACGGTCACCCAGCACCTTTTCCAGAAGAGTTGATTTATCGCCTGATAAAATTTTATTCTTTTAAAGGCAACATAGTTTTAGACATGTTTGGAGGTACAGGAACCGTGGCCCTAGTTTCAGCAAAAAATAATAGAAATTTTATCCACATAGATGTTTCTGAAGAATATAACAAAACTGCTAAAAAAAGATTAAGCGATGTAAAAGATCAAATAAAATTAGATGATTATGTTAAACAAAAACCAAAAGAATCCCGAACTCATTCTGCTTCTTCTAATTTATTATCTGTTAATCCCCTATGAAAGCATAACCTAATATTAAAATAATAATCAATCCACCAACCAAACCTTTTTATAGCATTGCTCTCTCCTCTACTTTATGACTGACTTGGTGGCGTGTCTTGGAGCTGGCAAGGGGACCTGGAGTTCTGTGCTCAGGCTTGTTAAGAACCAGGACTTTGAGAACATTTTCCTGGTGTCCAACCAGTGGACCAAGGACAAGCTCTCATTAGACAGAGGAAATCTTAGTTTTGTAATAGTTGATTCTAATGATTCTGCTGAGATTATCCGGGACAAGATTATTGCTGGCCTTAAGGAAAGGATTAAGGGGTTTGAAGTGGCTGTTAACCTTGAGTCTGGCACTGGCAAGGAGCATGCAGGACTTGTAGCCGCCTTGATCCGCTTGGGCCTGGCGTTCAGGGTTGTGATTGCACAGGGCAGTGAGGTCAGGGATATTTCCTGCGATGAAAGGTTTGTTGTCAGAGAAGAATGAAAGAATAATAAATATGATAATTAATAATAATTACTCAATAGTTCTTTACTGCGTCATTATTCCAAGCAGGTCATACATGGTCCTGTCAGCCACTCTTATCATGTCCTCATAAGTCTCTGCTTCTAGTATTACGCAGTTGTCATAAGAATAGGCTATGTTGGTGTTGCTCAGGGTTATCCATATTACCATTGTGTTGTTATCTGCCTGTGCGCACGTAACTATTGGAGTGCCTGTCTCTGCTGAGCCTGTACCGGGCTCCTTGATAAAAGCACTGCTGGTAGGCACGTTAAGCAGGTCGTACCTGCTGCCTGTAATCCTGGATATCTCAACCCCGGCTATGACTATGCTGTTGTTCTCTGCGTCAGGGTCAAGGGTTATGAAGATGCTGCCCTTATTATCCCTTATGCTGAAGAATTTCTCCCTGAGATTCGGGTCCACGGGTATGTCCTCTAATTCTGACGGGTGGTAATAGAAAGGCACCCAGTAAGGCTGGGCTCCTTTTTGTATTTTGGTGTACCAGAAGCCGTCGTCCTGCTTTATGAACGCGAAGTGGTTGTACTCATATTTTTCCAGGTTTGCCTTTTTCACAGCCTGCGGTATCAGGAATATGCCCAGAAACAGGACTACCAGTACTGCACAGAATATTATGAACTTGTGGGTGTTGCTTAGAGGATTTTTTTTAGAACTCTTCTCCTTACTGTCTTTCTTCTTAATTGCTTTTCTTTTTTCTTTGTTTTTCTCTTTCTTTTTATTCTTCTGCCCTGACTTTGCACTGGTTTTTTTCCTGTCCATGATATCAGTCCTCTATTACGCCATGATAAGAGTATAATAAGCGGTCTCTCAACCAGAGGAACTCATATCCATTTGCATTAAGATAGATGCAGTTATCCTCTTCTATGAATCCTGGGTTGCTGCTCTCATTAAGGATTATAATAGGGGTCTGCACAGTTGCGTTCTCGCATGTGAGCACAGGCAGGTCATAGTCCTGGCTTTCTTCTAGTACTCCGTTATACACTGTTTTTCCCAGGTACTGGCTCAGGTCAAACCTGGCCACTTCTATTACTTGCAGGCTGGTGCTCTGCTCTGGCTTAAAACTAAGCATTACCAGGTAGGCTTCTCTTAGCTTGTTGGTTATAGTACTGGATAGGTTGATGCCTTCTACTTCGCTTGGCAGGGAGTAAAAGGGTATTGTTTCTCCGTCAATCTCAGTCACATACTGGTTGTTCTGCACCCTGAACCTGTAGCCATTGTACTTAAGCTGACTATTGGTGTTTCCCACCATTACTGCAAAACCAGAGGCTATCATCAGGAATACGAGTATTGAGCTCATGAATATTTGCTTGCGCTTTTCTATCTTTCTCTCACGCCTTCCCATAATAGGAGAGGATAATAAGGGGTATTTAAAAATTTTTGGGATTGAATCATTAGCAGGAGTGTATAAAGCAAAAACTTTTAATAAGCCTTTTCCACTCTTGGTTTTATCATGCTGTCAGACAAGGAGCTTAAGAAGAAATTCAGGAAACAAGTGTCTAAGCAGCCCGGGAAGTACTTTGCAACAAGGGTGTTGGAACAAGAGGGTTTTGTGCGCAACAAGTGTGCTGAGTGCGGCATGTATTTCTGGAGCACTGACAAAAAACGTGAGACCTGCGGAGATGCTGCTTGTACTGGGGGAGTGGATATTTTCAGGGGCAGCCCTGCTGATAAGAAGCTGAGCATAATCGATGCCTGGCACGGTCTGAGCAGTTTCTTTAGTAAGCGCGGATACGAGATTGTTAAGCGCTACCCTGTGATTGCGCGCTGGAACCCGACTATTGAGTTCACTAACTCGTCTATTTCTGCTTTTCAGCCTTATGTTATTAGCGGCGAAGCCGAGCCTCCTGCCAAGAAGCTCTTAATACCCCAGTTCTGCCTCAGGTTCGGGGATGTTGACAACGTGGGAGTCACTGGCAGTCACTGCACAGGCTTTGTCATGGTAGGCCAGCACGTCTTTGTCCAGCCGGATGAGTGGGATCAGGATGAGGTGTTCAGGGATATTTATGATTATATTACTATGGAGGTTGGTGTGCCAAAAAAAGAGCTTGTTCTGCATGAGGAGTCCTGGGCCGGGGGCGGCAATTACGGCCCGTGCATGGAGTTCTTTAGCAGGGGAGTGGAGTTGTTCAACCAGGTTTACATGATGTACGAGCACTCTGACCACGGCGACAAGGAGCTTGATATCAAGGTCTTGGACATGGGCCTGGGCCTGGAAAGGGTTGCGTGGTTCAGCCAGGGAGCAATCACTCTTTACGACGCTGCTTTTCCAACAGTGATTAACAAGCTTAAGAAGAAGCTGGGCTTAAGCCTTGACAATGCTCTTTACAAGAAGTTCGCTCGCCTGGCAAGCAAGCTTAATCTTGACGAAGCAGACAATGTTGACCAGGAATGGAAAGAGATATCGTCTGAGCTCGGAATAAAGGTTAAGGAGTTGAGAGAAAAGATTCTTCCTATGACTGCTCTTTATGCAGTTGCAGAGCACAGCAGGGCATTGTTGTTTGCAATAGTTGATGGGGGCCTGCCTTCTAATGTGGGAGGCTATTATAACCTGCGAGTTATTTTCCGGCGTGCCATGGAGTTCATTGACCTCTTTAAGTGGGATGTCTCATTGGCAGAGGTGTGCGAGTGGCATGCAGAATACCTTAAGCCTGTTTATCCTGAGCTGATTAAGGGAATGAGCAGCGTTAAGAAGATACTTGAGGTTGAGAAGAAGAAGTATTATCACAGCAAGAGAAAAGGAAATCAAGTGGTTGAGCAGCTGCTTAAATCAAAAAAAGCCAAATCCAAAAAAGTCATTACAAGGGACGAGCTCATAGCCTTGTATGACAGCCACGGCATAAATCCTGAGCAGGTAAAAAAAGATGCTGACAAGCAGGGCTTCAAAGTGGATGTGCCTGACAACTTCTATGCCTTAGTGGCAGAGAGCCATGAAGGAGGAGAGCACCTAACCGCGACCAGGAAACACAAGGACCTCAAAGACCTGGACATTCAGGGACTGCCTGCGACCAAGGCTCTTTATTATGACTCTTATGACTACATTGATTTCAAGGCAAGAATCCTGAAAATAGTTGATGACAAGTATGTTGTGCTTGACAGGACAGCTTTTTACCCTACGAGCGGGGGCCAGCTGCACGACACAGGCGTGCTAGGAGGCGTGGATGTAATAGAGGTTTTTAAGCAGGGTAGCCTAATAGTGCACGTGCTCAGGCAAAAGCCCGGCTTTAAAAAAGGCGACGTGGTTAATGGCAAGATAGACTTTGACACCAGGCTGCAACTAGCACAGCACCACACAGCCGCCCACATAATCAACGGTGTGGCCAGGAGGATGCTGGGTAACCACGTGTGGCAGGCAGGAGCTTCCAAGTCCATGGAAAAGGCCAGGCTCGACATAACCCATTATGAGGCTCTTAGCAATGAGCAGGTCTCAGAGCTGGAAGCAGAGGCCAACAAGGTGGTAAGGCATAATCTTCCGATTTACAAGAGTTTTATGCCCAGGAACCTAGCAGAGGCCAAGTACGGTTTTACTCTTTATCAGGGCGGGGCAGTGCCTGGAAATGAGATTAGGGTGGTGGCTATTTCAGGTCTTGACGTGGAGGCCTGCGGAGGAACCCATCTTAATCTTACAGGAGAAGTTGAGCTCATAAAGATTCTCAGGACGAGCAAGGTTCAGGACGGCGTGCTCAGGATTGAGTTCACAGCAGGCAAAGCTGCTATTAGGACCAAGAGAAGAGAAGACAAGCTTTTGGAAGAGGCGGCCAAGATGCTCGGTGTTGATGTTGACCAGCTGCCAGGCAGAGTAGAGGAGTTGTTTGAGAAGTGGAAGAAAGCCCGGAAAGCAGCCAAGAAAAAGAAAAAGGCAGATCCTAAAAGCCTTGATTTGACTAGCACAACAGTGTTTAAAGGAGGAGACGTGCTTGTGAAAGTGGCAGACATCCTCAAGACCCAGCCAGAGCATGTGAACAAGACTATAAAGAGGTTCTTAAAAGAGATAGGGGATTATAAGAAGAAGCTGGGGGAGAAATAAATAAAGAATATTTTCTTTATGTTCTTACTTTATGCTCTTATTTGCATCTTGTTTGTATTATCTGTATCTGCTTCACTTCATAAGCCTCACAAATAATGCCAGGATTATCAGGATGGCTCCTATGAGTATGGTTCCGAGCCCGTTGGCAAGCGAGGGGATTGTGTTGTTTAGATAAGTGGATAATCCTACCAGCATGAACAAGCCGCCTATGATCATCATGAGGAATAACACAGATGTCTTTATGACTTTGATTGTTGCCCTCTCAACCCTTACTTCCACGTCCTTGATGGTCTTGTCCACTGTTCTCTTCAGTGATTCAACCCCTTTACCTATTAAGAAGTCTCCCAGTTCCTTGAAAAAACCCATTTTTTATCATCACCCTGTTCTCGTGTGTTCACTGGTTTTTATATACTTTATTATTTTTGGGGTTATTCTAGGGCGCTGGTCGTCGGTGCCGTGTATGACATTGTTTGTCACTGGCAAACATGGCATGGCCCGGCGGAGCTGGATATGTTCCTAAACAGAGTTTAGGGTTGTATTCAGCGGAGTAGAACAGAGCCCATTATCAGAGCTTGTTCTATCCTACTCTATATATTGCATTACAACTATTTTTATAAATGATTAGTGAGATTTTATTATTCTAGTTTCTTGTTGTTCGTGGCGAGAGACCGAATTCACAGTGGAAGAGAAAAGACTTTAAGCAGAGGAAAATAATATGATTCATTTATTAAGAGAGGCACATCTGGAAAAGATATGCCCGATTTGCGGAGAGAACAACGGCGAGAATGAGGTGTGGAAGCCTGAGTTCTGGAATGGGTATCATTACAAGACCAGGGATTGTCCTAGGTGCGGCCACAAGATTTTCATTAAGACAGAGGCGTTGTGTTCTGGCCATTATGATTAACCATTATGACTGATGCAGACAGTTATGCATTTCATGCATTTGTTTTCTCTACCAGTTCTTGTTTTTTATGCTGTCCCTGAGAAGGGTGTATAAGAGGTATGCAAGTATTATAAAGGCGAGTATTATTAATGCTTTTCCCAGGCCCGGCTCTGTCCTGTAGGTAAGGCTTGCCCCTATTATGAGGGCTGCTATTATCATTCCGAGCACGACTCTCCAGGTCTCGGTTCTCATATCCTTGTTAAGGTTTCGCAGGTCTATGTTAATGTTTTCCAGTGAGATGTCCGCTTTTCTCACGGTCCTGTAAACCTTTTGTGATTCTTCTGGCAGTTCCTGCACAAACCTTGCGAACTGCTCTGATTCCCTGGCTAGTCTTCGCAGCAAGTAGGCGGGTTTTTGCTTTTGTTTTATCAGGTCTTCTATGAATGGCTTGGCTTCGTGCACCAAGTTGAAGTCAGGGTCGAGCTCAATGCACACTCCCTGCAGGGTTACCAGGGATTTGCCCAGAAGAACGAAATCCCTTGAAACCTTTATTTTGTGCTTCCTAGCGACTTTTATGCTCTTAAAGAACAGGTCTGTCATGTCTATATTCTGGATGCTTGTGTCATAGTATTCCCCGAGGGCGTTGCATAACTCGTTTTTCAGGCTTGTTATGTCTACTTCTGAGTCCACCAGGTTAAGGCTGATAAAGCTTTTTACCAGGCCGCTGGCATCCCTGCTGAGCAGGTTGTAGAAGAGCCTTCCAAGCTTTTCTTTCATTTCCATGTTAATCCTGCCTGTTATTCCAAAGTCAATAAAGCCCAGGGTCTTGTGGTTCTTTACAATGATGTTGCCCGGGTGGGGGTCTGCATGGAACAATCCCTTTACAAAGACCTGTGTGAAGATGTTTTGCACCATGAGACTGGCTATCTTGTCATGCTTGAAACGCTTGTACTTCTTTGGATGGGTCATGATTTGTTTCAGCTTTACCCCGTCCAGATATTCCATGGTGAGCACGCGCTTAGAGGTAAGTTTGTCATAAACCCTTGGAATCCTGGCTTTTCTGTCCTGCTTATAGGTGCTGTAGAAATCCTTTATAACATGGGCTTCTTTCAGGTAGTCAAGCTCATTTTCTGAGTACTGCTTGAACTCGCTGAAGATTTCTTTAGGGTCAATAATATCCTGCTTGAAATGGTGCTTGAACACTCTGGCTAGGTATTCAAGTATTTCCAGGTCGGTCTCTATTAATGCCCTTATCCCGGGCCTCATTACCTTAACCGCCACTTTCTTGTTATTCTTTAGCCTGGCGACGTGGACCTGTCCTATGCTCGCAGTAGAAACAGGTTTCTTGTCAAAGCTCTTGAACAACTTGTTGGCAGGCTTTCCAAACTCTGACTTAAGAACATGATTTACTTCCTGATATGAGAAATGCTCTATGTCGTCCTGGAGCTTGCTTAGCTCATCACAGTACTCCTTTGGTATCAGGTCAGGCCTGAGGCTTAACAGTTGTCCGAGCTTGATAAAAGTGCCGCCGAGCTCCTCAAAGATTAATCTTAACTCTAATGGCCGGCGTATCCTCCTCTTTTTCTTTCCAAGTTTCAAACTCCTTTTTTTAAGCCCTGTTTTCTCGAGGTAGTAGCCCAGCTCGTACTTGGTAATAACACTGAGAACCTTCTCAAACCTCTTTATCCCGCGGAACCTTTTGGGTATTTTAAACATTTACTGATAAATGAGTAGATAATAGTTTATATAATTATTGCTCTTTTTAGTAGTGCTCAAAAAGTTCGTCGTTGCCATTAGTTGCGTTGCCGTTGCGTTTTACGGCATGCAAAGGCACGGCGTAGCTTGCGTAGCAAGCGGAGTAGGACTTTTTGAACACACTTTCTTATTTATTCAGAAATCTCCTCTACTAATTTTCTTAACTCCTCAGCGTTATGCACGCTCTCCACGCCAGGCATGTCTGCTCCTCCTCTTAGATTGGCAAACAAGCAGGGTATCTTGTTCTTTTTGCAGTAATCAAAGCTCTGCTTGTTATCTCCCCCGATGTAGAGGAGTGGCTTGCCATAATACCTGAGAAACCTGTTGAAAACATCAGCCTTATCATCTTTCTCCTCAGGCTTGCCGCACTCAATTATGTTGTAAAGCCCTTGCAGCTTGCTTATAGATAAGATTCTGCTCACAGCATCATGTGAAAGAGTAGTTATTAGTGCGAGCCGGTAATACTTTTTTAAGTGGTTAAGCACGCCTATTACTTCCTGGTTCTTGTAATAGTCTGCTCTAAGCGATACCTGCCTGCACACATTGTCAAAAAATCTTTTCCTGGCTTCAACAACCCTCTCTTCTTCTGAAGCTTCTGGCTTGAGTTGCCTCATGACCTTATCCACATATCTTGAATAGCCTGGTTTTCTGGAATAATCCTTGATTTCTGGCTTGCCAAGCTTCTCAGACGCCTTTTTAAACCATTCCTGGTAAGCCTTTTTCCAGGGCTCAGAACCAAACACGACTCCTGAGAGGCCGGTTGCAATGATTGGCTGAGTCATAAGACTAGAGAACCATTACAGGTTTTTATAGTTTGTTGTATGGGTTTGGGTGGTTTTCATTGTTTTAGGCAAGGAAACTCAAAGCTTTTAGCTTTGAGAGGAATTGCCT
>CAYRRQ010000016.1:0-16144 GCA_964426715.1 uncultured Methanosarcinales archaeon
AGACTTTGCAAAAGGCGAGTAGTAATTCTGCTACAAGCCATGAAAAACAACTTATATCAGAGAAAACCTCAATCATCATCATGGATCTCTGCATAGCCAATAAGCCTGAACCTTGTTCCTATGCGCCTGGAAATAGTAACCTTGTCACCAGGCTCAGCGCACAAAGGCATCTTAAGCCTGCATTTAGCCATGTTCTTGCCAAGCTCATACACAAACCCAATGCTCTTGCCTCCGTTAACATTGAGCAGGAGCATCTCATTCATCTTAACAGGCTCAACACCCAGTTCTTCCTGGCTCCCAACAACACGCTCAAGTAAATGAACTTTTAATAAGAGTTCATACCATGTCCTGGGCAGCTTGCCAGGCAGGCCCACAACGTTGCCTGTCAGGCTGTCTGAGTGAACAATGCTCGGGTCAAGGCTGGTCTGAACAGCCACGCTACCGCCAGGGCCCAGGGAATCAACCTGGTTTCCGCCGGTCATAGCGCTCACAATCCTGGTGTTAATCGGCTTGGCCACGGTCTTGTTCTGCTCCTCAACCACTCTGCCGGGGCCTATCTCAATTTTGTCCCCGACTTTAAGCCTTCCACGCACAATAGCGCCTCCAATAACACCTCCTCTCAAATCCTTAGGGTTTAGTCCGGGCTTGTTAATATCAAAGCTCCTCGCAACCAGGAGCATGGGATCGGCACTTGCATCTCTTTCAGGCGTGGGAATGGTCTCCTCAATAGCCCTTATCAGGACGTCAATGTTGACTCCGTGCTGGGCACTAATAGGAATAACAGGTGCTTCTGCATAATCGGTTCCCTTAAGAAAATCTTTTATCTCCTTATAATTCCTCAGGGCCCGCTCCTCAGAAACAACATCAATCTTGTTCTGCACCACTACAAGATTCTTGACTCCTGTGATTTTCAAGGCCATCAAGTGCTCCTTGGTCTGGGGCTGGGGGCAGGGCTCATTAGCAGCTATGAGCAGTAATGCTCCGTCCATGATAGTGGCTCCGCTTAGCATGGTAGCCATGAGGCTCTCGTGCCCGGGGGCATCAACAAAGCTTACCTTTCTCAAAGACTTGGTTGGAACTTTATGCTCAGCGCACTCCTTATTCACAGTAAACGCGCTGTCTCCCCTGCACTTAGGGCACTTCCTGAAAACAGCGTCAGCATATCCTAGGCGGATAGTAATACCCCTCTTAAGCTCTTCAGAATGAGTGTCAGTCCACTTGCCGCTCAGCTTCTCAGTCAAAGTTGTTTTTCCATGATCAACATGACCTACTAGTCCAATGTTAACCTCTGGCTGGACAACTTCAGGCTTTTCTGCTCTTTTTTCTCCTTTTCTCTTAATCTTAACCACAGGCTTTTTCTTCTGCTTCTTATCTGTGCTTTTCTTACTGGCTTTCTTAGGAGAAGACTTTTTCTTAGCACTCTGCTTCTTTTGCTTGCCCACACCTTTCCTGGCTTTGGGCTTAGCAGCTTTCTCAGACTTCTTTTTCGTACTCGTCTTGCTCGTCTTTCTGGCACTCATAAAAATCCTGGAAGCGCAAGTGCTTTATAAAATTTATTGAAAGGGTAGTTCAACTCGCAAACCAGTGATGTTAACATTCAGGTCGCCGCCACAACAGTAATCTTTATAAACAAAGGTCTTTTTCTGCACGACAACATGAAGATAAGAAAGACTGTCAGGAGATACTGCCCTTTTTGCAGGAAGCACACCGAGCATAAGGTGTCTGTTGCCAAGAAGAAGGGAAGGAACGCCGCCCGCCCCATGTCCAAGGGCTCAAAGAGCAGGGTTAAGAGGCGCGGTCTTAGAAGGGGCGCTGGAAACCTGGGCAGGTACTCTAAGCCTCCAAAGCCCAAGATGACAGGCAAGAAGCTGAGCAAGAAAACAGACCTGAGATACACGTGCAAGGAGTGCAAGAAGACTCACAGCCAGAAAAAAGGCTTTAGAGCTAAGAAGATAGAGTTTGTTTAAGAATAATTCTGTATGCTTTGTATTTTGTTTAGAACATCGCGGGGTCATCAACAACTTTTATAAATAACTCTTTATTCTTGTGTGCCTGACACTTTGAATCATAACAGGTTATAATATCAGAATATGTCAAGGAGGTTATTACGATGGAAACAAAAGAGCCTAAGAGTAAGTTCATCAAGCTCAGATGCCCCAAGTGCAAGAACGAGCAGATAGTGTTCGGCAAGTCAGCCACTACGATTAAGTGCCTGGTGTGCGGGAGTGTCCTGGCTGAGCCATCAGGGGGCAAGACCACTGTAAAGGCAAGGATACTTGAAGTGCTTGAATAAGAAAGCTGAGAATAATAATAGAATAATAATAGTGTAATGTAAGGATAGGAGAGTAGCAAGAAAATGTTTATCAGAAGGCAAGGATTCCCAGAAGAAGGTGAACTCGTGTTCTGCACAGTTACCAAGATACAATACCATGTAGTAACTGTGCAGCTTGATGAGTATCATAAGCAGGGCCTGATACACATATCTGAGGTAAGCCCTGGTAGGATTAGGAATATACGGAATTATGTTACTGAAGGCAAAAAAGTGGTGTGCAAGGTTATAAGGATTAATCCCCAGCGCGAACACATTGACCTCTCTCTCAGAAGGGTTAATGAGTCTCAGAAACGGCAGAAGACTGACGAGATAAAGCAGGAGCAGAAAGCAGAAAAGATAATCAAGGTGCTGGCAGAGAGAACAAGCACGCCAGAAGAGCAGGTTTACAAGGAAGTGGCAGAGCCAGTACTCCAGCACTACCCCTGGGTCTACCTGGCATTTGAGGAAGTGGTTGAGAAGAAGGCCTCCCTAGCAAGTCTCGGAGTAAAAAAAGACTTGGCTTCCAAGCTCGAAGAGTTGATAAAAGAAAAAATCAAGCCCAAGCAGGTAAGCATTATCATTAATGCCAGAATCAGGAGCTTTGACTCAGAAGGAGTGGAAATAGTAAAAAAAGCCTTTTCCAGGGCTGAACAGGCGGCTAAGGACTTAAAGGTAAACTACCTGGGAGCAGGCGCCTATCGCATGGTTATCACAGCCAAGGATTATAAGAAAGCAGAAAAGGACGTGGAACAAGTAAAGCAGGCAATGACTGACTTAATAGAAGAGAATCACGGCGAGATAAGTTTTGAAAGACAGGAAAGATAGAGAGTTTAGGTTTAAAATGAATCACATTCTCAAATGTTCCAAGTGCAGTAGTTATGGCCTTTCTGAGAAATGCAGTTGCGGAGCCAGGAGAGCAAGGCCAAAGCCTCCTAAGTACAGCCCAGAAGACAAGTACGGCGAGTACAGGAGGAAGTTCAAAAAAGAGGAAAAACAGAAAAAAAAGAAAAACAAGGATTAAAAATGTCTGATTGGAAAATAAAAACAATAAAAAAGGTAAAACTAACTAATCCTGTCCTGATAGAGGGAATGCCTGGCATAGGCAACGCAGGAAAGATTGCAGCAGACCTCATAGTTGACCAGTTAAAAGCAAGGAAAATTGTTTCTTTCTTCTCAGAATCACTCCCCAACTCAGTCTTTGTAAGAGAAGACAACCTGGTAGAACTTCCTAAAATCCATTTTTATCACAAGAGAAGAAACAACAAGGACTTCTTGTTCCTGGTAGGAGACACCCAGCCCATGAAGAATAAGGACTCATACTCATTTGCTTGGACAGTCCTCAGCAAGGCAAAGGAGATGGGCTGCAAGGAAATCATAACCCTTGGCGGGATAGGCTTGTCAGAGCCCAGGAAAAAACCCCGGGTTTACTGCACAGGTAATGATGAAGCATTAATAAAAGAGTTTGTCAGGCTCGGTGCAAGTAACAAGCTTTACGGTGTAGTCGGGCCCATAATGGGAATCACAGGATTATTGCTGGGGCTAAGCAGGGAAAAAGACGTAAGAGCAGCTTCTCTGCTCGCAGAAACATACGCCCATCCAATGCACATAGGGCTCAGAGGTGCAAAAGAAATCATGAAGCTGCTGGACAAGAAGTATTCCCTGGGCATGAACCTGAATAAGATGGAAAAGGACATAAAAAAGATTGAGGACGAGTTAAAGAATGCTTTTAAGCAGCACCAGGAATTATTAGAGCAGAGCAGAATAGAAAATATGAGAGCTGAAGACACGACCTACATTGGGTGACTTGTTTAGTGTTTATCTTCCTTAAATTCAATTAAATTTATATATACATTCTTCTTATGAGGAAAGTATGGGGAAGAGAGGTCAGAGTTGGACAGGGGCTCAGGTAAGCGTTGAATTCTTGTTCGTAGTAGGATTTGCTTTTCTTATGACCATACCCCTGATAATCATTTTTTACCAGCAGTCAGAGAACCTGGACAGGGAGATAACTGCCAGCCAAGTGGACAAGGTGGCTAGCGAGATAAGGGACGCGGCTGACGAGGTTTATTACCTGGGAGAGCCCAGCAAGAAAACAATCACTGTGTATGTGCCAGAATCAGTTAGGTTCATAACCCTGGACAATGACAAGATAATCTTTAATGTGAGCTCTGCATCAGGAGAGTATCAGGTGGTGAAATGGTGTGCTGCCAATCTTATAGGAAGTATAAAGCAGCACAAGGGCATCCATGTAGTCAGGGTGCAGGCCATGACCAATTATGTTAATATTACCGGCTGAGACGCAGAGAACCTGTAGCTTAATAAAAAATTATCAGATTATTAAATTATTAAATTATCAAATTATCAGGAGAGGTGATAAAGGATGATAAGAGGTAATAAGAGGTGGTTAATGATTCATAGGTTTCCCAGAAAACGCTTTGCAACAAAGGCACAGGTAGCCATGGAGTTCATGCTCATAGTTGGCGTCGCCCTGATAATCATAATGGTGCTGGTAGGACTGCTCTACAAGCTCACTTATAATTATTCTGAGGAGAAGAACATTAACAGGCTGCGCGACTTTGGCTATTCTCTTCAGAGCGAGCTCATCCTGGCCTCAGAAGTAGAGTCTGGTTATGAGAGGACCATAGACATACCCTCAAAGCTTGATGGCAAACTGGATTATTCAATCAGCCAGTCTGAGCTCGACCTGATAATCACGTATAAGGACTCAGAACTATTGTTTCCCATCCCTGAGGTAAACGGGAACCTGGGCAAAGGCACTAACATTATTACCAAGATTGACTCAGATACTGTGGTGATAAGCTAAGATGTTTGGAATATTTGTTCAAAGAAAACACAGGAAAACCATAAGAGGCTGCGGAGGATGCAGAGGACATGGAAGTTACAGAGGATACAGAAGCGGCAGAGGCCAGGCATGGGTGTCAGACTATACCATAAGCATGTTGTTGTTTGTTATCGCAGCCATAATTGCAGCCAAGATAATAGTTAACAACTTCTCAACTGATACTGCTTATGAAGAAATAAAAAATGATGCTTCCAGGATAAGCCAGACTCTTCTCTCACAGGGTTACCCTGCTGCCTGGACTAATGAGAGCGATGTGATAAGGCCTGGCCTGATGACAGGGACAGAGCTCAACCACAGCAAGATTGTCAGCGCCATGAACATGAGCTACTCAGGGCTTAAGACCAAATTCAACACACCCTATTCCTTTCTCATAGTCTTTGAGGAGCCCGGCCATGATCTCATTGAATTTGAAGGCCAATGCGCAATAGGAAGCCCTGAGCCCAGGATTACTAACACCACAGTGCCCTCCCTGGACTGCCATTACGCGAGTTTCACAGGCCTAAACTATGATAACATGATAATGATTAACCGCCTAACAATGTACGAGTCCCAGATAATAAGAATGAAGGTTTATGTCTGGGACTAAGTCATGATAATATACGAGGATAACATATGAAAATGACTTTACTATAAAAGGGCAAGGAAAAAATGATAGGACAAAAAAAGAGCAAGGACAAAAACTTTTGCAAAATCCCTAGCAGGAATCTGGACAAGAAAGGATTTATGTTCACCCTGGACGCCTTGTTCGCCTCAATAATACTAATTGCAGGACTCCTCCTGATATCCCAATACATGGTAAGCGAGCCTCCCAGGGAGAGCACAGAGTTCCTCACAACAGACCTGCTCACAGTACTCTCAGACATGAAGATGAGCCAGGTCAACTCAACCTTTGTGAATGTCTACCTGAATGAGAGTAATAACACAGACCTCAACCTATCAGTACTGGAACAAATAGGCACTTACTGGGCTGCCAATGAAGTAGAGCTGGCAATCAACCTCTCAAACTATCTCCTGCCAGACATATTTCCGCCCAACACAGGCATGAGGCTGTTAATAGAAGACGACGTCATATTTTCCAAGAACCTTAGCACAGGACAAGACACCACTCCCTTGAAGAGAGTTGTGGCCAAGAGGATGATAACAGGCATAATGAAAGGAGCGCCCATAACCGGCTCAACATCGTCTGCTTATCTCAGGAGAATAGACGACAAGAGGACGAGCAGCTATGCTTACTTCGGAGGATTTGTAGGCCAGGGGAACATAACCGTGTTTTTGGAGGACGTGCCCTCAGATGTGACACCAGACGATATTATAGGCATAACACTTGAACTGGATGCGGCAGGAGGCTTTATCCTGAGGATAAACAATGATGACTGCAAAGCCCTGACACCCTCAGACACCAACATGAGTCCTGACCGGTGGGATGCTACTGAGTGCAACGCATCCATTGAGACAGGGAGAAACAACATAACTCTTATATTCCTCGGAGATTTTAACGAGTCATATGTTGCGGGCGGCTACCTGAAAGTGAATTACAAGACTGACGAGCAACAAAGTAACATTGGTTATGGCTTAAAAACCTATTTCTTCCCAGGCATAGAAGGAATCATCAATATTTACGACTCAATATACGCACCTGGCATCATCAATGCATGGGATGTCAACCTCTCTTTTTATAACAACTACACCACCTACCTCGTAATAGGCAACGAGACCATATTCGAAGCTGAAGGCAGGAACTACACCCAGAACCATACTTATTCAAGGAGTGGGCTGAGCATCAACCCCTCAACCATTCCAATAAGGCTGGGCACCAGAAACTTCTCTAATGTTACGCAGGTAATAACTGGCGAAGCAGCTGACACAATACTTGTAACTGACACCAGTGGAAGCATGGCTCAATGCGGAGAACAAACAGAGAAAGAGTTATGCGGTTACTGCTGTTGGCTTCTTGGATGCATCTGGAGGTCATGCGAATACACAGGAACATGCAATGATGAAGAATGCGGGGGATGTCTGATAGGAAACCCATACTCCCACAATGTCTACAACGACACAGTGTGCAACAGAACCAAGATGCAGATAGCCCAGGACGCAGACATAGAAGCAGTTAACATAATCCTGAACGCCAGTGCCAACCGCATAGGACTGGTAGACTATGCGTCAAGTGCTGGCACTGGCACACCCCTTACTCGGGACCAGGCAGGCCTGAACTCCACCATAGCATCTTATGGTGCTGGCGGAGCTACGTGCACGTGTTGCGGCATTAACAAGGCCAAGGATATGTTGCTCAGCTCCTCAGAAAAAAAATTTATGATAGTGCTAAGCGACGGAGATCCTACTTATTATTGCAAGAACTTTTCTGACTATGACGGCTCAGGCTCCTGGGGTGGGGACAGTACCGGCGCCTCTTCAAGCGAGACTGACCGGAACTGGTCTATATGGGCAGGTCAGGAGGCATGCGATAACAACATCACAGTCTACACAATCGGGTTCGGAGAAGGTATGAGTATCCAGGGCCATGAAACCATGAGGCAGACAGCCTGTAATGACTCGCTGTACTTCAACGCGACCAATGTAAGCATGCTAAGCCGGATTTACAGGAATATAAGCGACCAGATAAAGACAACTGTTAACTACACTTTCCAAACAGTAACAGTTATAGGCAACATCACAGATTCATGGCTAAACCCTAACTCTTATATCAGGCTGAACTACACACCCCTCATAGAGGAGCCTAAGCCAAACGAGATATCTGTTAAGGTCCAGACCGCGCAGTTCAACAACTGCACTGCAAGTATAGAAATCCCTTCAGGCATAAGAGTGACAGACGCAAAAGTAACGTCTTACTCAGGAGAACACTGGACCAGGTCTCTTATAATAAACTCTGAAACAGTCTACAACCTCACATCCTATGGCACGGATTACAGTGTCCTGGGAGACCCCTATATAATACAAGCCCCATCAATATATCTGGTTAACGGTACCAACCAGATATACATAGACACAGGCGACAGCCCCTCTAACCAGACAGGATGCTCCAAAAACAACTCCCTCATCTACACCGCCCTGGTCCCGTCCTCGACCACGCGCTCCAAGGTAGTAGAGGAATCAGAAGGGTGCATCTGGACCATCCAGTTTGAAGATGACACCAACAGCACCAAGACCATACCTGCGGATTACTCTGGAACTGACAAGTGCTTCTATACTGCGTATAATCATTCGCTGCTTAACAATTCATATGACAATAATGATGCTTATGACATAGCAGTTTTCAACCTGCTGCAAACCCTTGACTTTGACAAGAACGGCAAAGTGTTCGTGAACCTTGACGCAGAAGACATAGAAATCGTTATAACCACGGTTTACTCAGTCCCCTATTTATGGGGGCCCAGCCTTGTGAAATCAGAGGTATGGCAGTGAGAAGGCAAGTCCGAAGTGGGCGTCGCCGCCTCCATTGCCATTTATTTGTCCTAGGCAAATAATGGCGGCGCGACGAAGATTTGAGAGCGATTTTTTAAGCGAGCAAAGCGAAGTAGTACACTTCGGACAGCGTTGCAGTAAGCAATAACTTATTAAGAAAATTTAGGATAAAATGAAGCTTTTAGACAACCGCAGAGGAGTATTCTACCTAATAATAGCAGTCTTGTTTGTGGCAGTCATGCTTTTTGTCTTCCTTGCGTATGAGCAGTACAGCTTTTCAGAGAGGCAGGAAGTAGTTGAGACCAGGCTACGCACAGTAAATGATTTTATCAAGGACATTGACTCGGATTCCAAGAGAGTAATATATATCTCGGGCTTCAGGGCACTGATAGCAATCGAGGATTATGTAGCGAGCAAAGGAGAGTATCTTAACAACACAGAGGAGATGTTCAGAATCGCTTTTTACAACGGTACTGTCAACAATACGCCCGTGGAGATAATGGAGAATGCTACTTACTCTGATTATTTGGAAGAGCTCAGACTGCTGGCAGACAGGATAGGCCTGGACATAACCCTTAATGTGACTAAGATAGAACTATACCAGGACTCTCCCTGGAGCGTGAAAGTAGTGGCTACCACCAGCGTGAATATTACAGACCAGAGAGGACTGGCTGCCTGGGAATTTACTAAGGACTATAACACCTCAGTCTCACTCATAAACATCCGCGACCCAATATACAGTGTTTTCACCCATGGCAGAATGCCCAACACCATAAGAATTACCAATGTCACGGATTATGTGGATGATGCTACTAATGATACCCGCGAGTTGCGCAGGCACATAAACAACTCGTTTTACACAGAGAACCTCCTGGCTCCGAGCTACCTTATGAGAATAGAGGGTAATTTCTCTTCCTCGCCTTATGGCATTGAAAGCCTGGTTTACATTCCAGAACTAATAAATCAGGATGTGAATTACAGCTCTGCCAAGAGCATAGTGGATTATGTGCTCTTCAGCAATATAACCGGTTACGACGAAAAGGCCTGCGACGTGCAGAACATGCCCAGCTGGTTTAAGTTTAAGATAGACCTTAACCATACATCTGACTATGAGGTTAATGACCTGAACTATACGACGTGCTGATAAGAAATCATTGACAAAAAACATAAATCAATAAGGGGCTCATGATGAGAACAATAACCATAAAAAACAAAACCCAGAAGTTCACAATAATAAGCAGGGCCGTGCTGTGCAAGAACTTGGTGTGCAGGGCATTTGGCTTTATGTTCAAGTTCAGAAAGCCTGACTCAGGGCTGGTGTTCGAGTTTCCCAGGGAGAGAAGAGCAGACCTGCACATGCTGTTTGTGTTCTTCACTATTGATGTCCTGTTCCTGGACAAGAACAAGAACGTGGTTGAGATAAAAAAGGAGTTCAGGCCTTTTGCTTATTATTCCCCTAGATCCAAGTCAAAATACGTGATTGAACTTCCACGCAGAGCGCTTGGCAGGACAAAACCAGGCGACATAATAGCTTTTAAATGAAAAGGCTTTTGCTGAAATCTTGTCCTACTCCGCTTACTGGAACACTACACGTTGTTATAGCAACCCGGTAAGCTTCGTCGTGCCATTGCCATTCTTGCTGCGCAAAATGGCAATAAGAATGGCAGCGACGGACAAGGGTTCATTTTTGACTCCCAAAACTTAAAAAAAGAAACATTTTTATACCTTCAGAACAAAATCAAGGGTTGGTAAGAGAACCCTTTTGTTATTCAGGGGATTATTAGGGCATCAGCCAATCCAATATTATTTGCATCAGCAAAAAAAGAGGTTAAGCATTTATGGCAGAGCGCAAGAACATTGAGACTGGAGTGGACAAACTCGTAGACCTGATTAACAGGAAGAAAAAGATAAGCATTAACGACGCTGCCAATGAGCTTGAAGTCAGCATCCCGGTAGTCCAGGAATGGGCTGATTTCCTTGAGGACGAAGGTCTTATAACAGTGGATTACAAGCTCAGCAGGACATACCTGTGCGAGAGGAAGCTCTCCAAGAAAGAGGTTGAGACAAAAGCTAAGATTTTTACTTCTAAAAAAGACGCTTTTACCCGAAAAGTCGAGTCTGCGCTTAAATCACTGCAAAAAGAGTCAGAAGGCTTTGACAGGATAAAAACAGAATTCAAAAAGCTGAAAGACACCATAGGAAGCGATATTGACCAGGTGAGAGAGGAACTCCAGGAATTAAAGCACTACGAGGACCTGAAAAAGAACATAGACAAGGATATTGTGCAGCAAAAACTGGATTATCAGGACATGCTTAATAATATCCACCGCCAGGTGGCTGAGCAGAAAAAAAAATACGAGAACTTTGTTGATAACATAGAGTCAGAAAAGACCAAGATAGAGGAATCCCAGGTAGAGATGAGCTATCTGGAGAAGAGAGAGGATAATCTTAAGAAAAGAGTGGCTGCCCTCAGGGAAATAATCAAGTCAATAGAAAACAGGATATCTGAGCAAAAAAAGAATATCAAAAGCGGGCTTGACAAGATAAAAACCGACTTGCGGAGTGCAGAAGAGCTTGAGAAAGACATGCGTTTCAGGATGAAGTCAGAGCTTGAGCCAGTGCTCAAAACCGCCAATGAGAAAGAGGACAAGATACTTGCAGTGCAGGAATCAATCCTAAAAAAGGTGATGGCCAAGAAAAAAGAGGTTGACCGCTACAAGTCCAAGAGCGAGAAAGCAGCTGACAAGTTTAAGGTCTTCTTTGAGAGAAAAGCCAGGATTCAGAATATGATAGACGAAGCTGACAAACAGAAGGAGGAACTGGAAAAAGAGCTTAAAGACCTGATCTCCAAGGCAAGAGCCTTCAAGCTGTCAGTCAAGAGCTCAGATGTTAATAATTATGTCAAGGACCTCCAGAAAGAGTTCAAAAAGCTGGAAAAGAGAAGAGGAAGTTTTACCAAGAAACTGGAAACACTGGTAGATACAATTTCCAAGGATGAATAATAACAAATAAATAAGGTTGATGAATAGGTGGGATGCCCTGGTGGTTGCAAAAAAAAACAAGACAAACAATAAAAATAACCGGCCTGAAAGAAAAAAGAAAGCCAGGCTTTCCAAGACCAGGATAGAAAAGGCTTCTAAAAAAGGGGATTCCAAGGTTATTGACACCTATGATTACAAGGCCAAGAACATCCCTATAATGGTAACTGTAATCCGGAGAAAAGGAGAATTTGTTCCGTTATACGAGGTCAGTATCTCAAGTATCTCCAAGACCACAGAGTTTATGCTCGAAAGGATAAGGCAGGAGCTTATCAAGCAGGTAAGCCTGGAAATGGTGGACATCACAGATGTAAAGAAAGCCAAGCTTATCGAAAGCCAGTTCGAAGAGACCATTTCTGACCTCATAAACAAGCACTTCCCAGACCTCGACGAGGAAACCAAGGGCTTCCTGAGCAGCTACTTGTTGACCAAGAGCTTGGGCTTGGGCATGATAGAGTTCATAATGAATGACCACCTCCTAGAGGAAGTAGTGGTCAATGATGCTTCTGAGCCTATCTGGGTTTATCATAAGAAACACGGCTGGCTCAAGACCAACGTGTTTGTCAGGGACGAGGAGCAGACCAGACATTATGCCAGCATAATCGGCAGAAAAGTAGGGAGGCAGGTAACCATACTCGAACCCCTCCTCGACGCCAACCTCGAAGAAGGAGACCGGGTGAACGCTACTCTTCTGCCTATAAGCACAGCAGGCAACACTCTCACCTTCAGAAAGTTCGCCAGGGACCCCTGGACCATTACCAAGTTCATCAAGACCAGGACCATCTCTGCACAAGCAGCAGCCATGATATGGATGGCCATACAATACGAGATGAGCGCCATAATCGCAGGCGGGACAGCAAGCGGAAAAACCTCTGCCCTGAACTGCTTTGCAGACTTCTTCCCTCCCAACCAGAGGATTATAAGCATAGAGGACACCAGAGAGGTAAGGCTCCCAAAATTCCTGCACTGGGTGCCCATGAACACACGCCTGCCAAACGCCGAGGGCAAAGGAGAGATTACCATGGAGGACCTGCTGGTGAACAGCCTCAGGATGAGGCCTGACCGCATACTCGTAGGAGAGGTAAGGCGTAAGAGAGAAGCAGAAACCCTGTTTGAAGCCATACACACAGGACACAGCGTGTACGCCACTTTCCACGCCAACAACGCCACCCAGACCATTGAGAGACTGACTAACCCCCCCATTGACGTGCCTGAAATACTCCTGCCCGCAATAAGCCTTATAATTGTTCAATTCAGAAACAGAAGAACAGGAATCAGGAGAACATTCCAGATTGCAGAAATCCTCAAGGGCTCAAAAATAAACATCCTGATGCAGTATGACCAGAAAAAGGACCAGCTGGTAAAGAAGAATCCTTCTAGGTCATTATTCAAGAACCTCAAAATGTACACTGGCATGAGCGACGCCCAGATAAGAAACGATTTGGATGAGAAGAAAAAAATCCTTGAGTACATGGAAAAGCACGATATCACAGATGTGGATGATGTAGGAAGAATAATAGCAGAGTACTACACTGACAAGGACATCCTGATGAGATTTGTCAGGGCTAACAAGAAATTTATTGATTAGTGATTAGTGATTAATGAAATTTGATGATTAAACATTAGAAAATAATTGTAAATAATTGTATCAGAAAATAATTGTTTTTGGTTTTGGGGAGGTAACTGATAAATGAGTTTTTTCAAGGTAGTTGCAAGGAACATGCCTGAGCTCAAGCTCAAGCTCGTACAGTCAGGCATGCGTGAAGAGCCAGAGCACTATGTGAAAAAGACTTTTAGCACAGCATTGTTCCTGGCGTTCGGCCTGGTAATAGTGGCATTTACATTTATCAAGAAGCCCGGAATTCTCCTATTGTTCCCATTTGCCTTTATCATATCCTTCTTCTACTTCCTGAGATACGCTGATGTCAAGATTGAGAAGATGAAGAGGAAGATAAACCAGGAAATAATCTTTGCAGGCAGATTCCTGATAATAGAGCTAGAGTCAGGAGTGCCTCTCTACAATGCCTTTGTGAACCTGAGCAAGAATTACGAAGTCCTAGGACGGTTCTTTAATGAAATCGTAGAAGAAGTCAACCTGGGAACCTCTATGCAGGACGCCCTGAACAAAGCCATTACTTCCACGCCATCGCCCGAGCTAAGAAAACTCATGTGGCAGGTTTTGAACTCAATGAAAACAGGCGCAGATGTGGCAGGCTCACTCAACGCAGTCATAGACCAGATTGTGAGGCAGCAGCAAATCGCTGTAAAGGAGTACGGTAGGAAGCTCAACCCAATGGCAATGTTTTACATGATGATGGCAGTTATTGTTCCCAGCCTGGGCACCACAGTCCTGGTGGTACTGGCCACTTTTATCGGCTTTGCCATGCCCTTAGTCTTTCTCCTGGTAATCGCAGGAGTAGTGGGATTTATACAATTCATGTTTTTTGCAGTGATTAAATCAGCAAGGCCTCCAATGGATCTATAAGGAAAAATGTCTGGATTATTTAAAAAGAAAAAAAAGCAGGCAAGCCAGGATGACAAGAGTAGCGAAAGCACTAAGAGCAATAAGAGCAGTGTGGGCGGTGTGGGCAGTGCGAGTCATGAGGGTAGTGAAAGGCATAAACAAGAGGAGAAAAATAAAGATAAAGAAAATAAGAACACAGACAAGAAGAGCAAAAAGGAAAAAGACAGGCAGGAAAAGAAAAAGAGAAAACAGGAGAGAAAAGAGGAACAAAAAAACAAGAAGCAGGAAAAAAACAAAGAAAAGGGCAGGAAAAAGCATTTGTACAAGAGCCCTGAAAAGAGCCCGAAAAAAAGAGGCATGGAAAAACAGGGTAGAAAGGAAAGAAAAAAGAAGAGATTTTCAATAAGAGGATTTTCCAAGATAATAAACCTTCAGGAATACCTTGAGAAGGCAGGCATTGGAGCCAGTGCAAAGGAGGTGTCTAAAAAGGTTTTCAGGATTATCCTGTTCATCTCACTGCTGTTCAGCCTGGCAGCAGTAATCCTGTGCATAATCTATCAAAAAGGATTGAGCGGCCTGCTCGCATTCATACTTGGATTCTGGATTGCAGTGTTCCCCTTTCTCCTGGCACTTGCATGGATATTCTACTTGTTCTACCTCGACATGATGATTTTCCAGAGAACCAAGGATGTGGAAGCAGTCTTTCCTGACTTCCTCCAGCTCACAAGCGCCAATATAAGTGCAGGCATGCCCATAGACAGGGCTTTGTGGTACGCTGTCAGACCGGGTTTTGGAGTGCTGGCCAAAGAGATAGAGAGCGTGGCAAAGAACACAATGGCAGGAGAAGACCTGGGAGCGGCGCTCACTAGTTTTGCCAGGAAGTATGATTCCAAGGTCATTCAGCGCTCTATAAACCTGTTATTAGAAGGCATGGCAGCAGGCGGCGAGATGGCTGACCTACTGAGCAAGATAGCCCTGAACATAGAGGAGACAAGAATTCTTAAGAAGGAGATGGCAGCCAATGTCACGACCTATGTGATTTTTATATCTTTTGCAACCATCCTGGCAGCGCCTGTATTGTTCGGACTGGCAACCCAGCTCCTGATAATTATCAAGCAAATAACCTCTGCCCTGGGCCAGAACATAAGCTCTGCAAGCGGCTTTTTTAGTTTTTCCTTTTCCTCGCAGGGTATTAAGGTGAGCGATTTCAAGCTTTTCTCTTATCTTATGCTTATTATTTCCTCTATCTCATCTGCCTGTATTGTGAGCGTGATTCGCAAGGGCAGGGTAAAAGAGGGCCTGAGCAAGATTCCTGTGTTTGTAATAGTCTCTGTAATCCTTTATACCCTGGCCACAATTATTATTGGAAGCATGTTCACGAATTTCATATAAGAGTTCAATATGAGACTAGCATTCCAAGATAACCCCAAAAAACGCAATATAGGAAAAAATATATTAATATCCTTTTTACCAAAAACTTTATAAAGTTGGGAATAAAAACAAGGCTTAAAAACAAATAATAATAATAAAAAGTGAGGTGAAAGAATATGAAAAAAGCACAAGCAGCCATGGAATTCCTAATGACTTACGGCTGGGCAATCCTAGTAGTATTAGCAGCCATAGGAGCACTGGCATACTTCGGAGTGCTAAGCCCGAGTAACCTGCTGCCAAGCAAGTGTACCTTGAGTCCGGGCTTTGATTTCGGAGACTGCAAGGCATCAACTTCAGGACTTCAAGTCACTATTTTTAACGGCCTGGGAGCAGACACCACAGCAACACTGCTAAGAGTGAACTCAACAGGCGGAAGCGATGTTACCTGTAATGCTGAATGGGATGCGGGAGCAATGACCAATGGGGAGACAAGTTCCTCCCATACATTCTGCGCAGCAACATTTGGCAATGCAACCATAGGGCAGAGATTTGACGCGGACGTAAAAGTCATTTACACCAAGTCCGGAGAAACCCTTAGCCACACAGTAACTGGAGACATCCAGATTAAGGTAGAAGAATAAGACTAAAAATTTTTTAAATTTTTCTTTTCTTTC
>CAYRRQ010000017.1:0-15586 GCA_964426715.1 uncultured Methanosarcinales archaeon
CAGGGGGATGGTTTGTTCTTTTTTTATCCTGTCTATGCATATCAGGATTACTCCCAGCACGATTAGGCTCACCCAGATAAGAAGGGTGTTGTT
Organism: uncultured Methanosarcinales archaeon; assembly: GCA_964426715.1. Classification (GTDB taxonomy): domain Archaea; phylum Nanobdellota; class Nanobdellia; order Woesearchaeales; family SM23-78; genus SM23-78. The sequence continues at coordinate 94 of CAYRRQ010000017.1, forward strand.
GCCCTGGAGCATTCCAAAGCTGGCACCTGTGTTGCTCACATAGTGAAATGCAACAATGCCGAGGTCTGCCATGATTTTCTTGGTCTCAGCCAGGAATTTCAGGACCTGGTCTAGTATGATTAGAATTGTTATGGGTGCTGCCAGTATTAAACTGTTTTTCACTGCGGGTTTCATCTTTTTAGAATAATAGAGGGTGGTTCAGGATTAAAACGTTTTTGGTTTTGTTGTTCTGTACATTTTTTATCTTTTCTTTAGTACTCCCACTTGTCCTTGTGCATTGCGCTTTCGCCCTGTGCAATTCTTTCCAGGCGTTTAAGGCGCTGGTTCATGCTGTCAAGCTCTGCTTTTATGCTGTCCAGCTTGGCGCTTATTATCTCAATGTCCTTGCCAAGGTTTATGTTATTTATGTCTCCTATGCTTTGCTGCCGCGATGATGCAGGGGTATAGTTTTCTTTTTCATTCACTCTTTCAAATCCAAGGTCTTCTGGGCTGGGCCCGCCTCTGTGCTGGAATGGAGCACTGGTTTGGTGTGGTTCTCCTGGCATTTGCTGGCCTGGGTAAGAAGAAGGATATTGCTGAGAAGGATAAGGGTGTTCTGGGCTTTGCATGGGCTGGTCAAGGCCTGGCGCTGGCTCTGTGCCCGGGAGAGTGTTATCCATAGAGTCCAGTCCTAGGTCGTCTTTTTTCTTTCCCAGAATCTTTCCTAAAAAACTCATATCACACCTCTTTTTTTTCTTTTTTTTAATGCCTTTTAATGTTTATTTTCTGCTTATTATGCTTATTTGTGGGTTCAGGTATAAAAACTTTACTCCTATATGAAACTATAAGGAATGTTATGGGAAAATACGAGCCTAAAACTGCATCCTTTAGGTTGCGGATACGAGGAAATGCCAAAAAGCACTTCCTGTACATAAAATTTCTTAATTTTATCGTACAGGCTCGTCTTTTAACACGTATAAAAGCTTTGCTTTTATTGTGCAAGAAATCTTTAGGGATTTCTTTGCATCCTAAAAATAGGTCTTAAAAATAGGTCTATATATGCAAGTGTCCGTTCAAACTCAGTCCTTTAGGACCAAGTAGGACATTTGCGACCTATTTTTATGATATCCAAGGCAGGTATCTTATTATTTTGAAGCTTATGGTGTCTGGCAGTATCTGCGTGTCCTTGTTTTTTATGTTCTTTACGAGCTCTCCTGGTTTTTGCTGTTGCAAGTAGTTGGTTAGCAGGGCTGCGAACAAGTAGCCTTTTAGTCTTGTTTCTGAGCCGTACTGCTGCTCTATTCCGTGCTCCAGTTCTTGTATGCTGGTGTTGTAGGCCTGGCTGGTCTTGTTTGCAAGGGCGGTGAATGCTTGTTGGCTTGTAATGATTTCTAAGAGGTCTTTCTGATCTAGTTCTGCTCCCAGGCTTATGTTGTAGGGCTTGTCAAGGAGGCCTGGCTTCATAATTATGAGTTTGTAGTTCTTGTTCAGCAGCGCCTGGTATTCCTGGTTGTTAAGCTTTTCCTGCATTCCTGTTATCTCCTCCTGCGTGTAGAACACAAAGTCTTGTGATGATACCTGCGTGGTGTTCCTGGGTTTCAGGGTTATTGCTGAGTGCAGGGTTTGGTCCTGGTATAATAGGATGGTGTTGTTGCTGTGCTTGAATCCTTTTCTCAGGTTTTGCATGTCATTGTATACGAGCAGGCTCAGGATTACGAGTGTTAGTATTAGTAGCAGGAATATCTTGGTTATTATCTTGGCTATTCTTCCAAGAGCTCGTGTTGCGAACAGGATTATTAGTGCTCCGAGAAGAATAAATATAATTATGGTTATGCTCATCTTTGCTGCTCACACTCTTTTTTTAAACTTTTATTAATTTTTATTAATCTTAATATTTTTTTGGGTTCCCTGCTTTTTAAGATTTTGGGTTTGAACAGGTTTTTTTCTTTCCTTTCCTGCACATATTTCTTAGAGGGCATTCCTTGCACTCAGGCTTTTTCCTGCAATAAGTCTTGGCGTGCTGGACGAGCAGGGCGTGGTACTCCTTATATATTCTTACCTTTTTATCTTTATTAATCCCTTTAAATGCTTGGTGAATGCTTTCCTGTAGCTGATAGTAAGAAATATTTTTTTGTGCCAGGCCGAGCCTGGAAAATATGCGTCGGGTATACGCGTCTATTACAAACCAGGGCTTTTCATAGGCGTATAGCAGGATTGAGTCTGCTGTTTCAGGGCCTATACCCCATATGCTTAGCAGGTTTTCCCGGGTTATGCTTTTTTTTGTTTCCAGGAATTCTGTGATGAGCTTGATTTTCTTTGCTTTCTGGTTGTAATACCCGCTTGGCCTGATTATTGTTCCCAGCTTTTTTGCTGGCAATGATTTAATTTTGTTTTTGTCCAATAAGTTCTTTTTGTTTAACTCTGTCAGTGCTTTCTCAACATTCTTCCAGGCTGTGTTCTGCGTCAATATTGCGCCGAGAATTATCTCAAACTTTTTTTTCTCTGTGTTGGGTTTTTTTCCTTTATGCTCGGGAATAAAACTGTATCTTTCTGTTAAGGGCCACCAGCCCTGCGGGCCATAGGCTTTGTAGAGCAGGCTGTATGTTTTTTTGATTTGGCTCATAAGAGTTGTATTTGCGTGATATTATATAAACTTTGTTGGTGAGGTGTTGTCGCAGAATACGTCGTTGCCAAGTTTTTGAGCATTTCGATTAAAAAATCGAAATATTTAAATAGTAGTTATGAATACATATTCATTATTAGTTATGGATTTATATTCATTTAAATAAAACAAAAATAAAAAAGAATAAAATATATGAGGAGGTGAATAAAATGCCAGCAAGAGACAGAACCGGACCATTAGGAGAAGGCCCGATGACAGGACGAGGACTAGGACCCTGCGGAAGAGGACTTGCAAGAGGATACGGACAAGGGAGGGGACTTGGCCTTGGAAGAGGATTTGCCTGGAGAGCCAGAGACTGGTCTGCAAGACCAGCAGACAGGACAGTGAATATAAGTAGGGAAGAGCAAAAACAAGTCTTGGAACAAGAACTAAAGGACTTAGAAGCAGAAAAACAAGCAATAGAGAAAAGGCTTAAAGATATGGGCCAGTAAGGAGGAGTAAATGGATAAAAAACTAGTTATAGCAGTGAAAAAAGCAGCCAGGGCGCTCTACAAGAGCCTGCCCATACTCCTAGGAGTAATACTGCTAATAAGCCTGCTTAACATACTAATACCCAAAAATATTTACTCCTCTTTATTCAGCCACAACATAATCCTAGACTCAACCATAGGAAGCGTCTTAGGAAGCATACTGGCAGGCAATCCCATAACCAGCTATGTGATTGGAGGAGAATTCCTAAAACAAGGTGTGAGCCTGGTAGCAGTAACAGCCTTTATAGTAGCTTGGGTTACAGTCGGAATAGTTCAGCTGCCAGCAGAGATAACCCTCTTGGGCAAAAAATTTGCAGTTGCCAGAAACATAACAGCTTTTGTGTTCGCAATAATAGTAGCGCTTGTGACAGTTGCAATAATGGTGGTCATATGAAAAAGAGCGAGCAATCAGACACAGGATGGTATTTTTTAGCAGGCGTAATAATACTCTACATCATAGTTGCACTAATAAAACCCGCTGCTCTATTGCCGAGCCTGAAATTCTTTTTAAACATAATAATCAAGATAATACCTGTCTTCATATTGATATTTATTCTCATGGCAGTTATAAACCTGTTTGTGACCACAAAAAAATTAGTCAAGTATTTTGGAAAAAAATCCGGGGTTAAAGGCTGGATTGCAGCTATTATTACAGGAATAATATCAACAGGCCCAATATATTTATGGTACCCCCTGCTCAATGACCTGCAAAAAGGAGGAGTGAGGAACGGGTTGATAGCAGCATTTCTCTACAACAGGGCAGTTAAGATACCCTTACTGGCTCTTATGATAGTCTACTTTGGTCTGACATACACTATAATCCTGACAATTGTTATGATAATAGCTTCAATATTCCAGGGATTAATAGTAGAAGAAATTGTAGAGGCGAAAGCTTAGAAGTTTAGAGGTAAAAAAATGAATAAGACCAATGCTAATACAGAGAACGCAGATGAGAAAACAACAGATGAGAAAACAACAGATGAGAAAACAACAGATGAGAAAACAATAATAGCTATAAGCGCATCAGGCAACAGCCTGGATGATGATGTGGACGCCAGGTTTGGCAGATGTCCATGCTTCATCTTTGTAGAATTAAAAGGTAAAGAAATAAAATCTCATGAAATAGTAGAAAACATCAGAGCCCAGCAGACAGGAGGTGTAGGAATAACCACAGCAGAGCTAGTGGCAAAAAAAGGATCCCGAGCAGTAATATCAGGTAACATAGGGCCAAGAGCTTTCAGTGTCTTTAACCAGCTGGGTATAAAGGTTTATCCTGCCCAGGGAAAGATAAGAGATGCTGTCTTAGCCTATGCCAATGGAGAGCTCAAGCAAGTTGATGCGTCTACAGGACCAATGCACATGGATGTTTAAGGAGGACTTAAGGAGGATAAAAAAATGAGGCTGGCAATAGCAACAGATAAAGGCATGGTGTCATCGCATTTTGGCAGGTGCCCTGAATTCACAATTGTAGAAGTTGAGGATAACAAGGTAATAAAAAAAGGGATCATAAAAAACCCAGGGCACGAAACAGGATTCTTGCCAAGATTCTTTAATGAGCAGCGAGTAGAATGTGTTATAACAGGCGGAGCTGGTTTTAGAGCCCAGCAACTCTTTGATGAGTTCAACATCAGACTAGTCACCGGAGTTCATGGAAGAATAGAAGCTGCGATTGATGACTTTATTAATAAGAAGCTGGAGACCGGGGAGAATGCGTGTGCGCCAGGAAAAGGAAAAGGTTATGGGCTTGAAAAGCAAGACAAAACCAGGAAAGACTCTGAAGAGGATGAAATAGGAAAATGAGAAAGATAGTAGTAACAGGAGGCAAGGGAGGAACAGGCAAGTCAACCATAGCAGCAGGCTTGTCCTACGAATTATCCAGGAAAAAAAAGGTTTTATTGGTTGACACTGATGTTGACTGTCCTAATGACCACCTAATGTTGTCTGTGAAAAGAAAGAAGATAAAAGATGTCTTCCAGTTCATCCCCAGGTTTGAAAACAGCAAATGCACTAAGTGCGGTGAGTGCGCAGAGGTTTGCAAGCAGCACTCAATAGTCTTTGTCAAGGGCAAGTATCCTGCGTTCATACCAGACACCTGTACCGGGTGCAAGGCATGCATGGCAGTATGTCCTGCAGGCGCTATACAAGAAGGAAAAAAGAAAATCGGCTCAGTATACAAAGGAACCAACTTTGGCATAGACCTGGTTTCAGGAGAGCTAAAAATAGGCGAGCTCGCATCTGGAGAAATGGTCAGCGAGACAAGACAGATGGCAGAACAAGCAGAGCCAAGTATAAAACCTGATACAGTGATAATAGACTCTGCTGCAGGCATAGGATGCCCAGTAATAGCTTCAATTACCGGAGCGGACTACGCAGTTGCAGTCACAGAGCCCTCGCCCTCAGCCCTCAACGACCTTAGAAGAGTTCTCAGAGTAATAGAGCATTTCAGAATACCCTACGGCATCGTAATAAACAAGCATGACCTTTCAAAAACCTTTTGCAGGAAGATAGAACGGTTTGCAAAGAATAAGAACATGCCCATCCTTGAAAAGATTCCTTACAGCAAAAAAGTGATTGAGTCAACCATTAAGATGAACCCAATAAACCTACAGAACAAGAATTACGCTCATTACTTTTCAAACATTTTAAAAAACCTGGAACAACACTTGTTAAGTCTGTCAAACAAATCAAAGTTATGATGAAGATCGTGATGAAGAAGTTGCTCAGGCACTCATGAGGAGAAGATGAGAAAATGCCAAGACCAAGAAGATGCAGGAGGGTAATGTGTGAGCCCGGCTTTACTTATTTTAAGCCTGCAGGAGTAGGAGTAGCAGATTTAGAGGAGACCGTGCTTACTGTCGATGAGTATGAGGCAGTCAGACTCAAGGATTTTGAAGGTATGGAGCAGAGCAAAGCAGCTGCTAAGATGGGAATTTCCCAGCCCACATTCCACAGGTTATTGTTATGCGCAAGAAAAAAGATATCAGAAGCAATTGTTAATGGTAAAGCCATAAAAATCCAAGGAGGTGATTATAAAATGGCAAGACCAGGAAGAGGACTAGGCCGAGGAACTGGAAGAGGCGCTGGCCAGGGTGCTGGTTTGGGAAGAGGAACAGGACCTGGAGGAAGAATGGGCGGCGTTGGAGCAGGACCTGGAGGAAGATGTGTCTGCCCAGAATGTGGTTATGAAGAGACGCAAGTAAGAGGACATCCCTGCATGGATAAGAAGTGTCCTGAATGCGGCGCCAGGATGATGAGGAAATGAACATAAGGTAATAAACCCAGATTAAAGAGTAATGTAGGAAAAAGTAATATGAGAAAAACATCCTTGCCGTAATAGATGCAAAAATGATGAACATAAGCAAGAACAAGTGTGTAGGGTGCGAGATTTGTGAAAGCAAATGTCCGCTTGGAGCCATATCTTTAAATATGGAATTAGGGATTGCAGTAATTGATAAAAATAAATGTACGGATTGTGGACTATGTGTGGAAAGCTGTCCTCAGAATGCAGTAAAAGAGATTACAGGAGAATATGTTTTTGCAATAGGGACTGATGATAAAGAAACAATAAAATCTGATGACCATGTGGGTATGTCAAAATACTTTCAGATATTTAAATACTCTCCTAAATATGACAAGCTAATTTTTCAAGAAACAAGAGTGAATCCTAAATATGAGGAGGCTAAGGCGAAAGTTCATGGTGATCCTGAGAAAGCTAAAGCAGTTTCTTTGATTTTAGTGGGAATTGATGCTATTGTAGGAAAAATGATGGGCCCAAATATTGTCAGGCTTAAAAACAAGTTTGTGCCCATAATCATTAGAGAACCCCGGATTGAAAAAGCCAAGGAGAAGATTAAAGAATACATCAACGAGATAGATGAGGAGAATCAAAAAACAGGAGAGAAAAGGCACGGAATAATTTTAAAATAAACATTTACATAAAAGAAAAACAAGAAAAGATAAAAAAAATAAAATGATACGCCTAAGCTCGTTTTGGATTGTTTTTTCTGCAGGATTACTTGCATGCATAGTAACCACGATAGGAATATATGTCATAAACAGATTTGCAGAGTGGGGCAAAAAAAACATTATTTATTTTATGTCATTTGCTGCAGGAGTCCTTATATCGGTTTCTTTTATGCACATTATACCAAAATCCTTTGAGATGAGCGAGTACGCCCCCATCTTCTTATTAATAGGCTTCTTATTACTTTACCTGATCAACAGGTTTTTGAATGTATTTATCTGTGATAAGCATAAGTGCAAAGACCACGCCTTTGGATTAATCCCGGCCCTGGGCATAGGATTTCATTCCTTCATAGACGGAATAATCTATTCAGTTGCTTTTAGTGTTAGTACGCTGACAGGCGTACTGGCAGCTATTGGTATGGTACTCCATGAGTTCCCTGAGGGCATAGTAACCTTTCTCTTTTTAATGAAGTCTGGTTTTAATAAGAAAAAATCATCTTTGTATGCTTTCTTGGCAGCAGCAATAACCACTCCTCTGGGCGTAGTAGTGTCATGGCCTTTTATTAGCAGGCTTACTCCTTCTGTTTTAGGAATATTATTATCACTTTCAGCAGGAGCTTTGGTATATGTGGGTGCTACGCATCTGTTGCCAAGAACAGAAGAAGAGAGCAAGAAGTACTCTCTGCTTGCCTTAGGCGCGGGCATAATTGTAGCTATAATCATTATCTTATCAAATGTATGATAAAATTGAATTTGAATTGAATATTAAAATGAAAATGTCCTTAGAATCAAAAACTGGCCTGATGAACTCACTGGCAGAAGAGATTAAGGAATGTAAGAAATGTGATTTGTATAAGACAAGGAACAAGCCCCTGGTTGGTGACGGCTCAGGTGATGTAGAGATTCTGGTTATTGGTGAATCCCCGGGCTATTATGAGGATTTGCAGGGCAGGGCTTTTGTGGGGGAATCAGGAAAGATTTTAGACCAATTATTGGATTTGGTAAACTTAAAAAGAAAAGATATTTACATAACAAATGTTTTGAAATGCCGTCCTCCCAGGAATCATAACCCTAACAGGCAGGAGATTGATGCATGCGTTGGATACCTGCACAGGCAGATTGAGATAATCAAGCCAAAGATTATCCTAACCCTTGGAAAGTTTGCTTCAAAAGAAATATTTGTGCGGTTCAAATTGGATTTCTCAAGGATTAGTGAAATACATGGGAGACTATTTGAGGCTGAAACAAGTTTTGGAAAAATAAAAATCATTCCTTTGTATCACCCTGCAGTTGCCTGTTACCATAATGAAATGCTGGATGTGTTAAAAGAAGATTTTCTGAAGTTAAGCTCACTCATAGAAAAGCCTGAGCAAAAAAACAAATAAAATGCTGCATAAAAAAATGAAAAATATAAAATATAAACTACTTGTGATGAGCGGAAAAGGAGGCGTTGGGAAAACAACAATAGCTGTGAATCTGGCATACTCCTTATCAGAGAAAGGCCGGAAGACAGGATTATTAGATGCGGATATTCATGGGCCAAACGCGCCTAAAATGCTTAATCTTGGAAGACAAGAATTAATAGTCAAAAATAACAAAATGGTCCCGATAAAAATAAAGGAAAACCTGAAGATAATGTCCCTGGCTTTACTTGCTGAAAAAGAAAAAGCAGTGATTTGGAGGGGGCCGCTAAAGCACAAGTTAATCAGGCAGTTTGTTGAAGAAGTGGAGTGGGGAGCCCTGGATTACCTAGTCATAGATCTGCCGCCTGGAACAGGAGATGAATGCATAAGTATTTCACAGCTTTTAAATAACATAACAGGTTCCCTGATTGTATCAACACCTCAACAGGTAGCCTTGCTTGATGTTATTAAGGCAATTAATTTTTCAAGAGAGATGAATGTTCCAATAATAGGACTTATTGAGAATATGACAAGCAGGGTTTTTGGAGGTGGGAGTGTTAACGAATTAGCAAGTGCTCAAAAACTCAGCTTTTTAGGAAGCCTGGACCTGGATAATAAAATCACAGAGTCCGGTGATAAAGGCACTCCTTTCGTAGCAAATGATGATTGGGATGTTACCAAGAGCTTTAATAAAATAAGGGACAAGATAATAAGATTAGCTGAAAAAAAAGCAAAAACGTGAAGACAAAAAAATAAGGACAAAAAAGGAGGGGAGATAAACATGAGATATGACCTAATTATGATTGGAGGAGGACCTGCGGGGATAGTTGCTGGCCAGGCAGCAAAACAAGCAAATCCTGAATTAAAAACATGCCTGATTAAAAAGGACAAGGGCATTCCTATAAGATGCTCAGAACCCTATGTGCTGGGAGGGTATTCTGAATTAAAAAGCATAGTTGCTTCAGATGAGATGATAACTGGAAGCGGTACCGAAGTAGTAATAGACGAGGTCACCAATATTGCACCTGACAAAAAAGAGGTTAGGACTAAGGAGAATAAAACTTATGAATATGATAAGCTGATTTTAGCCACTGGTGCAAACCCATTTGTGCCTCCCCTTCCAGGAAAAGACCTGAAAAATGTGTTTACATTAAGGACTCCTGATGATGTTAAGAACATAGAAGAGGCTATAAAAGAAGCCAATGATATTGCTATTATCGGGGGCGGAGCTATAGGAATTGAAATTGCATCTGTATTCCGAAGAAAGGACAAAAATGTTACGCTTGTAGAATTGCTCCCAAATTTGATTAGTGGAGCCTATGACAAGGATTATAGCAAGAAAGCAGAAGAAGTGCTGAAAAAATCAGGTGTGAGAGTTATTACAGGTAAAAAAGTAAATGAGCTAAGGGGCGATACTAAAGTCAACTCCTTAATTTTAGAGTCAGGAGAGGAAATAAAATCAGAGCTTGTAATACTCGCCGTAGGAGTAAGGTCAGAACTTGAATTAGCAAAAAAAGCAGGCGCGAATATAGGGAAGTTTGGTATTGAAACCAATGAAAGACAAGAGACCAGTTTAGAGCATGTATATGCTTGTGGTGATTGCGCCCAGGCAATAGATTTTATAACCAAAAAAGCCACTCCTTCGCAGTTAGCCACGACCGCAGTGTTTCAGGGTAGAGTAGCAGGTATAAATGCTGCCGGGGGTGATTCCAGTTATGCAGGCGTTCTTAATTCTGCTGTTTCAGTGATATCTAATATTGCTGTGGGAAGGACAGGGCTGACTGAGGAGCAGGCTAAAAAAGAGGGTTTTGAGCTTGTTATTGGAGAGGCAAGTTCACACACAAGATATACTTGTCACCCGGGTGCTAAGAAGATAGATGTAAAACTGATTTTTGATAAGAAAAGCAAAATAATCTTAGGAGCCCAGCTTTTTGGCGGAGAAGAAGGGATAAGTCAGCGGGTAAATACTTTGTCTTTGGCAATTAAGAACAAGCTTACTGTTCAACAACTTGCAGTTATGGATTACTGTGCTCATCCAGAGCTAACTCCACTTCCCTTTGCTGAGCCAATTGTAATGGCTGCAGAGGAAGCTCTTAAGAAAATTTGATAGTTTAGTTTAATAGTTCAACATAACACTAACATAAAAGAAAAATGGAATAGACTTATATGAAACGAGTAATATGAAACATGGTGATTAAAATGGGATTGTTTTCATTCTTTAAAAAAGAAAAAAAGCTGATATGTGATTGGTGCGGTAGAGAGATGGACAAGCCGGCTTGTTTTAAATATATTAGGAATAAGAAATTCAGTTTTTGCTCTCATGAATGCAAGCAAAAGTTCAGGAAATCAGGCAAGGGCAAAGGGGTTTACAGGCCTTGTCCCAGTTGTGCTCTCAGAACCAAGTCCTGGGATTAAATAAGTCCTGGGATTAAATAAGTCCGGGGACTAAATAAGTCACAGATTATAAGTCATAGGATTAAATGTGCGTGATGTTAAATCTAGAAAGGTATGGATGAAATCAAAATGTAATAAAATGAAACTTACTATAGTATATGACAATAATGCCAAGCCTGGCTTTAAAAGCGGCTGGGGGTTTTCCTGCTTGGTAGAAACAGATAAGAACAAGAAGATTCTCTTTGACACAGGAGACAATGCAGATAAACTGCTTTTTAACCTAAAAAAACTCAATAAAGACCCTGGGGATATTGACACGCTTGTTATATCTCATAGGCACCGGGACCATACTGGCGGGATGTCTGCTTTGCTTGATAATAATCCTGATGTAAAGGTGGTTATGCCTGGCTCGTTTTCAGGCATTGGAAAAATAGAGGACCAGGTTTATACCTCAGGCCCTCTTCCCGGTAGTGTCGTGGAGCAGTCCCTGGTGGTTAAGACAACAAAGGGGATTGTTGTAATTGCTGGCTGCGCTCATCCAGGGATTAAAAACATTTTACAAGCAGCTTCCAAGTTTGGAAAAATCTATGGTATAATCGGTGGATTCCATGGATTCTCAGATTATGACTTACTGGAGGGTGTTGAACTAATAGGCGCTTGTCATTGCACCCAGCACATAAAAGAGATAAAAAAAAGGTTTCCTAAGGAATACAAGGAAGTAATGGCAGGCGCTGTTATTAAGATATGACTTATGATATGACTTATGCCTAAATGTGCTTTTCTTTCAGAACATTCTTTCTATTCAGAATATCTCGTTTAGATGAGGATTCAGCCTTACCTTTTTTATCTTTCCAATACTTTCCTTCTCTACTATACCTTTTCTTAAGAGCTTTTTAAGAATCCTGTGCACCTTTACCCTGTGAAAACCAGTTCGTTGCTCTAGCTCAGCCTGTTTTATCCCTGAGTTGTTCTTTATTAATTCTTTTACTATTGTTTTCTCTGATGGCTCAAGAAAATTAAGGGTTAGCTGTATGTCCTTGTCAATAACCTTTTTTTCCTTGGCATACCTTGAGGCTATGAAGTAATAGGATAAGCTGCCCACAAACACACCCAGGGATGACAGGATTAGTATCATGAACGGTATTGGTATTACGCAACCGCAGGCATTATTGTTTTTGATGGCATCTGAGACGTACAAGCTGCTGAAAGTTACTATGAATATGAAGCCAGTAATTATTCCAAGGGCCAGGAAAATGTTTTTGAGCGGGTTCTCCTGTTTAAGTATCATGGATTTTAAGGGATGTTTCATTTTTTGTAACAAAGATTTATATATTGTTTCAACTTGTGAAAACAATAAGGTTTAAATAGTTTTCGAAACCTATGAGTAACGAAGCAACATGAAAATGAGCAGCATAGCCCTTAATGTTTTTGCAGTTGTTTTATTAGTTTTATTAGCACTATCATTATTTGGATGCCAGAACCAGCCCGCCCCCCCGGATTTTCCTGTAGATGATACTTCATCTGGGAACAGCACTAATGATAATAACAACAGTGGTAATAGTAATAGTCAATCAGGGGATTCTGAACTAGAAATAATTACCATAAAAACAGACGGCTCTTTTACTCAAGAGGAATGTGAGAAGAGAGCCCTGGATGACAAGGTGTTTATGCTGGAATCCGCGTATTGCCCTCATTGCAAGGAGACCTTGCCTGATTTTAAAGAGGCTTGCGCTGAAAAAGGTGTTGAACCCATAATCCTGGATTTATCTATTGCTGAACACAGGGGGCAGATGCTCTCTCATGGCATAACCATAGCTTACACTCCTACTTTTGTTTTTGGATGTGATTACTTTATTGGCGGTAGGTCCAAAGAATTCTATTTGCAGGCCATGGACAAGTTTTTAGAAAACCAAAAAGGTTAGGAAGCGCAAGGATAAGAGATAAAAGAACGAGCAGGTGATTAAATGAAGGAGAAGACCAAGAAGTTTTTGATTGTCGGAATAACTGTGGTCGTACTGGTGTTGTTCTACATATTTACTAAGAGTGTGTCGCCAGAGGCCTTAAAAGAATGGGGGGCTGCTCTGCCTTTGCCGGTTTTCACGTTTATAATCGCCCTAGTTGACGGCTTTAACCCCTGCAATTTGTTTGTTTTAACCCTGCTACTGAGTCTGATGCTTACTGAGTCTCATTCAAGGAAAAAAATATTTATTGTGGGCTACTCATTCATAGGCGTTGTTTATGTATTTTATTTCTTGTTCATGGTTGCATGGCTTAATGTTTTTAAGTTCATAGGCTTTATAAACCCCTTAAGAATAGCTATAGCCTGTGTTGCTATAATTGCAGGTTTGATTAACTGCAAGGAGCTGTTCTTTTATAGAAAGGGCATAACCCTGATGATTCAGGACAAGTATGTTGGGCCTGTAAAGGCCAGAATCCGCCATCTTTCGCATCTTGTTAAGAAAGGGTCTCTCCCCTCGCTGATTGGCTCTTCTATAGTGCTCGGAATATTTTCTTCTCTTGTAGAATTGCCCTGCACAGCAGGCTTTCCTATCATCTATACAGGGGTGTTGTCAGGCATGATCCTTAAGACTAATATTATGTATTATGTTTACCTATTATTCTACAACGCGATTTATGTTTTGCCTTTGATAACCATTATTACGATTCTTGGCTATACTTTCAAGGGGAAAACAATCAGCAAGAAGACCATGGCCTTAATCAAGTTTATTGGTGGAGCAATAATGCTCTTACTGGGAATCATCCTATTGTGTAACCCCGCTCTGATAATTGGCGCTTAGACTACTTATTTTTTTAGTTCTGGTATCTTTTTAGAAATTGATTGACTATGTGTAGATGCAAGTTTCTACTCTTGCTTCTAATTTTTTTTCTTCTAGCTTTTCTTCTAGTTCTTGTTTTCGGTCTTGTTCTATCTCCTGGATTTCTTCTTCCTTGTCAACAGAATAGTGGTCTTCATATATTATCATTATTTTATCTAGTGCTCTTATAGAGTACTTTATTAAACCAGCATATCCGCATCCTCTGTCTGACCTTTTTTGTATTGATAAAGAGATTTTTTCTGGTCTTATGAGGTTAACTGTTTTGAGCAGTTCATCTATTGAGTCTTTTTTGATTGTGTAATTGCCTCTCCTGTCTCTTTTTATCTTTTGTTTATTCTCTGGATTTATATCAGGGTTTCCCAGGGCTTTATCCAGAATTTTGTCTAGGGAGTCTAAGTAGAAAATCTGTTTTTCACCAAGCATCGGGGCCCTTGTTTCTTTTCCTATTGTTTCTATTTCTTTGTATCTGAGCCCGGTGATTTCTGAGATATCAGGTGTTGTATATTGCATTTTGTGGTATGAGGATGATTCTGGTGTCATTTCAGATTGTTTATGGTTCTACACCTTTATAAATCTTTCGGTTTTTTAACCACTTAGAAGTAATAAATTTATTTTATTAGCACGGCATTAAGCATGCCTTCCTGTCCAGGCTTGCTGGTAATTCTTGCCTTTCCCTCAGAAGTCTCAATAACAGCGCCCTTAGTCAGGATATTACGCCTCACAAAATGCCTGTTAGCAGGGCTCTCAACCACGTTCTTAACCTCAGCAACACTAAACTTCTTAGACTCAGGATTAAACAAGTTAACCTTGTCAACAGAAAGAAGTCTCTTCTTAAACCCTCCGCCCTTAGTCCTGAAATTACGTGCGTCCCGCTTGCCAATCCTTGTATTAGAAGGCAAATTACCCTTCTGGTGCTTCCTCTTAGGATTAGTACTAGTATACCTGCCCCCGCTGGGCTTCCTCTTACTCCTGCTCTGCACGAATACCATGATAAGGCACAAGAAAAAACAAGTGTTTATAAAAGTTACGCTCAGAAATGGGCTTTGTAGAAAATTTTCGTCTGTGCCATTGTTCGCCTTGTTAACTTTTTTGTTAACAATGGCAAGGCCAGACGCAGCTTATCTGTGTTCCTAAACTTTAGTTTAGGGTTACAGTAAGCATAGTAGGAGATTTTCAACACACTTAATCAGCATATATTGTCATAAATGCGCTCGCATCTTTAATGCTCGCTCTGCGTCGGATTCGCACTGAAAAAATGAGGATGATAGAAATAAAATACAAGAATTTTTTATTCCCCAGAACTTCTTACGATGAACCCTGGCTATGCTCACACCTTTAAGACGCAATTATTTACGACAATACCGCCCAAAAACTATAACTCCACCCTGTTAATAAGCTCCTTGAACTCAGCCCACTTGCTCACAGGGATGCGCGTACCCTTCTTAGTAAGACCCTCATACTTGTTAGTCTTAACATACTCCCGGATATCCACGCCCTTCTCTCCTTGGAACTCATTAATCCTGACCACAACACTAGTAGAATCCGTCTTCTTAAGCCTGCCAATCTCCTCGTCAGCCATAACCAAACACCCCCTCCTATTGAAAAACAAATAATGTAATACAATACTCGAAAAAAGGAAATAATAAGATAATATAAAACTTTCCATTTACTCAGGCTACGTTCAAAAAGTTCGTCGTTGCCTTTGCTGTTGCCATGCTGCGTAGCAGTAATGGTAACTGGCACGACGTAGCTGACCAAGTT
>CAYRRQ010000018.1:0-4859 GCA_964426715.1 uncultured Methanosarcinales archaeon
ACAGTATTTCCCTGCAAAAGCCAGTTTATATATTTTTCTATCTTTATAATAAAAATATTTAGATATTAAAATATTTTACTTATTAAAATAAGTGGTTTGTGTTGTAAGGGATTTGTATATGTTCAGAATAACGCCCTAAGACCTTCCATGCCTCTAAAAAATTGAACTGCAGAAAAGAAACAGCGAGTTCAAAATCACAGAAAGATTTATATAAACACATATTAATAAGAAGGAAAAGATTAAGAAAAGAAAAAAATAAAGGTGGGTGGTTTGAGAAACATAAAAACAGCATTGACTATATTCCTGATAATTCTGGGCTTTCTGGTATTGAACTCTGCACAGAGCAGAGCCGCGGTTATAGGTGCGAACAAAGGAATAGTTAACATGAGGAATGTGCTGAAAAACGGTTATGCCCAGGAACCAGTAACCCTGACCACAGACACGGATTACAACCTAAGCGTTACTTACAAGGTAGACGGGGAGATAAGCGACTGGGTGCGTATAGAACCAGAAAAACAGCCCATCTTTATAAGCAAGAACAACCCGGCCAGAGTATTAATCATTATAGAGCCGCCAGGCGATGCCAGAAACCAGAAGTATTCGGGTTCTGTACGTTTCTTAACAGGTGCTCTTGCAGGCCCTGAGGGACAGTTCGGGACTGCTGTCAGAGCAGCCATTAATATCCGCCTGGGAGTTGAGGTCACAGGCCAGGAGATAGTGCGATGCGATGCAAGCGGCTTCAGGATAAACGATGTGGAAGAAGGCTATCCCATGGAATTCCACGCAATTGTGACTAACAAGGGCAATGTCAGGATAAGTCCTGAGTTTGAACTTGAATTCTGGAACCAGGACCAGACAGAACTTGTAGAGACATTTACTTTCAGAACCAACAAGTCTATTCTCCCGACAGTGCAGAAAAATATTTTTCATTCAATCCCTCACGACCTGGATATCGGGCAGTACTGGGTCAGGATAAGCACTCCTCTCTGCGGAAACGCGGGCAGCGGCTTCATAACCATGAGCGTCCTAGAGAAAGGGGGTGTTAGTGACAAGGGAGAGCTCCTGAGAATAGAGAACAAGGCCTGGGCAAAGACAGGGGAAATCATACCCATAGACGCGGTTTTCAAGAACCTGGGCTCGAGGATTGTTAGCGCCAAGTTCAAAGGCACTATTACTTCAGGAGAAGAGATTTTCAAAATCATCAACACAGACCCTTTGGATGTGAAGCCTGGAGAAACAGTAAAGCTAAGAACCTATTTCAACCCGGTGCAGGAAGGGCAGTACATGATCACGGGCAGGGTGTTGTACAATAAGAAGCTGACCTTTGAGAAGAGCTCTGTGCTGAATGTTAATCCTTCTGGCAAGGCGCCATTTGCAAAAAAGGCTTTTAACTGGACCACCCTAACTATAGTCATTGTAATACTCATAATCGTACTACTCGTAATGATTATTAAAAGAAAGAAGAAATTAAGAAAAAGATTAAGACATATAACCCATAAGTAGAGCGCAGACAAAAGAAATACAAAAGAAGAAACACAAAAGAAGTTTTAAAAGAAGAATTTTTGTGGTGGTGTAGGTGCAGAAAAAGACTCTCATATTAAGTATTATATTAGCTATTCTATTCTGCCTCAGCTTTAAAGCAATAATCGGAGATTCTCCTGCGCAATCCAGCCAGCCAATTTCTATTGAGCCAGAGACCTGCCGTGCAGAAGAAACAATAACCCTTCATATCAATCTTTCACCTGAGGAATACGAGCAAAATGACTTGTTAATCACAGCCAACAATAACAGCTACACCTACAAGGGAGAGTTCAACCCTGTCATGTTCTTCTATCCGACAGAAGAAGGTATCTACACCACAGCCCTGGTTGAGAAATCGACCGGGGCTACCTATTACTCAGTCTCATTCAGGGTTTATCCTGGGGAACCAGAAGAAAATACTACTCAAAAAATAGGAGCTAATAATATTACTAAAAATATAACTGGCGCTGAAAAACAAGAAAGCACAGGAATATTTGAGACCCCTAAGACAGAATCAGAAGACGATTTCCAAACAGTTAAGCCCGGAACCAAGCCAAGCATAAACCTGTTGAAAAAACAGTATTTTAGGGGAGAGCAGATAAGAGTGTTTTTAAGATTCCCAGAAGAATCAGACAAAGAAAAGCATTCCTTGTTCCTGTTTTTTAATAGCACCAAAAAGAAATATATGGGCAACCTAGGATACATCAGTTTTATACCCCAAGAAATCGGAACTTACCGGCTAATACTTGAAGACGAACAGGGAATAAGTACGGCCTCTGAAAGCTTTGAAGTAATCCCTTCGCTCAGGGAAAACATAGAAAAAATCCTGAGGGTGGTAAACAGCAGGGGATTTGCACAGGAAAGCCGTATAAGTGTGCTGGAAGAAACAAATAATTCTGCATCATTGCAAATACTTCCTGAAAAACTCCCTGAAAAGAAAATCCTGAAAAAAATAATACTTCACAAGGTAAGGAATATTAAGGATGAAAAGCAAGGAAGCGGAAAAAGTCTGGAGCTAGGAATTGACTCAGTCCAAGCGTGGAAGGTGAGAATACAGGAAAAAAACGTGTTGAAAGCTTATGCACTTGATCCTAGCCAGCTGAATTTCAGCCAGGGAGAAGTCACAGCAACTGCCGCAGGGGATGAGCTCTGGAAGTGCAGGAAATGGGACTTTGAAAACCAGGAATGCCTAGGGACATGGGAGAAAATCATGGACTTAAAACCCGGAGAGGATTACTCATTTAATATCAGCAGTGACGACCCGGGGTATGCAGAGACCGGCGTGGCAAGCATTAACACAAAAAAGCCTGTTTATCATCCAGGTGAAAGAGTTGACGTGATTATTGTTGTCCTGGACTCAGCAGGACACCTGGTTTCTAATGCTTATGTTATTCTTAACATTACTAATCCTATCAGAAAAGTTGCAACCCTGACCTCTAAAGCAGGCCACATAAAAGAGTCAGGTAAAGGAATTTATGAAGCCGGGTTTAACAAGACAGGATTTGAGGGCAATTACTCTCTTGTTGTTAAGGCGACTGGCAATAAGGTTAACAGCACCATGTACTCGTATTTCAGTACTAAAGATTTCTATGAATTTGACATCCTCAGAGACACTCCTGTCACAACAGATCCTTGGAGAGGAGAATTTGATTCAAGCATAACCATTATCTCGCACACAAACTCAACCAATTTTAATTTCACAGAGGTTATTCCAGATAGCTTTTCAATTGGAAGTCATGGCAACGCAATTAGGAGTGAGCAAAACAGAGAAATACATCTTACCTGGATAAATTTAAATAATAATTCTGTTATTAGTTATTCTGCAAAGCCACCTCTTGTCACACCTGAGCTTTATGCACTAGGACCCTCATATGTCAGTTACTCAGGCGGAACATATTATGAGGCACGGCCCTGGTACTTGGCAGTTGACCCCACATCTTATTATGACCCTAACTCAAATATTCAGCAGGGATGGGATGACGGCACAGGCACGGGATACGACCAGGTAAATGACAGCATCAGGCAGCCCTACACATCAGGAGCCTTAACAACATATATATCAGCAAGGGCTAATGATAACACCTATGCAGAATTCGGTTTTGACAACATAACTGAATCAGCTACTAACATAACTTTGTGGGTGTTGGGAAACAGCTCTAACTGCGGCTACCTAGCAAGGCTTCAGCAGGACGATACAACCAGATGCACCATAGATGTTAATCCTAATAGCGGCTCTCTGAACTGGTTCAGCTGTGAGTGGGACGGGCCTACAGGAAACCTGGACAATCTTACAGTGGAGTTTTACCAGGACAGTAAGGGCGACGGCCAGCCAGGCTATTGTATGGCATACGAAGCCTACCTGAAAATAACATATAATAATCCTCCCAACATAACCAACCTTACTTATCCTCCCAACCATGCCAACCTTTCCAGCGGCGCAAATATTGATTTCAACTTCACAGTATTTGATGAAGAAGACCCTGTTCAGAACTGCACATTATGGGGTAACTTCTCAGGCAGCTGGGCTGCTAACAAAACAACCTACAACGTGATTGTCAATACAGAAACCAACCTCACTATAAGCCTTGACGACGGCAGCTACAAATGGAATATTAATTGTTCTGACAGCAATGGTGCCTGGGATATGTACGAAACCAACTTCGCATTAACAGTTGATTCGACTTCTCCTACAATCAATTATTCTTCTGGAACCGAGGATAATGACACGTATTTCAACCGAAATTGGATTTATATAAATGTAAGTGCAAACGACACCAACGAAAAAAACATCACATTCAAACTATACAACAACACAGGACTCATCACCAACATCACATACACAGACAAAACAAGAAACCACAACTTCACAGAACTCAACCCCAACCAAGAATACTGGTACAACGTCACCATATGCGACATCGTAGGCTGGTGCAATACCACCACGCTGAGAAAAATTACTCTTGACATAATATACCCTGCAATTAATTATTCTTCTGGAACAGAAGAGAACAACACCTATTTTAACCGGACATGGATTTATGTAAACGTTAGTGCAAACGACACCAACGAAAAAAACATCACATTCAAACTATACAACAACACAGGACTCATCACCAACATCACATACACAGACAAAACAAGAAACCACAACTTCACAGAACTCAAGCCCAACCAAGAATACTGGTACAACGTCACAATGTTTGATAAAGCCCTGAACAATAATTCAACATCTACTTACAAGATAACCCTTGATAATACGAGGCCAACAATTGATTATGCGCCCGGAACCGAGGATAATGACACGTATTTCAACCGAAATTGGATTTATATAAATGTAA
>CAYRRQ010000018.1:4959-14676 GCA_964426715.1 uncultured Methanosarcinales archaeon
CCACAACTTCACAGAACTCAACCCCAACCAAGAATACTGGTACAACGTCACCATAACTGACAAGGTAGGATACAAAAACTCAACCTTGACCTACACCATTACTCTTGATTCCTCTTATCCAAGCGTTCTCCTCAATTATCCTGGCAATGACACCTTCAGAAACAACAACAGCGTCTTTTTCAATTATACCCCCTCAGACGCTTATCTTGAATCTTGTGTTCTCTACGGCAACTTCACAGAAAGCGGTTTTAGTGCAAATAAATCAGATGATTCGCCTCTTAACAACTTCATCAACACATTAGGTCCTATAGATCTAAGCGACGGCGCCTATTTATGGAATGTCTGGTGCAATGATTCTGCAGGCAACAATAATTTCAGCAGTTATAACTACACCATAAAAATTGACACCATCCCTCCTGTAATAACTAACTGGAACAAGAACGGTTCAAGCTTCCTGATCTATGAGTATATCTGCCTTAATGTTACAGTGACTGATAGCTTCTCAGAAGTGCAGACAGTATATGCTAAGATACAAGATCCCAATCTTGAAGAAGAAAACATTACCCTGCTTGATGACGGCTCTGGATGCGACGCGTTTGCAGGAGACAACATCTACTCAAAATCATACTACTTGGAATTTGACGGCAACTACACCTGGCTGGAAGCCCATGCAAAGGACTATGCAAACAACTGGCAGACCAACACCACTAATCTGGAATGGAATGTTACCAGTGCTGGAAGCATGACTGTTGTGATGAGCTCACCTTCTTCTGATATTGAGATTAATGAATCTGAATATAACTATGAGTACCAGCAAACCTGTAATGTGAGCTGTGGCGCCGGAGGAGTGAACTGTGAGAACGTTACCGTCTATGCAGAATACGACCCCTCGAGTTTCAAACATATTAATACCACAACAACTGACTTGATTAACCAGGAAGATAATTATAGCTGCGGCGACCTTACTGCTGGCGGGGCTCAGTGCACTCATACTTTTAACATCACCTCTGGGAGCAATTCAGGAAACAACACATGGCCCCTCAGGTGCATCGCAGTATCAGACAATGTTGGCTCGTACACGTCTGGAAGCGTCAACCTTACAATCAACGACCACCCCTACCCTAACCTCACTTACCCTGGCAATAACTCGTGGCTGGCAGGAACAGAGATGCTGAACGCCTCATCCAGCTTTGACTCAGATGGTAGCATTGCCAATTACTTGTTTGAATATGACAACAACTCTGCTTTTCCAAGCCCAAGTCTTATATGCAGCTCTACTGATGAGAACTGCACATGGAACACAACCCAGCAGTCAGAGTGCGATAATAACAGCTTGTCATGCTATTTAAGAGTCACAATCACAGACAACAACGGACTAAGCAACAGCACATACATAACCATAGGGTTTGACACCAACCCTCCAAGCACCACTCTTGACAAGCCTGAAAGCTTTGAAAACATCAGTTCTGATACATACACGGTTAATGCAAGCTCCGCGGATTCTGAGTCAGGTGTTGATACTGTAATATTCGAGTACAGGAGAAACTCCAGTGACACATGGAGCTACACGTGCTCTGACAACAGGGACCCGGTGTATGACTGCGAATGGGATTTAACCAGCCTCCCAGACGGCAACACATACGAGTTAAGGGCTTATGCAAATGACTCCAAGGGCAACACAGGAAGCGCAGATGTTCACACTAACATAACCGTGGACAGAAAAGGACCAATAATCAATTTGGAAAGCCCTCTGGACAAGGAAAACCTTACTAATGGCAACGTAACATTCTATTATAATGTGAGCGACGCGCTCAGCAGTATGAAGAACTGTTCCTTAATAATTGACGGTAATATAAGCAATACCACGCTCAACCCCCAAGAAGGGGTCAGTCTCAACCTTAGCTATGAACTGGGAGACGGGGCTTATAACTGGAGTGTGAATTGCACAGACTCCCTGGGCAATGTTAACAGCTCTGAGAAGCGCGAGGTAATAATAGATACTGCCGGACCGGTCTCTGTGCTGGACCAGCCGCCTAACTCAACTTATATCAACGGGACTTACACTGTGAATGCTAGTATTACAGAATCCGGCTCGGCGAGTGTTGACACCGCAGTTTTCGAATACAGGCAGGGCGGAGGGGCTTGGCAGCTTATATGCTCGGATAGCCGGGACCCAGTTTATGACTGCCAGTGGGACACCACTGCTGTTAGTGACGGGACAGGATACGAAGTAAGGGTTCATGCAAACGACACCCTGGGCAACCATGGAGAATACGATGTGCATGTTAATATCACGATTGATAATAACGCTCCAAGTATTAGTCTTGTTTCGCCAGAAGACGATTACACTGACACAGACGGCGACCTGGTTTTTGTCTACCAAGTGAGTGACAGCTCGCCCATCCAGAGCTGCAGCTTAATAATCAACAGCGACGTGAACCAGACTAACAGCTCTGTGGAGAAAGGACAGGACCAGTACTTCTACTTGTACGGAGTTGATGATGGCACCCAGCTTGACTGGAGTATTAACTGCACAGACCATGCAGGCTATATCAATGCCACTGAGACCAGGAACATCAGTATCAGCCTGAACTCTGACATGTACCTGAACCTCTCCCTGAACAAAGCCTCGTATTATATCGGGGAGACAGCATCAATTACCAGCAACATAACAGATATTAATGACAACCCTGTGAGCGGCGCGAGTGTGAGCACTGCAGTCATAGACTCCAACACCACAATACCTTGGTGGAACTCGTCATGGCAGAGAAGAAAACCTATCACTCTAAGCAGCGCCCAAGACCTGAACAACGTGCTCGTAGAAGTGAACATTACTGGGCTGGACAACAACATAACCAGCTGCGAAGACGAGATAAGAATAATAAGATTTGACTCTAACAGCAACCTTGACTCAGTAAACCGTACGGTTGTGAGCGGGGACGATGCGACTTACTGCGTAGTAAGGTTCAGGGCGAGCATAACAGCCGGTGTTGAGAACAAGGAGTTCATGGCTTACTACAATAATTCAGGGGCGAGCAATCCAAATAATAATGAGACGCGGCAAACCCAGAACAGTGTATTGACTGCAGTTGGCGGCAGCATCCTGGGCTCTTTGTATGATGTTACTGACGGAGCTTCTTCTGACACAACAAGCGACAATAGTGTTTATTATGCTGTTGGAAGAGATAACAATCCTCCATCAGGTCTGACTTTGAATGCTTATATTAATCTTAGTTACAACCTGTCAAGTATTGGTGTGAGCGAATCAGATCTGGTATCTCTGAACTTCACAATAAATTATTGCCATTCAGACGACATCACTGCTCCTATTACGTGCGGCGCTGCTATAGGCGCAGGCAGTGCTAACACAGCCTATGCTGAGCTCTATGATTTTGACAGTTCTGGATGGGATGTTGGATTTGACACCATAACCCAGGATGTTAACTCTGCTGCTGAGAACACTGAGTCCTACATTGAAACCAGTAATCTTGGAAGCTATGTTGAAGACGCAACTGGCATGCTCTGGGTAAGGTATGAGACAGACATAGGCGGGCTTACTAAGAATGACGATGCTTCTTTTGCCCTAGACTACGCAAACCTAGATGTTTATTACAAAGAAGAGATTTACACTGACTTGGAAACCATACAATCCGCCCAAGAATTGATTGACAGCAACTCTTCCACGAGCAGTGCTGAGGGGTTGTGGACCTGGGACTGGGATACTTCTGGACAAGCAGAAGCTAATTATTCTGCAGTATCCTATGCCTCCAAATCTGGCTATAATGGTGCAAGTGACAACTATGTATTCGAGCTTGTTCAGGACAATACCGGTCCTGTTTCAGTTTTAGACCAGCCCCATAACGATTCCATTATTAATGCTTTAAACAATGGATTTACCTATACTGTGAATGCGAGCGTGACAGATAGCGGTGTAGGAACCATAGACACAGTTAGTTTTTTCTACAGGATAAACAATACTGACACTTGGAAGTCGATATGCAATGACACTGATGGAAGCGCGCCTTTCGAATGTGAGTGGAACCTGACCGGCCTTAGTAATGGCAACGAGTATGAGGTAAGAGTGCGAGCTAATGATTCCCTAGGCAACACAGGAGAAAACGACACTCACATAAACATTACCATAATAAGCCAGGAATTGAATATCACCTCAATCATTGTTGACGACACAGTCTCCATGCCTGTGGACGAGGTTGACCTGAGCGCAGGAAGCGCAACCAGGGTTTATTGCAATATGACAATACAAGACCCTGAAGTGTACACTAATATTAAAGGGGTTAATGCCACTCTTTACTCAAGCACCAGCACCTTTGATGCTGCTGATAATAACCGCACTCATTACACCAATAACAGCTGCTCTCTTGTTACTGGAGGCGGGCAGAGCGCTGACTACACCTGTGTCTTCCACGTATGGCATTATGCTGTTAACGGCTCTTGGAACTGCACAGGATTTGCAAATAATAATTACTCAACTACCAATACCTCAGACAATACTTCTGTCAACCAGTTGTTCGCTCTTAACATCTCCACCTCTGTAATTGACTATCAGGATCTTGAGCCCAACCAGACATCTAATAACGTGGCAGTGAACATCAGCAACGTGGGAAACATGCCCATGAACATCAGTGTCTACGGATTCGGAGGCGACAACGAGGCTACCGGGAGCGACTTGTCCATGATATGCGAGATTAACAATGTGAGTGTGGAGTTCGAGAAGTACTCTACAAGCAGCTCTGATGATTATGATTCCAAGAACCAGCTCTCCTCCACGCCCCAGGACATAGGCCTGACCATCACTCCCAAGAGCAGTCCATCAGAGAAAAAGGTTAACACGACTTACTGGCAGTTCAAGGTTCCTCCAGAATCCCACACTACAGGAATATGCAATGGCAGCGTTGTGTTCATGGCTGAGAGTCCTTGACATAATACATTTTTCTTATTCGTATACTTCTCATTGATATACTATTTCTTATTTCCCATCCTCTTTATTATTCTTTTTATCATCATCGTTCTTTTCAAAAAACTTTTCTATCATGCTCTCATACAGTACAGTGGTCTTTATGTCCCAGCTTGGCGGGAAGCACCTCTTATAGTTTTTCCAGGAGTATCTCTCGTCAAGAAAGATTATTACTCCCTTGTCCTCCTCGCTTCTTATGCACCTGCCTGCGCTTTGAAGGGCGCGGTTAAAGCCAGGGAATAAGTAGCCGTAATCCCAGCCCTTATTGAACTTCTGGTCATAGTACTTTATTAGCGCCCTGGTCTCCAGGTCGGGCCGCTGCAATGGAAGGCCTACTATAATTACGCCTTTAAGAAAGTCGCCTGGCAGGTCCACTCCTTCTGCAAAGTTGCCGCCGCTCACGCCCATCAGCACGGCTCCCACATTCTTGTAACATTTAAATGCTTCTAAGAAATCGTTTTTCTCTTTTTTGGAGAGCTTGGGCTGCTCTACAAAAACAGGTTTTTCTGAGAGCCTGGAGAAGTAGTTGTTAATATCGTCTCTTAGCTTGTAGCTTGGAAAAAACACTGCTGTGTTGCCCGGGATGACATTGGTGGCCCTGGCCAGTATCTCAGCTATCTCCCTATACTGCTCCTCACTCCTGCTCTCGTACTTGGTGCTGGTCTTGGGAACAATTATGTTGAGCTTGTTCTTCTCTGGGAACGGGCTTTTGAGGCTTGCCTCTTCTGCTGTGTCAAATCCCAGTACTTCCCTGTACATGTTGGTTGGACTGAGAGTGCCTGACATCATTATTGTACTGTAAGCTGTTCTTATGACTTCCCTTGTTATCAGCCCAGGATCCAGGCAGCGGTACTGCACTGAGATTACCTCATCACCCTTAAGGGTTGTTGCCCTTGAGATTATCCTGGTGAATCCTTCATCATCCTGGTCCCATGCTTCAAGAAAGGCTGCTGTTGTGCCAAGAGAGGAATGTTTTTGCTCCTCCCTGATATTGTCTGCTATTAGGTGCATGTCTGCTATCAGGCTATTGTACTCTGATTCGCTGGTCATGTTCTTGAGCTCATCCACTAGTTGTTGCTTGCCAACATAATCCTCGTCTATGAGATCGTCTGCGAGTTCCCATAGTTTCTTGTCCAGGGCTCTTATCAGTTCCTCAAAGTCTTCTCTGCCTGCTTTTTTGGCTTCTTCCAGGGCTCTGCTCAGGGTAAACGTGCTTATCCTGTGGCTTGACAGGTCCTTGACGCGGTCAGGCAGATTATGTCCTTCGTCCACGATTATGATTATCTTGTCTAATTCCTTGCCAGTCCTCTTAAGAAAGGCTTCTCTTATGTGCGGGTTAAAAAGATAAAAGTAATCGCCTATGATTACTCTGGCTTCGCGGGCTATGAGCAGGGATAACTCGTAAGGGCACAGCTTGTGTTTTTTGGCAGCCTCCAGTATTGCCTCGGTGTTGGTCATGTCCTCTTTTTTAAGCTGCTTCACCACCTTCCTGGCTTCGAGGCTGGGCTTTCCCTTGGAGTGCATCCTCTCGTAGTACTCGCAGAGCTCGTCCTCTCTCATCTTCTTGCAGTAATCCAGGAATTCCCTGGGGTAAAGCTTGGATACGCTGGGCTGGAGGCAGAGCCATTTCTTGCCTATGATATCAACTGCTGTGAAGTCAAGATTGTATTTCTTCTTGATCTCGCTGAGGGTCTGCGTTGCGAGTCTGTGCTGGGTGTGCCTGGATGTTAAGAAGAAGACAGTAAGGTCTTTTTTTAATGCCTGTTTCAGGCTGGGTCCAAGTGCGGCTGCTGTCTTGCCAAGGCCTGTTGGGGCGTGAACAATCAGGTTTTGCTGTCCTGTGACTGCCTTGTTAATCATTCTTATGAGCTCGTCCTGTATAGTCCTGACCCGGTCGTATGGAAATAACACCTCTCTGAATTCATCCGGGAGTTGCTTGGCCAATGGCATTGTGAAAGAAAAGAAGTCTGGCGTATTATATAAGGTTTATCATACCTGGTTCAACACAGCACGTAAGCATGCCTGAAATTCATATCAGAAATATTCATATCAGAAATTATTTTTTCTTATTCTCTTATCTTCTTATTTTCTTATTTTCTTATTTTCTTATTTTTTTATTTCCTTATTTTCTTATTTTTTTCTTTTTTTCTGCTTGTTTTTCAAGCGCGTCTTATACTTCTCAAACAATGACAATCCTTTGTTCTTGAGCTGTTCTGCCTTTTTCCTGGAGGCCCTGCCCGCCTTTTCACGGCTCTTGTCCAGGGCGCCCCTGGCCTTTTCTATTCTTTGCTCCCAGTCCACAGAGAAATCCCATAATACGCGGTGTATGTTCTTGACATTTGCTCCATACGCATTATAATAGGTTATTATACTCAGGTCCTTAAGCCTCTTATGCTCAGGCACCTCGTCAGGATAGCCAAAGGCGAGTATGACCTGCGGCCTTGCCTTGCTCGGGATGTCCAGGATTTCGCGCAGTTTTTCCTCGTCAAAAGCGCCCACCCATGTTCCTCCCAGGCCCAGGGCGTGAGCTGCTAATAGCATGTTCTCAGCTGCTGCTGCGCAGTTCTGGGTTGTGTAAAGCCTTTCTCCTCTGAGGCCGTAGTTCAGCTCGGTCTGCTCAGGGTCAGAGCACACCACTACCAGGAAAGCTGCGTTCTGCACGCACTCCTGGTTCAGGCTGTGAGTGCATATATTCTTCATCAAGGGTTTCTTATCAATGATTATGAACTTCCAGTCCTGCATATTACCGCTGCTCGGAGCCATAGAGCCAGCCTCTACTATAGTCATCTGAGTCTCTGAATCCACAGGTATGCCAAGAAACCTTCTTATGCTCCTGCGCGTGCTTATACATTCTAATGCGTCCATAGTTAAAACCATTGTAAGTAAAGCTTATTTTTAATGTTTGCTATTTTTCCATTCTTGCACCACACTTCATGCAATAATTCGCATAATCATAATGCTTGGCCCCGCAGACAGGGCATGCTATAATGCTGGGATGAGACGGCTGCCGGGATTTTTTTGCCCTGGACACATGGTGACTGCTACCTTTTAATTTGTCTGGCTGGTGCTTTCCTGTCTGGTTTACCTGGTTCTTTTGTCGTGGCTGCCGTGGTTTCCTGTCTTTCTTCCTGAACAAAGCCCTGAACACGAGCTTGAGAAGTCCTATGATGACCAATGCTCCACCTATATAAAAGAACAAGGTGAGTGACTTGGAATCAGTTGTTTTGTTGACGAACCATGAAAAAGCAAGCATTACTGCTCCTATTATCACATAAGCCAGGCTGGGTATTGATGCCATAAAATAATCCTTTCTGTTTGGGTTTTTAATATTTTTCTGTATTTTTGAATTGCTACAAAGGTTAATTATTAGAAGAGATTAAATCAAATCCAAAGGATTTGGAAGGTTCTCTAATTCTCTGAAGATACTTTAGTGTATATTTGCGTGGTGGAAACATCAGAATGACCTGAGAGTTTGTGAATATACCTTATATCAACCCCTGATTCCAATAAGTGAGTAGCAAAACTACGCCTAAGCATATGAGGAGTAACATTAAGGGATAACCCTGCTCTTTTAGACAATGATTTAAGAACTAATTGAACCATTATCTTTTAGAACTCTTTTACATTCATCAAAAACTATTCCTAGAATGTGTCTATATTCTTCTTCATTTAATTTATCCTCATATTTAATTCCTTTAGTTCCTATAACCCTTCCATTTTTATGTTTATTTCCATATTTAATATCAATATTATATGGGGGGTGAAGTTACAATTAGGCTGACTGATTTATCCTCGACTTCCGCCATATTTTCTGAACTTTTACAATATGGTTTATTGTACTCCATCTTTTTCCTCTTTTTTTGAATTTAGTCTTCCTAATTTCTCATAGATTGCATTATTAATAAAAGCGGTTACTGTAGGAAAATGATATTTATTCCCATTTTTATCCAACCATTTTTTTATTTTCAAAAGAAGTTTATCATTTGGCTTTATCTTCTTCATTCTTGATTCTCTTGCCAAACACCAATTTAGCTTTTCCTCATGAATTGACATTTTTTATTACCTCCATAAATACGCTTTCTCCTTTAAGAACGACACCATGCTTTATGATATCGAGTATTGATTCTTTTTTTTGTCTGATTTCTTTGATTAAATCATCTTTTTTTAATATCAAAGGAACCACAGGTTTTGTTCTTACTTTTGAGATTTCAAGGCAGAAATCATTTACTTTCTTTACTTGATTTGTAACAAAAAGAACATCAACATCATTAAAATCATTCCCCTTTAGAACTGAGCCAAAAAGGATTATAGAATCTGCCTGTTCAAATTTCATAATTTCATCTGCATAAACCTTTGCATAATCTTTAAGGTTCCTTTTCTCTCCTAAGATAAGCAATTCACATAACTTTACTGTTTCATAATTATTAAGATTTAATTTATAATGTGAAGCATTGTTGATTTCCTTTTTTAATAAAATCTTGTTCTTCTCAAGTTCTTTTAGAATCTTAAATGCACTACCTACACTGATATCATTTAATTTAGAAATCTGATTAATATTATACCCTAATTCATCTATATTCTTCAAAAGGAATAGTACAATTTTTTCAGTATTTTTGGGAATCATTTTCAATAAAAGTGAATGATTATTCAATAATAATGAATGATATTTAAATGTTTCGTTTGGAAGGGTTGCGTTCAAAAAGTTCGTCGTTGCCATTATTGTTGCCATGCTGCGTAGCAGT
>CAYRRQ010000019.1:0-14485 GCA_964426715.1 uncultured Methanosarcinales archaeon
GGAATACACCACCCATCTCATGCCGCTTGAAGAAAAAAGCAATGAAATACTATTTGAAGTTGACTCCATGACTGAGCCAGGCACCAGGACTACCACAGTTACCCTGTTCTTTAATGAGGAGAAGATTGCTGAGTCAAGCACAGAATACTATGTAGAGGCTTATACTGACCTAGCAGAAGAAGAACACCCAAAAGAGAGCCTGCTCTTCAGGACCAAGAGAGCATATACCATAACCAATTACGGCAATGAGAAGGCTGTAGCAGAGAGAGAGTTCAAGATAGGCTTTTTTAAGAGGCTGTTTACCAGTTTCACACCCGAGCCTGTAAAAGAAAAAGGATTAGAAGGAAAGGTTTATGTGATAAGGCAGGAGCTCACCCCCGAGCAAAGCCTGGAAGTAGTGATAGTTACTAATTACAGGATTCCCATACTCATCCTCTTAATCATAATACTGGGAGTAATCCTGTACTATGCCCTGAGAAGCCCGCTCATAATGGTTAAGAACGTGGAGCCCCTAGGCAAGACCAAGCAGGGAGTGAGCGAGATAAAAGTAAGGATTTACATGAAGAACAGGAGTAGAGGAGCCCTTAACAATGTCAGGCTGGTTGACTATGTGCCAAGCATAGCAGAGATTGAGAAAAAAACAGCCTTGGGCTCAATGGAGCCTGTGAACATAGGCAAGAGCAAGAAAGGCACAGTCGCAAGATGGGAGCTCGACGTGCTCGAGCCTTATGAGGAAAGAATTATCACTTACAAGCTCAAGTCCAAGCTGCAACTCATAGGCGGCATAAAGCTACCCTCAGCCAAGGCCCGGTTTGAGAGCGCCCAAGGAAAAGAGAGAGTATATTACTCCAAGGGCATTAATATTATAATGAAGTGAGTATACATAAAATTATTCTTTTTTTCTATCTTCCTTAAGTGCTTTTCTAAATGCTGCAACTTTATCCTTATCAACCTTTACAAAAGTTCCTTTATGACCACAATCTGAGCATTGAAAAAAAATAATCAGAAGAAATTCCTCCTACAAAAGGAAATCCAGACAAAGAACTTGCTCCATACGAAGTTTTTCTATGACTACCACACTCTTAGGACAGAGAAGAACAAAATTCTGTTTCTTAAAATGTTTCCTGCTGAGCCAAGTAAATATCCTGAAAAAAATAAATAAGCCGACAAATAAAACAACAATAACCAAAATAATACCTAAAGGTTTGTTTAATGTCATGAACATCTCAGAGTAATAACAATTATATAAAGCTTGCTAATACTTTCTTACCCACAATATTTATAAAGTAATTATTTCTTCATTAGATTAATCCCCGCCTAGCTCAACGGCAGAGCGTTCGGTTGTAGATATCGTGTTGAAAAAAAGCGTGTTGCTTGAGCATGATACACGATCAGCCGATCCCGAAAGGTTCCTGGAAGATCTTTACGAAAGATCTTATAGAAAGTAGTTAAGGATGACATTAACCACGTTAAGTCCTCTGAACTGGATAAACATTCGTAAGGTCTGGGAAATTCAAATGAAAAGCTATGATTAGTTTTTCTGAATGTCCGGGGGCGGGGACTCTTTTTTCAAACAGAATTATATTCTTCTAGAGTTAATACGTTAGGATTAAAATCAGCAAGTGCTATTTCTAAATGTAGTACGTGTCCTACTCCTGTTAATGTTATGAGAGTTTTGTCTTTCTGATTAACAATTAGACTTCTTATTTCAGAACACATATTTTTGTCTCTTTCAGGGTTAAACATTGCTTTCAGTACTAGCTTCTCTGATTCGTTAAAGTTAGAATCAGAATAAATTTTATGCATATTTTCTCTTATTTTTTCAAAAACTTTAGCTGTTGCTCTATAATTATTATATTCATTGCTAATTCCGTTTCTTAAATTACTGATAACCATTTCAGGCCCTTTATCTAGTGCAGAAAGGAAGCTATGCCCGCCTCCACCAGATTCAAAAACTTTTTTTATGGATTTCTTCTCAAGTAGTCTATAGCCTTCTGCAAATTCTTGGCTTCTTTTTTGAAGCACATCAAGATCAATATATTTTAATTGCGAATTTTTGTTTTTATTTACGTACATTCTTGAAACTTTTAACTCGTAATTTTTTATGCCCGACACAACCGCATCAAGCGTTGCAAAATCTGCTAATTGTTTTTCATCAAACCGCTTGTTAACCTTATAGAAATAATCTTGTTGTACAGAATTAAATAAAGTCTTATCATCATGTAATAAGATTTCCCTTGCTTTACTTTCTTGCTCGATATTGTTAATCAGTATTTTTACAGATTCTAAGTCTGCATTAATCAGTTTTAATTCTAAATCTTTTTCAATCACTTTCGAATTATCATCCCTGTCTTCACTCATTTCCAATGCGATTATATCAGGATTCAATTTGTTTAAAATATGCTCTAATCTAAAAACACCGTCAATATCATAATGATTCGTTCCAATAAGATATAAGTCGCATAAATCGCTGCTCATAAAAGAAGCTGTTGACTTCTCATTTATAAACTTTTTTTAGATGCTCAGCTAGTTTTTTCCGATAATAAGCTCCAGAAGTATATACATAATCATCAATTAAAGGATTTACCGGGGATAATCCTGCTTTGTAAACATACAAGAGGGGGCACAATTGGATCTCCCAGTAATATTTCTCATCTTCACTCATGAATTTCTTACATTTATCGATAATAATCCTTTGCTTCCTTTTTTGCTCTGCAAAAGCTTCAGTAGCTTTCCTAATATCCTCATATTTAAAATGGAATTCAAATAATTCTTTGATTTGCTCTTGGTCCATGCTTCAAACTAGTAACAGATGTGTTTAATAAAACTTAACAAAGATTTTCCGGAAGAATCATGTTAAACCCGGAGATTCTAAGAATTCTTTTCTATCCGCCACATCCCCACTCGTATCCTCTTTATCCTTTTTTTGTGTTGGAGCATGGTTTGCTTTAGTGGGAAGTCGTATTCCTTGTAGTGGGTTGTCTTGTAACCATTCTCTTTTATGAGCTTGTCTATGTATTTCTTGGTGCTGGCTTTGTGGAACGTGTAGATGACCGGGGCTATAGTGGTGGATTTGAGCAGGAACTGGGCGTCCTTGCTTTTCTGCTTGGTTCCGAACGGAGGATTCATTATTACTGTGTCTGTCTCCTGGCTGAACACGTTGATGTCACCTGCTGAAAAGGATGCTTTGAGCTGCATCCCTGTTTTTTCTTCAAGTAATTTCTGATTAGTCACGCCTAGTTCTATGGCTTCTGAGTCTATGTCTATTAGACAGGCTTTTCTTGCTCCGAGCATCAGGGCTCCCAGGCCCAGTATTCCTGTCCCGCTGCCAAGGTCTGCTATGATTTTTCCTTTTACGTCGCCCTGCATCATTGCGAACCAAAGGCTTTCAGCTGCTATTTCCGGATCTGTAGGATATTGCTCCAGCCTGGTGTCTGACTTTTCAAATTCTTTGAGCTGGGATAACAGGATGCTCAGCTTTTTCTTGGTTATATTCAACTCTGCCATGAGCAAAGTGAGTATTGGTTGTTTTTTAAATCATTCTGTTTGTGTTGATTTGCCGCAGAATACATCGCAGCCGTTATTTATGTTGCCTACCTTGTTTTTTGTGGTATACAATGTTTTTATTTGTATGCTCAAAATTTTTATTTTTGTAGGTGCGTAATGGCGCGGCGAGGCTTTGCGAAGCAAAGACGAGTAGTGATTCTGGGACAAACTCTGTTTGTCTTGATTTGTCGCATAATTAGTGTGATGTATTGGTATGAAAACATTTTTTGCAGAACAACAAACTATTTAAATCCCTGATAATTTTATGTTTTTTCTTGTCGATTGGTGGGGTGAAGTAACATCTTCAGGTTTTTGAATAATAACAAAAACAAGAGTAATGATTTTGCTAGGCTTGCGTCTGATATTAAGAAGGCTTTTTCCAGTGTCAAGTCTGAGCTTGATGATCATCTTGAGTCTATTAACCAGAATACTTCTGAGATTCAGGCCGGACAGGGCTTGCTCTCTGAAGTTGAGGTCAAGGTTGATAAGTTGTCTGAGCGACTGGATGCCTTGGAATTAGAGCTTCATCCTGACAGTTTTAAGAGGATGGACGTGAGGCTTTCGCGCAGGGAACAGGAGGTTTTTATGACGCTTTACATGGCCAGGTCTTTGAGTGTCAGGGATATTAGCAGGCTTCTTGGTTTCACAGAGGACATGGTTAATATGTATGTTCTTAATATTATCAGTAAGGGCGTTCCTGTGAGCAGGGAGTTGGTTAATGACATCTTGGTTTTTAGCTTGGAGCCTGGGTTTAAGGATTTGCAGGCCCGCAGGGGCGTGCTTGAGATTGACCCGGTGGTTGCAAAGCAGGTTTCGGAGCTTAAGATTTAATGGTTTTTTAGCAAAAAATCTTATTATAATATTTTTAGGTTTTGACAAAAGGTTTTAGACCTATTATAAAATATATTTTGGACTACCAATAAAATATTTAGTTTTTTATTAGAACTTTTAGTATTGGTTAGACAACATATAGGCTGAGCAATAATAAAGATTGTAATATATGCTTAAAATTTTTAGAAAGTGTTCCTGACATCAGAAAACAAAGAAAAAAGAGAAAAACACTAGATAATATCGTCGAGAGGACTCTTCACGCGCCTGATATTCTCCCTGGAAACACGCGTATAAATCTGGGTGGTCTGAAGATTAGAATGCCCCAATAATTCCTGGATAATCCTGATGCTAACGCCTGATTCTAATAAGTGAGTGGCAAAGCTGTGCCTCAGCTTATGAGGAGTAGCCTTCTTATTAATACCTGCTCTCTTAGCAGCACCAGAAACGATTTTCTGCACATTCCTGGCAGTTAATCTTCCTCCCCTTGAGTTCCTGAAAACAAGGCCAGAAGACAGGTTGTTCTCGTCTAAGTACTTCCTGAGCCTGGGCGCAAGACTCCTGGAAAGAACAGTAATGCGGTCCTTTTTACCCTTGCCCTGCTTGACAATGCAGATGCCTTCTTCAAAATCCATGTCCTCTACTCTCAGGCTCAAGCACTCGCTTACCCTCAGGCCCGACGAGTAAAGCAGCTCTATGATTAGCCTGCTCTTCCTAGTGGCACAGGCCTCTAATAAGGACTTAACCTCTTTTTTTGTAAGCACAGAAGGAGAACGCCTGCTTATCTTGGGCGTCCTGATCCTTGCAAATCCTCTGCCCAGCACCTCGTTGTAAAAGAATAACAGTGCGGACCTTGCAAGCGCAACAGTGCTTGAGGAAAGCTTTTTCTCAGATATCAGATAAGCCAGGTATGATTTCATGTCATCCTCTGTTATCTGCACGGGTTTCTTGCCAACAAAGTCAAGAAATAGGAAGTTATATCTCTTGTAAGCCTTTACTGTTTCCCTGCTAAAAGCCCTTATCTTTAATTCAGTATCAAGTTTATTAAGCATTGCTCAACACCAGTTCCTGGAATAATTAGGGTAACATGATATCCGGCTCTTGTTCCTGCGTGCCTTAAAATAGTCTGCTGGTATGATACTTGTACCTGCTGACCTTGTAAGCAGTTATCCATAAGAACAGCCCTGCAAGCACTAGCAGGATGCTTGCTATTATCTGCGGAACTTCCACGAACTGTGTGACATAGCCTGCGCTAGCTAGCAGGTTGTACGCGCCAAGAACTATTGCGAGTAGTCCGATTAGGAATTCCTTGGTCACAACACCTTTTCTTTTGTGCAGTTTGGCCCTGGAGAGCGCCCTTTTCATGCAAAATCACCTCTTTGAGAGCTTTTTTCGGTTTATAACAGGTAACAAGTGTTTTTTTCTCGTCGGGAAAACCAACAAAACAAGCGTAATGTTCTTATAATACACATTATACGAACCTTGCAAATATGAATTCTTATAAGGCTTTATATGTTTTGCGCTTCGGAGGGGGTTGTCGCAGAACCCATTACAAACACGCTCAGCGGACCTTTTCTGTGTAGGGACCTGCCCTGCGCATCTCATCGTCTTCTGTTGTTTCTTTTCTGAGCTCCTGGCCGGCTCCATCATATATCTTTTTTACATTGTCATACATCAACTGGTAAAGCCTGCAGAGGCCTGATGCTATCTTGTATGAGTCCTCCAGTTCGCCCATCACGTCCTTGAGGTCGTGCATTTCTTTCTCGCTGAGCTTTATCTTGGCCTGGCTTTTCTGCTTGGCTTTAAGCATTAAGCGCTCAATGTCCTCGTACCTCTCGTTTTTCAGCAGGTTTTTTACTTCTTCAAACAGGTTGATGAGAGATGAGCTCTGTTTTCTCTTGTCTTCCAGACCTTTTAATACGGTCTTGTCTGTTTTCTTGATGAGTTTGAGCAGGTCTTTCATCTGCCTGGTCTGCTGGGTTGCTTTTCTTAGCTCCTCAGAAACCGTGACCAGATTGTCCTGCTCCTCATGTATCAGTTCGAGCTCGTCCTGGATGTATTCTGAAGTGTATTTGAACAAGTCCGGGTTGGTGCCTGCTTCATCTTGTAACTTGGTTGTTAACAGCATTTTCTGTTTTTAACTCCTCCAAAAATATTACTAAAAGTTTTAAGCAAAAAATAAAACCTTTATCTGATTACTTTTTCTTTTTACGGGTCTTTAAGGCTGTGCGCCGTCTTATCCTGTTCTTTAAGCCGTAAAAATACCTGCTAAACAAAACATAAAGATGTTTTAACTCCTTTTCGCCCAGCTCAGAGAGGGAATAAACCTTTCTTCTGCCCTTCCGCGCATAGCTAATGAGTTTTTTACGCCTGAGCCTCTTTAAGGCGGGGTAAATGGTGCCAGGAGTCAGTTCCCCGTCTTTGCGCATTCCAATTTTCTTGGCTAGCTCGTCACCACAGAGCTTTTGATTTGATAATTCGTGCAGAATAAGAAAGGATAAAAATCCTTTTAACTCAAGGTACTCGGATTCTGATTTCTTGCTCTTAACAGGTTTTTTCACACGAAAAAATAAGATTATTGTATTTAAATAAATATTGGTTATCAAATATATATTTAAAACAATATATATTATAAGCAATTAATAGCGTGAACAATAAGTTGTTTAAACAATATATAGGTTAAACAATATAATTATTTTGCAAAACCAAAACATTTGAAAAAAAATCAACAACCTCGCCCTAAAGGACGAGGTATGCTTTTTTGTAATCAAGGAAAACCACTAGGAAAAACAAGCTAAAAAAAATAAACCAGAAAAAATAAAAAAAATACGAAGAAAACAAGAAAAAACCAGGAACGGGACGCAACCAGAACCAAACAAGCGCAAAAACCACTAGGTTGGGCTGGAAATAAAAGAAACTTGAAGAATAACAAAATAAAAAAACAAAAACCAAAACAAAGAATAGGTAATAAAAAAACAGATAAAAATTCAAGAAAACCAAAGACAATAGCAAAAAAACCACGACTTCAAAAACAAATCCAACTAATTAACGAATTATCGTAAAGTTTAAATACTCTAATATTAAAAAATGAGTCGGAGTATGAAAACAAAAAAACCTATTGCTAAAAACACTCTTCCTATCCTCACATTATTATTCTCAATACCACTAAGCATGGGCTATACTGCCAGGACAGGCATAAGCCCGCTTAACAGAGCCATAGAGATGATAAGCGAACTCTTCAACATAAGCGTGCTGCAGAACAACCAGCACGTGCAGATGGGCTTCTTAAAATTCATGCTGTTCATAGTATTATTCGCAGTATCCTACATGGCGCTTAAAAAAGTCAAGGTGTTCGACAACAAGACCGCTGGCATAGTAAGCTTTGCCTTCAGCATGATAGGAGTGTTCATGATGCCCGCATCCTGGCTGCTAGGAACGGGAGGGCTGATTACCTTGATAATGAGCTCAACAATCTTCCTGGGATTCTTCGTAGGACTAGGAATAGTAGCAGTGTTCGTACTAAGAAAAAAAGGAGAAGACGACCAGATGGGATGGATAAAGAACCTATTAGGGATTATCCTGTTACTGCTCCTCTTGTTCCTGCTTGACGAATGGGCAGTAATAGCCGGACTCCCAACAGTAATAATGATAAAAAAAGAATGGGTTAAGAAAGCCTTTAAATTCAAAAAATGGTAGTAGAAGGATTCGTAGCAAACGGATACGCAGCCATGGTAAGTTGGACCTATATCCTCTTAATGATATTATTAGTCGTAAAAATAATACAATTCTTCACGGGCGGAGGAAACTGGAGCTGGCCTGGGAGTTCAAGAAGCAGAGACTCTTCAGGTAGTGGAAACAGAGGCGATAGAGAAATAAATGAAAATATAGGCCCTCCTCATCGCAAGGGGAACAAGCCAAACAAAGTGCTTGTTTTCAGAGGAGTACATGGAGGAGACAACGTAAGATTGTCATGGGCGGCTAATCCTTCTGATGAACGAATTAATTACTACCATATTGAAAGACAAAGGCATGCAAGGACTCCGAAAGGATTCGGCTGGAACAGGAATCTGTGGGGGAACTGGAGACGAGTAGCTTATGTTAGCCGTAACTTCACTCCCGAAGATCCCTTCATTGATAATGAACGTTTTCGAAACCATGAAGGCATTATAAAGGAATGGTGGAACAGCCTGGACCCAATAATACCTGAGAATGATTACAAGTACAGAATAAGAGCAGTAAACTCACATGGCAAAGGCCCGTGGACCACTATAAGGGTTTCAAGGCCGCTGCACGCGCACGGGTGGGTTCCTGTGATTGACAATGTGAATGAAGAGGAAGGCGGAACAGGTCAAGGTCATGTCGAGGAGCGAAGATTGTGATAAAAATTTATAATTGAATTAAAATGGCAGAAAAGACTGGTAACTCAGAGATTGACGAATTATTAAAAAAAATCTTTGATGGCCTTGATGAATTAGCAAGAGATATTAAAGATAAAGATAATAAAGAAAAGATTGATAGCCTGAAGTCTGTATTCAAGGATATTGGAAGTCTTGAGCAGAAAGTTACTAACAGCCCCTTTGCACAGTGTAATATTGAAAACAGCACTATAACACTTAATACAGGTAAAAGAACAAGTTCGGTTTCTATTACAGACAAGACTGTGCTTGAACTGATTAAGCTTATTAAAAAATTTGTTAACAAGGTTAACAAGAAAACTGTTAAGATAAGTGATAAGAACATCAAAAAAATCGCTGACAAAATCACTGAAAGTATGGGGGATATTGTTAACAAGAACTATAACCAAGTAATAAATAAATTTGAAAAAAATATAA
Source organism: uncultured Methanosarcinales archaeon (assembly GCA_964426715.1). GTDB lineage: Archaea > Nanobdellota > Nanobdellia > Woesearchaeales > SM23-78 > SM23-78. Next base: position 9,207 of record CAYRRQ010000019.1, read on the forward strand.
TGCAGGTGTTAGATGCCATATCTGATATTGAAACCGGCGATACAAATACAATAATAGATTCTTTTAATAACATTTTTGATAACAGCAAAAAAATATTCAATAACATAGGAGATACCATTAACAATAACATAGATAATGTAAACCAAGTTGTCAATGAAATAAATAAAAATGTTAATGATTACAGTACTGATATTCAAAAACAGGTTAAAAAAGAAATTGGTAACCTGTCCGTCCAAATAAATGAAATTGAAACTAACATTAATAACATTAATATAAATATAACTAAGAAACTTGATGAGCACAGAAAATATTTAGAAGATATCCTCGACATACTTAAAGAGTTAAAACCAATAATAATAGAAATCAGAAAACTTCTGAATAAATGCTTGGAAGGAGAGTGTGATGAGGGAAAGCTTGATGAAATCTTAGCTGCCTTAAGGCGCATAGAAGAAATAACTAAACTAACAGAGGGAAAAGTCAATACTATCAAAGAACTGATCTCAAGTCACGTAATCCCTGTTCTTGAAGACATAAGCACTAAGATTGGGGATATAGCATCAAAGCTCCCAGAAATGAATGAAACGATTGATGAAATATTAAGAATTGTAAGAGATAACAATAACCTCATTAGAGGATTAGTCACAAAACAGGAGTTTAATGAAAGAATAGACAAGCTTGAAAAATTAATCCAAGATATCCTTATTGCTTTACCAGGTCCGCGTAGCGATGACCAGGAGACGCCTAACAAGAGATTCCAACTAATATGGGTGTTGGTAAAGGATAAAAGCGTAGCAGAGAAAATCAAGGAAAAAGAGGTTATGCCCAAAGAAAAAAATTACATATCCCTGAACCAGGGAAACATTACAGTTAATCTGAACGAACATAATAGTCATCGTTTTGCAGGCAGAATCGCAGAGAATCTGGTTCAGAAGAACTTTGATATTGAGAAGGTTTACATCTGCTTAGGCGCACGGGTTTTAGGCACTGAAAATCCTTGCAGATGGGATATAAGACACTTAAAGACAGACTACCCTGATATTTATAGGACTTTAAAAACAATTATTACCCAGTTAGAACAAGGAGAAAAAGTCAAAATAGTAATAAAGGCTCTTAAAAAAGACATAAAACACGATAAAAACAAAAGCACAACTCTCTTATGGGCAGATAAAAAAGATTTAAAGGATGTCCTTGAAAGAATTGGAGAAGTAGATGCTTATGTAAGACCAAGATTAGATAATTATAAACTAGGAATATGGAATCCTAACCTGTCCTGGCTCTTAATTGCTTTGAAGAGAAAGAGTGAAAAAGAATATGATAAATTAAAATCCAAGTTTGATAATGAATTCATCAAACGTGTTGATAATGCTAATGTTCAAGAAGATAATGTAAAGACTGAATTAGAAAATAGAGGTACAAAAAACACTTTAGAAGAGCTGGAAAAAGTATTAATCAATTTAGAGAAATAATCATTTCCACAAAAGTTTATAAACTAGAGGCGGGTAAAACTTAACAAAAGGTGATGTGTTATGGGTTTAAGATTTGAGGCTTTGCTTAACTCTGTGAGGAGTCAGAGGGGTTTGGCAAGGTATGTTTTGAGGCATCTTAGGAAGTCAAGGCATTATGAGCATCTTGAGGATAAGCAGAAGAAGAAGCTTGACAAGGCGATTGAAAAAGGCGATGTTAAGGCTGTGAAAAAGAATTTCAAGCATTTGCTGGATGATATTGCTGACAAGGAGTTCCCTAACTTTGAAAAGTGCATCTCGCACATATTGATGATTGTTAAGAGGCAGACCGCTACTCTTGGTGAGGCGTATAAGTCGACTAATAATCCTGAGCTTAAAAAGCTGATTGCAAATGAGATGCAAAAAGAAAAATCAGAGCTTAACCGCTGGTTCGCATATGAGCAGAGAGCTGCTGAAGGAGAGCTGCCCGGTGTCTCTGAGGGAGACCTCGCTGATCTTGTGCATGAGGGAATCCATGTGTCAAGAATTCTGAGAAGGGTTGCTAACCGCGTCAGAAAGAATGAGAAGAGGCTTTTTAAAACAGTTAGAAAAGAGGATAATAAACGTAGTGGTAATGAGAAGGATAATAAAAAGCTTTATGACAAGGAGGAAAAACTAATAAAAAAGGTTTCTTCGCAGGACAACAGAGAAGCAAGTGTTTTACAGGCCTTGTTCTGGGATATTGCAGAGGCTGAAGAGAAGGAGAAGAAAAAGCTGAATATAAAATTTAACAGATTGCTGGAAAAGCTCAGAGAACTAAAATATCCTGAAGAAAATCTGAGGGAACTAGAACAAGAAAAAGAGGAAGCTCTTAAAAAACTAAAAAAGGAATTACATGAAAGTGTAAAGGATATGAATACTCTGTACAGAATAATTGAGAGCAGGGATGTTAAAGGCGCATAATTAAAGGAAAAAAGAGTTGTTGGGAGGCTGAAAAAAAATGAGATTGTTAAATTCAAAAAAAGGAGTTTTTATGAGTTTCAGGGATTGGTTTAGCTTCTTTGTAGGATTGGTATTGTTCCTCATGGGCATTACCCCTTTGCTCAACAAGTGGAATATTATATCTTTTAGTCTGCCAGAATTCTTATCCGGCCTGATAGGCTCTATCTTCTTTTGGATAATCGCTATTGCAGGCGGCTATATAATTATTGATGGTATGATTGAGCCCGCCGGGCATGCTATTCATAAATTCCTAATCTTGTTAGGTCTTATCTTCATAGTAGTTGGGTTCTTGCCAATACTTAACAGTTTTGATGTCATAAAACTGGAACTGCCCTTTTTAGCCAACCTGGTGGTTTATAACATAATCATAACTGTTGAGGGCCTGATGCTCATGAGTGCTGGCTTCACTATGAGATAAAAATTATTTTTTTAGAAATCACTTCTTTTTTATTAAATAGATCTTCATCCTATCTCTATTTTTCTTCCTATGGCTTGCCCTGGCATTCCGGTTTCAAAGAGGGCTCTTAACGCGCCTTTGTTGCCGTGAACAGCTGATATTTTGCCAGTGATTTCTTTTTTGCCTGTGTTGTAAACCACTTTTTTTCCTATTAGTTTCTCTGCTTTTTCCCTGGTGTCCATGCCTTTGGCTTTGATTATCATCTGGTTGTTGTAAGTGGTTTTCCTGCTTCTCCTGTAATTAATAATTGTTGCTTGCATACTAGGTTTGTGTTTGTGTTGGGTTTAAAAAATTTTTGTTTTGGCTAGGATTCATTACATAATTGCTTTGTGAGTTAATCTTTAAACAAGGTTCCTTTTTTGGGCGTACCTAAGCATATCATCGTAGGCAACCTTTGCCACAGCAAATAACTGCTGTGTTGACGTTTACCAAGGGTCAGCTCAAAAATATGTTAATATCTTTGTTGGATGACGATACCTCAAAAATTTGAAAACACCCGGCTTCCATAAACTATTTAAACAAATTATTCAAAAGATAAAATATGCACAATGTTTTTAACGGAGTAATTGTAAATCATGTAAAACTTCTTGAAAGTTATGGTATTTTGCCCAAGAACTGGGCATGGTATCAGGATAAAATTAATGAACTAGAAAAAGTGTCTGATACACTTATTGCAGACCTAAACAGACTACATAATACATTATTTGAAAAGCCTCAAATAGTCAGCCTCTTGATTCTTTTGAAAAAAGATCTTATGCAGCTTCAAAGTATGAAGGGCAAGATAGGGATAGAATGGCAGGAAGAACAAGCTATTAAGGTAAATCGATTAATAAGGAATATTGAGTTAAGATTAAATAGGCTGATAAAAGAAAAGAAACTCTTATCCTTTAATCGGAGACAGCTTGAAAAGGTAATGAAAAAATATTCAATCGAAGCCTTGTTGGACTTATTTAGGCCGGATTTTTCGCATTTATTTGGAATGGGTACAAGCGTATTTGAAGGTTACACATTAGAACAGCACATAGTCTTTGTATTGAGGCAGTTTGATAGGTATTTTTCGCATCGATCTTTGCCAGGTAATGTATCCATAACTTTTTTCAGGACATTGCTAGTTATTCATGACCTTGGAAAGCCTTATGCCGCAACACAGGGCGATAACCAATTACAGCACGAATACACAGAAGAATTTGTACAATGGGTGTTTAATCAGCTCAAATTCTCTAAAGATGAAACACGATTAGGAATTTCCCTAATTCAAAGTGATCCAATTGGACGGTTTCTCAAATACGGCAATGAAAAAAAAGCAATTGAAAGTATCACTCACAAGGCTAAAAAAGCAAAATGTTCTCTAGAAATATTTTTTGAACTGCTGATAATATTTTACAAATGCGACGCAGGCAGCTATACTGCGGATTCAGGAGGTATAGAGTCTCTGGACTATTTGTTTGAATTTGATCACCAAAACAGAGAACTTAGGTTCAGCACGAGTGAAAAAGAGAAGATTTCGCACCTTAGAAAGACATTACTAGATGTTCATGGGAAAAAAACCAAATCAATTGTTCCTACATTTGAAAAAATCATTTTCGATCCTCCGATTGTGACGGGGGAGTACAAATTTTGTAATTTAGAGGATTTAATCAGGGAATTTATAAAAGATCTGGATGATAAATCCAAGTTAATTTTCAGACAAAAAATCCAAGAAGATAAAGAATTTATTCCTAACATAAAAAAAGACAAAAGTACGGACATTAATCAGCTCCTACGAATATCTTCAAGTATAACAGATTCTAATATTTTAGTTATTAAACCTTCAAAATATTTTTACAGATACATGGATCTTACTTATCCTGAAATTAAATCTTTTTTTACGATACATTTTGGAGTAATAAAGTCGCACTTAATTTTAGAAAAAGAAAAAGAGGAAAAGAGGTTAATAAGAGAAGAGGATATCGACACCATAATTAACAATAAAATTATTCAACTTTATGGAAGCTTATCTAATAAAACAATAAAAAGAGCCCAAGGAGCGCACACACATACTGCTGAATCAGGATTATTTATTTCTTGCTCAAAAAACGCCCGTTTTGTAGAGGCCGCTGACCCGCATTATGACAAGTTTCTTATTCTTTTCAAGGTCAAACCAAGCAATATGACCACTTATTTTACCGATAATTACGCAGACAAAATATGTTATAACCTCTTAGAGGGATACCAAACAGAATCAGAAATTCTTTATAAAGGATTTATTCCTTTTGAAAATATATTAAGGATAAAAGTAATAAAATCTAATTCAACTAAGTACACCATTAAAGAAGTGCAAGAATATATTAATAAGAAATTCGAAGAATTAGAAAAAATAAAATCTGAATATCCTAATC
>CAYRRQ010000020.1:0-14231 GCA_964426715.1 uncultured Methanosarcinales archaeon
TAGGTCTATATACGCAAGTGTCTGTTCAAACTCCGTCCTTTAGGACTGAGTAGGACACTTGCGACCTATTTTTATGATTTCCACCCTATCTTATAATGAACTCATTTACGAAATATTTAATAATCCCAGCAGACAATTAATACAATTATGAAGAAAACTTACCTTGTGATCATAATAATCATCTTATTATCTTTTGTTATATCTACCTGGTTTTATCCTGGAATGCCTGAGAGCATTGCTTCTCACTGGAATACAAAAGGAGATGTTGACGGGTATATGAGCAGGTTCTGGGGATTATTCTTAATGCCAATACTCTCATTAGCAATCTTTCTGCTCCTAATCTTTATACCAAGAATAGATCCTTTAAAAGCAAACATAGCCAAGTTTAGAAATTATTTTGACAGCTTTATAATGCTGCTTATAGTATCATTATTTTATATCCATGTCTTGACAGTTTTATGGAATCTTAGTGTAAGGTTTGACATGGGGCAATTAATGATGCCCCCCTTGGGACTGCTCTTTTTTTATATCGGTGTTTTGTTGGAGAGAGCAAAAAGAAACTGGTTCATTGGCATAAGAACGCCGTGGACTCTTAGCAGCGACAAGGTCTGGGACAAGACTCATAAGTTAGGAGCTAAATTGTTCAAGATTGCAGGAATAAGTGCCCTTATAGGAATCCTTTTTCCCAAATATGGAATGTGGCTGGTACTGGTTCCTGTGCTTGCAGTAACTGTTTACACAATTGTTTATTCTTATTTTGAGTACAATAAAGAGAAGAAATAATCCTATCCTAATTTTTTTAACTGGCCAAAATCATAAGTCTTGTCCCCGACTACAAAGGCTTTGAAATCATAGATGTTTTTGATGAATGGGCTCAGGATTTTTTCCTTGAGAACGTCTGTCCCTTCACTCACAAAGTTAAAGCTGGGCATTACTACCAAGTCTTTTTTCTTGTACTCGCCTAGCATGAAGCACTTGTACTTCTCCACCCTAACATCGTCCCTTATGCTGATAGCAGGGTGCTCGTGCCCAATGATGATTGTTTTTGCCTTTTTAAAAGCAGGATTATCATCCACTAATTTATGCCCATGACAAAAAAATACATTACCGGCAACATAATAATCTTTTACTTCCAAGTTTTTTTTCTTGGCAATGGGCCCTAGGATGGTGTCATGATTTCCCCTGATAAGAATAACCTTTGCCTTTTTTAAGAGATAATCCAATAAGTCAAGAGTGCCCCTCCATTCCTGCTTTGAGATAGTGCCGAACTCGTGCTTGACATCCCCTAATAAGACTATGGTGTTAATATCATTCGCTTTTTCAAAAACTTGGTCGAGCTCAGCCAGCACATCATCAAGGTGCATTCGGGGTATAAGAACTCCCTGTTTGTTCAGGGCTTCTTCATAGCCAATATGAGTATCAGCAATAACAAGGGTTCTCTGCTTTTCAAGATAAAGAGTTAGGCCAATTATTCTTATGTTTGGGAGGATGTTCATCTGGGAGAAAGAATAATAGATGTGTTTAAAAATATTATTGAAAAGACCAAAACATTTAAATACTATAGCCGCTATACCAACTATAGAATGGTATCTACAATCCAATTAAGCAAAAAAACAAAAAACCTCATTGGAACTTTTGGCACAAAAGAGGACACTTACGAAGACATAATTAAAAGAATGTATGAACTGGCAGTCAAGGAACAACTGCGGGAATTTCTAATGTCATCAGAAGGCACACTGACCCTAGATGAGGCCAGGAAACTAATAAACAAATAAAAATGGCTAAAGTAGAAATAGTAAGAAGCCTGGTATTAGAGATAAAAAAGAGGTTCAGTAAGGCAGAGGGCAACAAGATAATTGACCTCATACAAACCCTTGAAGATAATCCTATGAAAGGAAAGACGCTGGGAAGCGTTGGCGGAATACTAATCAAAGAGCTCAAATATAAGAAATCCAGATTCTACTTCCTGGCAGACGGCTTTAAGCTCAGATTTCTCTCAGAAGAAGAACTCATAGATTTATTACTGCGATTCGTAAGAATGTCAAACAAGAAACAGCAGAAAAAAACAATAAACGAGATAAGACAGGTGCTAATAAAAATCGGGCCCCAAGGATTTGAGTAAGGGCTCCTGCTTGGTTTTATTTAAAATCACATTAATTTTTTGAAAACCGGTTTAAGAAAATAACTTAAAAATAAGATGGAAATCATAAACCCATGTTAAAAGGCATCAAAGCCCATGGACTTCCTTAAGCTTTCTTCCTTCAAAGAAGTTGTTATTATGATTTTGGCCCTTTTTTTCTTATTTCAGCCAAAGCCCCCTCTATGCTTATTGAATCTGACTCATCATACAAGTAAGCCATAAGTAATTTCTTATGTGTTATCTCATACATCCTGCTAATAACATCCTCGTATGAATCCCCTGTTCGCCCCAGATTCTTCAGTTTCTCTTTTAGCTCAGTTGATATGGATATTGTAGTTGACATAGATACTATCAATCTTATATAATTTATATATTTCTCGGTATTAAGGGAGAATATGAAAAAGGACAAGGATATGGGAAAAACAGCCAGAAACAAAAAAAGAAATAAGATATCCCCGCCTGGTGGTGAGCCGATTAGATGACAAGAGAGGACTCCTAATTTTACTAAGATTTACCTTCTAAAATAGAGTTTTTTAGAAAATTGAAGCTAATTTCTTCTTTGCTTCTTCAAAATCGTTATTATTTATTATAAAACCTTGTTGGCTTAACTGTTCACAATAATCATGGAAGTACTTTCTGTTATATCTTAATTCTGCTCTAACGTGCTCTATATTAAGATTTCTTTTTTTATTAGTGGCCAAAGAACGTCTGCTAAAAAGCTTCTCAGGATCTATTTCTACCAATATAAGCTCTAAATCAGAGTTTTCAGCCAAAAGAGCTAACTCATCAACATATAAAGTTCTTTCATATTTACCACTATATTCTCCATCAATAAAGCCTGCATAATGTGTGTCCGCTATTAGAGGAGTATTTTTTATAAGATGGTTCACAACTGTTGCCTTTATGATTTTTTTAGGTTGTTTTACATAAAAAAAACTACCTGTATTAACTATTTGTAAACCTTTTTCTTTGGCTATATCGGTAAGTAAAGTAGTTTTCCCTACTCCTTTAGCCCCCCCTACATAATAGATTTTATTCATTTTTTCTGATATATTTCTCATATTTTGCAAAAACATGTTTTAAAGATTTGTCCAAATCAACATCGCAACCATTGGCTAGATGCACTAATTGAAATAGCGCATCACCAAATTCATCTTCGTAGTTCATATTGTCTATTTTCCATCTTTCTCTAAAGCCTTCCTCAACAGACATGATTCTACCAATCTCTGATATTTCTTCCTCTAATCTGGCTAAAATAACAAACTTAGGCCAACCCTTGAATTTTCCTCTTTTAAAATATTCATTAACTTTTCTTTGTACCTCTTTAATCTCCAATTTTTTCACCTTCAACTTTTATTTTTTTATTAGCTCTTGCCGATTCTATGCTTGCTATAACTGTTGTTATCGTGTTATAGTTATTTTGGATATTAATTTCTGGCAGTTCTTCATTTTTTATATTTTCTAATAAAACTTTCCACAGCTCAGCAAATGTTGATATCCAGTCTTCCTTTATGTTTTCAAGATGCACTATTTCTTCATCTTGTTTTCTCTCTATTAACTTATTATTAACTAAATGTAGAGAGTATGATTGAAAAAAATAGTGATGTTCTCCAGAATAAGGTGTAAGGTTATCTTTTTCGTTGTGATTGAGTCTGATGTTACCTTTAGCCCCAGACTTTAACTTACAATTTATAGAGGCTATATCAAGACCTTTTATTCTTCCAGAAACATTTTTTGCGGAACAATCTACTTCTGTTATATCCTCGTCGTTTAAAAATCTTACCAAATCTATAATATGTACTCCGTTATCTACTATTATATAATCTTCATATTCTGCTCTCCAACCATCAATAGGTCTGACTTTTTCAATTGGTTTTCTATAATCAATATAAAAATAATTAACGTTTTCACTTTTTTTTCTGATAATTTCTCGCATTAATTTTATGTGTTTGAGATATCTGTAACTCTGTCCAACAAATAAGAATTTATCTGAATCTGAAAGCTTTTTCTTCAAATCATTCAAGTCACTTTTTTCAAGAACAAGAGGTTTTTCACAAAATATGTTTTTAATCCCACTATCCAAAACTTTTTTTAATACAGAATAGTGAGTTTTTGGAGGTGTTAATATTGCCATAATATCTTTTTTTGAATTTAGGAATTTATCTAAGTTTGCTTCATAAGTGATATCTTTAAATTGTTCTATGAGTTTTGAAGCGGCCTCCTTGTTAATATCATGAATTTCTTTCACAGTTCCATTATTTTTTTTCAGAGCTAAAACATGAAGTTCAGAAATAGCCCCTGCGCCAATTAGTCCAATTTCCATTTTAAAACTCCGCCTATTATTTTCTTATTATCCTCTACGAGATCAATTTTTTTTATTTCTTCTTTATTAAACCATTTTAATTTATATACATTGTGATCCATTTTAAAACTAGGATCCTCCTTGACATATTTACATACAATAGGAATTAATATTAAATGGCTGTAATCGACTCCATCAAAGAAAATATTCTGATAGTTCTCAATATCTATTTTCTCAAATCCGGTAATAACTCCTGCTTCTTCTCTTATCTCTCTAACACAAGCCTCTTCCAACTTTTCTCCAAAATCAACTTTTCCTCCAGGAAGCTCCCATTTCTTATCTATCTCATGATCTTTACGTTTTCTCTGAACTAACAGCAATTTATCTCCTTTCATCACAATGCCTTTAATTATTACTCTTTGTTTTTTTTGTTTCATTTTTTCACCTCTAAAACATAAAACCTATAGTAAGGATTATAAGCTAATCCTTTCTCTATAAGGATATTGAAGTCTTCTTTTATACTTTTTCTAACTCTCTTTTTTGTTAGTTTATCTCTTCCTATTTCCCATTTATGGAAACCATTATATTTTTTTGGTATTGGGATAGAGAAATTACTTCTAAAAGCTTTTTTACCTATGATAAACTCATTTCTGAAGTGCCATGCAGAGTGAGGGATTGATAGGATAACCTTTCTTGATATTTTTTTGAACTGTTTTAGTATTTGTGAGAAATACTTGAAACTAACATGTTCTAGAACCTGACAACAAATAATAACATCATATTTTTTATTGATTTTTTTAGAGATGTTTTTTACATCCCCTAAATAGGTTGGTTTACATTTTTTATCTATGTCTAATGTTTCTACTTTACAGAAATGTGATAAATAATTAGGTATAAGACCATTACCCACTCCTACATATAAAACCGATTTTGGCTTAAGATCTAAAGCATAATTAATTTGCTCCAAATAACTTCTCCATCGAAAAGGGTTGTTGTATGCTTTAGAAAAATATTCCTTCATTTAAGATCACCAATTAGTTTTTGGATTCTTTCTTCTTTTCCTTTGTCTTTAAGATTGATTTTGATAACTTTTACTTCAGAGAATTCTTTAAGAATGTCATGATAAAACCTGAATGAGTATTTGTTTAATAACAGATCTTCTTTAATATTATTAATGTCTTGGAACCATTTCTTATCATCACGGTTAGCTTCTTGTATTGATTCAGGGTCATCTTCCACTAAAACTAAAATAGAGGTTTTTATCATATTACTGAATCTGAAAAGGCTTTTGGCTGATATGCCTGGGAGCAAATAATAAAAGTGAGTGTCTAAAATCACGTCTTCATGCTCCAAATGTGTTAGTACATTTTCCATGAGCATAGGTTCCACATATTTGAAATAATTCATTAAAGGCAAAGAATCTAGTTTTGGGAAATCAAGCTTTTTAATTAGTTGGAGAATGAGATTCCCCGTGTTTATAACTTTCGCTTTAGGAAACGCATTCATAAATTTGTTAGTAATATAGAAACGATTCACTCCCCTGGCGCCTCCTATGAAGAAGATTCTATGTTTGTTTTTTGCAATGTCTTTTTTGTTTATTTTACTTCCCCCTGCAAAAAATCCAAATCTTTGTTTGGATCATAATTGTCTTCTGTAAGATAACCCTTTGCTACCTCATTTGAGATAGAACTCCTGTTGGCTGAGACAGATGTAAGTATTGATCCCCTATTATTGGGATAAAGTTCTGATTCTCGCACAAGTTTCCCATACTTAACGTATATATCAAGAATCTCTCGCAAATCTTTTGGATGGGAGTATCTTAAGGTTGATTTGGGTGATGGAAAAAATGTTGTGAGATTTACTAAGATTCCTCTATTGAGATGATATTGAACTCCTTCTAGCAAAGATTTCCCTGATTCCCATGGACCAACTAAGAACTGAACGACTGAGTTTCCTGACCCCCATAATTCTTTTGCTTTTTGTAATGCTTTATCATAGTGATCTTTACCTATTTTAGCTTTCCCAGGGCATATTTTCCTAAAAACCTCATCATCCCAAACGTCCGGGTTAAAGCTAATTACATCCACGCCTGTTTCATGTAATTTTTCTAAAAGATTTAAGTTTTTTGGAGGTGATAATGAAAAAGGTCCTGAATAGTTTTGTCTTCCAAGCGTATCTTTAATAATATTACCTATTTTAATATAATGTTCACATTCTTCATCTCGGTCTGCAAAAGTCCCTCCTGTCAGATCAAAAAATTTATAATATTTACCAGCCGCTTTTATGGTTTCGACCAAATCTCTAAAGTCAGATATTCGATCTATTTTACTTTCCACATTTGTTGGGGTAATATTACAAAACTTGCAAAAATCCCCGTTTGTGAAATAATGACACCTTTTATTCACTGCTATCGCTAGACAATCGGCCCCCATAACTTGAGCAACGTGCTTCATAGGGGTTCCCCGAGAAGTATGTAATGAGTAATGTTTAGGCCTTTTACTAAAACCTATTTTAAAGAGGGGTTTTCTTTTTTTACCTACTCCTATATAAAAATCATCATTATTCTTAAAGAGTTTAAATGGCGAAGAAGGGTTATGAACTAATTTGGTGGTTATATTTTCATAAATTACTATTTCATTAGGTTTAAGAATCTTTACATCATCAATTTTGTATAGCCCCAAAATATCCTCTTTAATCTTGGTTCCTACATCCGGAACTTTATCTAGTACATTTACTCCTTGGGTTCTCAACGCCAATTTTAGTATTGTGGCTTTTTTTCTTAGTTCAGCTTTTGATTCCATTTTCCAGCATCTGTAAAAAACTACTCTCTACTTGATCCACTGTTAGGAGCTTCATGCAACTGATATCTACGCATCTACTGTACCAACAAGGTTCACAATCTAAATTTTTGTGAATATAATGAGAGTTATCATAAATACATCTTATTTTTGGATCGGTGGGGCCAAATATTCCTAAAGATAGCTTATTAAAAGCAGCTCCTATATGCAAAAGTCCACTATCTAAGGTTATGATAAAATCTGCTTTTGAGGCCAAGGCAAAAAATTCTCTTAAGGTATGGTGATTGAAAAACACTATATCCTGGTCTTCCCAATTAATGTTTGGGTCTGCGACAATGATTTTGTAATCTAATTTTTTTAATCTTTTTATCAATTCTTCCCATTTCTTTATTGACCAGTCTCTAGATGGATTGGAAGATTGTACTGCACATAGAATTATTTTTTTCGCATCAGGATTTTTTTTCTTTAAGTATTGGTTAATCCAATTTTCTTCTTCTTTTGTTAGTTTTATAATAGGGTTAACAGAATTTATTTTCACTCCTAAGGCATCTGCGAATATTTCTTGTTTAGGTTTGGTTATGGTGGGGTGGTATATCTGCTCGTAATTGAATTCATAATCATTTAAGTCAAAAACACAATCAAACTTTTTCTGATCTATTTTTTCTTCTATAGAATATAATTTATTTATGAAATCTAAGTTTTCAAAGGTTGCCTTAGATTTCTCAGGTAATAATAGATTAACCTTCATTTCTTTTGAGAGTGCTTTCAGGGCTGGTGTCATCATCAAAAAGTCCCCCACAAAATTAAACTTTCTTATTACAAGACAGTTTTTCATCAGTTTAGAGAGAATTTATGTTATTTATAAAACCTCGTGTTTAAGTATCGAAATATTTCCGAAAAAGAGTTTTACATAAAATTAAAATCCAGTAAGGAGTCCTTTGAAAGACCCCAGACTGGGCACTAGCCCCGCCCGGACTTTCGTAATTCTGCGAAAAGTTTTCTTCAAAGGGGACTAAGCAACTTTTTTGTTGCGCACGTCGCCTGCTTTTTACCAGATTTTTCGCAAAAATCTGTTTCGAACCGAGGTCCTCGGACGTTTTCAGCATTTTGCCTCCAAAATCCGAGATGATTGTTCGCGCAAGAGAACCAAAGCAATTTTTTTTGATTGCTCTTGTACCACTACACTACAGGGCTATGAGCCTTATTATTGTTTGTATCTTTATAAAGTTTTCTTGAATGCTTCAGAATAACAAACTATTTATAACAATTTTTTTTCCTTCTTGTCCATGATTATAAATTCTGTTAAGCTGAGGAATATCAGGTCTTACAGGGACGCGGTAGTTGAGTTCCCTGAGGGCATTGTTCTCTTGTCAGGTGATGTTGGGAGCGGCAAGTCGAGTATTCTCTTGGCTTTGGAGTTCGCTGTGTTCGGTATTATGAAGGGCTTGGTCTCAGGCACTTCGTTGCTTAGGCACGGCGCCAAGCAGGGTTTTGTGGAGTTAAGCTTTTCCCTTGGCAAGAAAGATGTGGTTGTGAGGAGAAGCCTGAAGAGGTCTTCTAGGGGCGTATCCCAGGATTCTGGTTTTGTCAGGGTTAATAATCAGTCTTTTGAGGGTACTGCTCAGGAGCTCAAGGCCCGATTACTGGATTTGCTAGGTTATCCTGAGTCTTTGCTTTCCAAGTCAAAGTCCCTTATTTTCCGCTACACTGTTTACACGCCACAAGAGGATATGAAGAGGATTATTTTTGAAAGAAAAGAGGAGAGACTTGACATTCTCAGGCGCTTGTTCAACATTGATAAGTATAAGAGAGCTAAGGATAATTGCGTGGATTATGCAAGGGAGTTGTATAAGAAGATTAATTTCCTTGAGGGCAGGGTCAAGGATTTACCTGTTAAGAAAAAGGAGTTAAAGGGTTATGAACAAGAACTTAGAAGCACAGAATCATTTCTTAAGTCAGAGTCAGAAAAGCTCAGCCAGGCTTTAAAGGATTTTAACCAGGCAGACCTGGTCTTTAAAAAACTGGAAAAAGAGCTAGAACTGCTTAACAAGGCTGAAAAGGAGTTAGGAATCTTAAAAAGCCAGATTGGCAGCGCACAAACCCGTTTAAAAGAATTAAGAGCAGAAGCCAAGAGCCTGAACTCTGAAACAAGCGCCTTGCAAAAAGAATTAAAGGGTTTTAGTCCTGAAAAAGCAGAGCAAACCACAAAAAAACTAGATGACAAAAAATCTGAGGCTGAGCGCATAGACAAGAAGCTCACAGAAATCAATTCAAAGAAGTCTGTGTTTGAGACCAAGAAAAATGTTTCCAAGAACATTATCAGCAAGCTCAAAGAACTGGATGTTTGCCCTACGTGCGAGCAGAAAGTAACGCCTGAGCATATCAAAAAAGTAAGCAAAAGAGAACAGAATGTGATTAATAAGTGCGACGCCAACCTTGAAAAACTTGAAACCTTTCACAAGAGATTAATAGAAAAAAAGAGGGCTGCAGAACAAGAGATTGAACTTTTAAGACAAGAAGAAAAGGCTTTTGAATCTGACAAGGCCAGACATGAATCATTGGAAGAAAAACAGAAAAGAAAAAAGGAGTTGGAAAACCAGGCAGCACAATTAGAAAAAGACCTGGAAAAAAACCAGTCCTCCCTGGAGCAAGTAGTTTCAAGGCTTGAAGATGCCAGAACAAAGAAAAAGGAATTAGAAGCATCCAGGAAAAAGGTTGAGGAGAAAAGAGAGCACAAGGATGAGCTGGAAAAAGAGGTTGCAAAGAACAAGGCCAAACTTGAAACCCTTAACAAAGTAGTGGATAAACTGAGAAAAGATGTTAACAATCTAAAAAAAGACGAGAATAAACTAGAGCAGCTTAGCAGGACCAGGAGCTGGCTGCAAAAAGACTTTGTCAGCCTCGTGGATATGATTGAGAAAAATGTTTTTGCCAGGGTCTTTAATGAGTTCAATGCTTTTTTCCAGGAATGGTTCAACACCTTACTAGAGGACGAAACCATCAGTGTAAGGCTTGACGAGTATTTCTCTCCGGTCATTGAGCAGAACGGATACGAAACATGGCTTGAGAACCTCTCAGGAGGCGAGAAGACCAGCATAGCCCTGGCTTACAGGCTGGCCCTTAATAAGGTAATCAATGATTTCATGAGCACCATCCGCACCAGGGACTTGTTAATCCTGGATGAGCCCACTGACGGATTCTCTTCTGAGCAGCTTGACAGGGTGAGAGAAGTATTAGGACAGGTTAATGTGAAGCAGGTATTGATCGTGAGCCATGAGGAGAAAATGGAGGGGTTTGTTGACAGCATCCTCAGGGTTAAGAAGCACGGGCATAAGAGCAGTGTTGAGTAAGCAAGTTGTTTTATCGAGTTTGTCGCAAAATACGTCGCAGCCGTTGTATGCAACACCTACTGCTTTTTTCGTAGGCTTGCATTGGCGCGGCGAGACTTTGCGAATAAAGTGAACAAAGGAGAGTAGGATTTTGCGACAGACTCTGCTTTATCGGCACCGTTCAAAAAGTTCGTCGTTGCCATTATTGTTGCCATGCTGCGTAGCAGTAATGGTAACTGGCACGACGTAGCTGACTTTGTTCCTATAACTTTAGTTTAGGGTTAAGGTCAGCGAAGTAGGATTTTTTGAACGCACCCTCTGCTTTATCAAAACATTTATATACCATTATTCTTAGTTACTTATCTGCAATAATCATAAAAAATGTTAAGGAAGGGTGATGTCTTTGAAAAAATTAAGCCTAGCAATTATTATCTTAATATTATGCGTTGCTCTTGGTAGTGCGCAGTCAGAAATAACTCTTAAGCTACCCGCAGACAATGTTGTAAGCAAGAATTATGAGCAGGAGTTCATATATGCTTTTGACTCCAAGCCCGACCTGATTAACTGCTCATTAATTATTGACAATGAAATAGCTGAAACCAGAAACACGTTGTTCCAGACCACTTATAATAAGATGAACGTGGAACTTGAACAGGGAAGTTATGAGTGGATGATTAAATGCGTTAAAAAGGATTATTCTGAGCTGGTATCTGAGACCAGGACTCTGAGCATAGCCTCTGAAACAATCACAACAGAAGAAGGCTATGAAATTGAGTATTACTCATCAGGCCTGAGAAGTTATGTAGTCCCCTTAACCCAGGGCGCAGAGCCTGTTGAGCTGCCTGAAATCAAGGGCGGCGAAGACATACAACTTGTTTATAAGAGCCGATCCTATTACCTGGACATTATTAAGATGGGCGCGCATGTTAATACCAGTTTTGTAGAGGTCAGGGACCGGGCAGCTCAGAAGATTCACAGGATGCGGGTTTTGGAAAGTATTGAGTTCGACTTGGACCAAGACGAGATAATTGATGCATCCCTGTTATTGCAGGAGGTTGAAAGAGGCATTAATGCTTATTTCACAATAACCCCTTTTCCTGGAGCAGCAGCACAAGAGGATGCTGAGGAAAACATAAGTGAAGAAGAAACAATAGAAGACAAAGAGGAAGTAAATGAAACAGAACCTCTGCCAGAAGAAGAAACACAAGAAGAGACAACCCAAGAAGCGCCAGCAGGAGAGCAAGAAGTAGAAGAGGAACTACCTGAAGAAGAAACCCAGACAGAGGAAACTGTCAGCCAAGCCAAGGACAAGACCGGTTTATGGTCACTAATATTATTAATCTTTTTAATAATCATTATTGTATTAATAGTAGTCTTTCTGGTAATAAGACATTTGAAAAAGCCTGAAAAAAACAAGGAGCCAAAGCAAAAAAAGGATGAGAAAGCTGAGAGCAAGAAAACGCCGGGCAAGCCTGAGGAGAGCAAGCCTGATAAGAAGCCAGAACCAAAGTCCAGACAAGACTTTGACATCATAAAAAGCGCTCGGAGGAAGAGAAAATGAAGAAGAAAACCTATGTGGAGATAGGATTTGGATTGTTCGCACTCTCACTGATATATGTGATAATTGCAAGTAATGCTTCTATTACCGGCTTTGTGACCAGTCCCCAAGCCAGTGTAAGCCTGGTGGCCCCCCAGGATGATGAGCAAGTCAACCCCGGCAAGGTACAGTTCATGTTCAAATACCCTTATGAGTTCAACGCAGCTGAGTGCTCGCTCCTACTGAATCAGGAACCTGCCAAGACCACCAACGCATTATTATCCTCACGCGACACCAGGATAAGCATGGATTTAGTGCAAGGAACCTATTACTGGAGCGTGGAGTGCGTGGATAATGATGATTTCAAGCTCGCATCAGCAACCCGGAAGCTTGTAGTAGGAGAGCAAGAAGAGTCAAAACTAAGAATAACTGCTTTTAAGGACAGCGAGGGCTTTATATACGAGTTTGACCTTGAGCCAGGCCTGGAATTAGAATTAGAAGAACTCATGCCTAATGACGTGATAAGAGCTGTGAGAGGAGAGAACTCGTATGAGCTTCAACTCCTCAGAATAATACAGGATTATAGCCTGGACATAGAAGTGGCTGAATTCATGATAATGCCGGGCAGCAGGCGGCTAAGACTGGATGAGCTGGGCTCTGAGAGCATAGACCTTGACAACAATGGCAAAGACGACCTCACTCTGACTCTGGACGACGTGTCTTACAGAGAGGCTTACTTCACAGTAAGCACGCCCTCAGATGAGAAAGAGCCTGTGCAGGAAGAGCCCAAAACCATTGCCCCGCCCAGCATAACCATTACGCCAGCAGAGCAAGAGCCTGAACAAGAACAAGAGCAGGAAAAAGCCGCAGAGTCGTCTTCACCCAGAAAACAAACTTCACTAATACTAATAGTAGTAAAAGCAGTGATAATAGGGATTCTAATCATAATCATAATAGCCCTAGTCACGAAAGGAAAAGGAAAAGCCAACAAAGAACACAAGTATATTAAAAACCTTAAAGCCAGGAACGACAAGAAAAAATCAAAGAAAAAAAAGTCTGCTGCAAAGAAGAAACCTGCAAAGAAGTCTAGGAAGAAGACAAGAAAAAAATCATCTAAAAAAAAGCAGCAGAAAAGCACAACAAAGAAAACCAGGAAAACCAAGAAGACCAGGAAAAAGAAGTAAAAACTTTTTTAAATACACCCATACTTTTTCTCTGCCAAGGGGCTGTAGTGTAGCTTGGAGTAAGAGCATCCAATAAAAAATCAAGGATTTTCAGGGTGCTTTGCAAGCAATCTATCATCCCAGCTCGGGGTTCGCGAGAGAGGCACACGCCTGCTCTATGAAACGGACAGCTGGTAACCCGTGTTCAAAACAGCTTTTCGCCCGCTCGCCAAAACGCTCGCTCTTAAAAGCTGGCAAAAGGCAGGCGACTCCTAGTGCAAAAAAAATCGCCAGAGTCCCTTCAGATGGCAAAAGCTTGGTGAAAGTCACGGCAGCCCCATAACTTATTATTTAATTCTCGAAAAATAGAAAGGTATATAAAGGGGCATTACTATTAGTTTTTCTGGGGTTAAAAGGGTTTTTGGAGGCGACTCATAATGATTAACATCAAAAAAAACACTTTGTTGCTGAGCATGGCTTTACTAGTCTTATTATTAACAGTTTCCCAGGTATCCGCCTTTGTCTACTTTGTTGAGCCTGTGAACAACACAATCACCAGGTATGAAACCGCTGCTTTCAAACTGATTGTGAGGAACACTGCTGATTACGAGGACTTCTTCACTATCAGCACAAGGGATGTTAACTGGAACGTGGATGCCAAGCCCAACATAGGCCTCTTAGAACCAGGAGAAGAAAAAGCAGTATTAGTGGAACTCAGACCAGACCCCTTAATAACAGAGGGCCGCACTTATTTTGTGCCTGTAAAGATCAAGTCAGAAAAGACGGGGTTTCATTTTGAAGAAAAAGAGGCCTTTGCTGTTTACATAGTAAAACCAGAACTGAAACCAGGCGTGTACAAACCCACAATATCCCTACTTGTTTACATGGACAAAACAATTAATCCAAGGGAAAAGGTCTCTGTCAGGCTTCACCTCAACAACAAGAATGCAAGGGACCTTGAC
>CAYRRQ010000021.1:0-13743 GCA_964426715.1 uncultured Methanosarcinales archaeon
ATTTTGCTGCTATGAGAGCAGCTGGTTCAGGCAGCATGCAGCATCCCAGCCCTGATGTTGTCGCTGGCAATGGAAAAAATTTCTTTGCTTTTGAATGCAAGTCTTCTCATGATAAATCAAAATACCTGACAAAAGATGAGATTACCCAGCTGGACTTGTTTGCCAATAGTTTTGGAGCAAGGGCTTTTGTTGCAATTAAATTTGATGGAGAGCCATGGTATTTCCTGAGACTGACTGATTTAAAGAAGACACACAAGAGTTATGCTGTTACCCTTGATATTGCCAAGAAGAAAGGATTGAGTTTTGAAGAGCTGGTTGGATGAGAATGCTCCGACCAGGCATCATCCCAGCTTCATCTGCCTGTCTTTCAAATACTTCATGTGAGGCTTAAACACATAACTGGTGTGCTCATCAAAATATCCGCACATAATCCTGTTCAGGGGTATGCTGGCCCGCCTGCTCAGCATTAATGAATAGAAATAGACTTGGGTAGAAGCATATTTTTCCTTGTGAGCACCGGGTTTGTAGTCCCATACCCAGAGTTTGTCTCCTTCTAAGCGCAGGACATCGATGTGACCTGACAAGGGCTGGTCTGTGTTGAATAATTCTGTGTATTTCTCACCTGCTTCTTCTGGCTCCACCCATATCGGCACTTCCATTCCTATGGTTTTGTCGTCGTGGCTCAGCATGAAAACCTGGACATTGCTGTGGGCGGTCTTGTACTTGTTCCAGGCAAGCCCTTCTCTTGCCAGGTGGGTTACTTCGTGGTTGTCAACCTGCCTTGGCTTGATTCCGAGGTCAAATCGTAGTTTGCTGCTTCTCGGACCCTTAATAAAAGGCTGCTGGGGGCAGTTGTCAAACATTTCCATGAGATACGCGCGCAGGGATTCGTATTTCTGGCTGAGCATGTTCATCTTGGCTTTGTGCAGCCTGTAGTGATAGTACCATCCGTGGTCCAGGGAAACGTGCTGTATCATTTTATGGCTTCCTGTGTGTTTCTGTCTTGTCTATTATTATCAGGTCGGGTTTTCAAACGAGTCTGGCTGAACAATCAAAAATAAAAAAAAGTTTTTTTTAGAAGGAGATTATTTCTTTTTCTTCTTGAGCATCTTCTCTATTTTCATCTCCTCTGCTTCTATTTTCTTCTCCTCACCAGCCACTCTGCTCACTATCTTCTCGAGGTTCAGGTCAATCTTGGCGATTCTCCTTTCTAAAAGCACCAGTATTCTGAGGCTGTATACAATAGCTGCCAGTGTGCCAATAATAATTGCGAGTATAACTGTGTCCATTCCCATTTTCCAATCCTCACCTCTTTTCTTAAGGTTTAATTTTGATGGTTTAAATATTTTTCTTTTTTTTGGGGTAGAGCTTTCTGAAATCCAACCCTCTTCTAAATTGGTACTGTTGAAAATCTTCGCTTATGCTCAGCCAGCACCAGGCTCCGGCACGCACACATTCCAACAAGGCTTTACCTCACTGTAAGGGACAACACCCTGTTTCGCACGAGTTCCTAAATCAGTGATGCCTCTGCATTTAATGATGCTGGACATTTTCAACGTAACCGCTTCCAAATCAAAACCTTTATATATCTGTGCCTCTTTATTTCGTGCATAAGAATTAAAGGTGGTTATACATGCTTAAGATGAAAAAGATTTCTGAAACATACGAGATGCGGGTTTTTACTGACACCGGAGATTATTTTGGCGATGTCGAGGAGGCCATCCTTACCCAAAACAAGGTTTTTGGCTGGAGAGTGAGAGCTACCAAGAACAGCTTTTTGAATAAGGTGCTTGGGAGCGCCAAGGGAGTGATCGTGCCGCACCAGCTCGTCAAGAGCATCGGCGACATCATGATTATTAACAAGTCAGCAGTGCCGAGCTACGGCCCTGACGAGGAATAAAGAGAAAAATAATAAAAAATCTTTTTTCTTTAACTCTTTCTTTGAGTTTAAACTATGCATTCGATTTTGTGTTTTGTTAATTGCCTGCCTTTCACATAATCTGTTTCAAGGGCTTTCATCCTGTCGTATAAGGCTTGGATTGACAGGAACATTTTGTCGCCATCTCTCTTTACCTGGTATTGAGGTATGTATGGGAATTGTCCAAGCACTCTTGCATCGTCATTAAGCCAAGAACCTTCTTCTAGTTCATAATAAAAGGTAATTAATTCTCCTATTTTTCCTTCATATTTGTATTCTCCTTTCTTTTTTCCGCTTTTGTATTTCCACTGCTCCAAGGAACTTGGTAGTTGTTCTCTATATGTTTCAAGCAGTTTAAGATAGTTTTCTTCGTTGGGTACTACGGGCAAGGTTGTGCTTCCTTTAGGCTTGTCTTTCTGAGGTATTCTGAAAAGTAGGTTTATTACCTTGCCTAACTGCCTTCTTGGCGAGGATATTTTCTCAACACTGTATAGCCACCTCTCAAATTGTTCTGCGTGTTCATTTTTTCCTTCAGCACGCTTCACCATTTCTTTTTTTACGGGCTCTACTGTTTCCTGCATTACTTCGTCAAGAAATCTCTTGGCTAAGTACCAGACCTTTGCACTTCCAGGCTGATAAATATCAAAGCCCTCTGTATCTGTTATTGGAACTACCAAAGTGCTCAGATCCATTCCTTCATATTCCGCAGGTGGTTTTATTGTTTCGATTTCAGTTACTGTGTCAAGAAGAGTTTCCCTTGAAATATACCACAATGAATGCCACATTAAATGATTCCATTCTATAAAGGCACTCTTTTCTGTTGTCTTGCCTTCTCCATTTCCTATGATTTCAACAGGATATGTTCTTATTTGGTCTGCTCTATCCCCTTTTCTCCAGTTATTCACTACATATTCAAGGCATCCTATTATTTTGCTGAAGACCACTTCATATTTTGGATTTACAACCTGCACAGTAGTTTTTATCCCGAACTTAATGTCATCAAGTTCAAACTCCGGCTCTCTTGTAGGGTTTTCAGAAGGAAGATTCTTTTTATTATATGGTGATTTTGCTTTTAATTGTTCTTTACCCCGATCTACTATCCCCTCTTTTATTGCCGTTATTATCCTCTGGTCTGCTTTTATCATTTCTTCTGTTGCTTGTTTTCCCATTGCTTCGTATGCTTTAGGTTTGACTAATACTCTTGGTTCTAAACTCATTTTAACAACCTCGTTGTTGGTTATGTTGACCTTCTTATTATATCCTCCTAAGAGTTTTCCGGAATGTTTTCGGTAATATTAGAATACTTATTAAATTATTTAAATTATTGGGGTGTGAAACATCACCACAAAATCAAGAATATTTATAAATCTGAATGACTTACCAGGAGCGCATGGATCAGAAACTCATAGAACAAGCAGGCCTAACCTCATCAGAAGCCAGAATATACCTCTGCCTTCTGGAAAAAGGCTCAAGCAAAGCAGGGGATATCAGCAGACACACAGGGCTTCACAGGAGGAGCGTCTACGACGCAATAGAGCGCATAATACAAAAAGGACTGGTCTCATACATCAAGAGCAATAACCGTCGCTACTATCAGGCAACAGAACCCAGAAAACTCCTTGAGATAATCAGGGAAAAAGAAGATAATCTGAAACAGGTAATGCCAGACCTTGAGAGGTTAAGCAGGCAAAACCAAACAAAAAAAGAAGTGGTCTTCTTCAGGGGAAAACAAGCCATAAAAACTGTTTTTGACGACCAGATAAAAGAGGGACGGGAAGTGCTGGTATTCGGAGATGACATGAACGTGAATGAAATAGTAAAATATTATTTCCCCAGGTTTGACAAGAAAAGAAAAGAAAAAAACATTCCTGTAAGAATGATTTTTGACATACGCGCAAAAAAAGTAAAACGCCTCAAAAACCTGCCCCTGGCAAAAATCCGTTACATAAACAAGCCTGGCAAAGCACCAGTATCAACAAATATTTATGCAGACAAAACATCCATGATAATATGGGAGGAAAACCCAAAGGCCATACTCATAAAGGAGCCTGCAATAGCGCAAAGCCTAAGAAGCTTTTTTGAATACACCTGGAAGACAGCCAGGCAAGAATAAAAGTACTAAATATAAAACTAATATAAAACTAATATAAAACTAAATATAAAAAACTAAATATAAAAAATGACTACGAAATCAAGAACAGAACAAGAAAGAACAGGGTTAAAAAGAATAAGAACAGAGCACATCATAGTACTGCTGATATTCCTTTTGGTATTGGGGATGCGGATTTTCTTCTCACTGAACTCAGGCCTTGACTACCAGGCCTATAACACCCTAAGACAGGCAGAGCACATCAAGGCAACAGGCACCCCACTATTCAGTGACCCTCTAAGTTATCAGGGCAGAACAGCAGTGTTCCCGCCATTATTCTACTACTTAATAGCCGGCATCAGCGTCCTAATACCCCTGCAAATAGCTGCAAAAATAATTTCGTGCATATCCATCTCCAGCCTGGTAATCATAGTTTACCTCATAACCAGGCATATGACCAAGAACAAAACCGCATCAATCATAGCATCCCTGTTCTCAGGCCTGGTCCCAGTAACCTATACCCTGCTCAACAAAGCCTCTCCTTACTCGCTTGCCCTGCCCCTGATCTTTTTGCTGAGCTATGCTTACATGAGAATAACAGAAAAAAGATATGCATCAACAAGCATAATCCTCTCAATCATACTCCTGCTCACCAATGCCTCAGTCCTAATAATCCTGCTTAGCTTCTTATTATACTTCCTGATAATAAAATTAGAAAAAAGAAAAATCATGCCAAGAGAAGTAGAAGTAGGGGTCTTTCTCTTCTTCCTGGCATTATGGTTCAACATCCTCATGTACAAAAAAGCCTTTTTCACACACGGAATCAGATTCGTGTGGCAGAACACACCCCTGTCCATGCTCTCTGCTTATTTCCAGGAATTAAGCTTTCTGGGAGTCATCCACGCAGTAGGCTTCGTCCCCTTACTTCTCGGCGTATACGCGGCGTATCACATCTTTTTTAAAACCAAGAACAAGAATGCCAGCTTGTACATCAGCTTCCTGATAATCTCATTTGTTATGCTCTGGCTAAGACTAATCCCTTTTAACGCGGGCCTGCTCCTCTTAAGCACCAACCTCATAATACTGTCATCCTATTCAATCAAGATACTTCTTGTAAGCATTTCCAAGACCAAGATAAGATGGGTTGCCAAGCCAGTATTAGCCATATTAGTACTGGTGTTCCTGCTCACCACCATTATCTCAGCAGCACCGTACCTGGGAGTGGACGCTCCTGCCAAGGCAGACCTGGAAGCTCTTGAATGGATTAAAAACAATACGCTTGAGAACACAGTAATCCTTGGGAGAATAAAAGAAGGGCATCTTATCAGCTTTGCTGCTCACAGGAAAAACGTGGCAGACACCAACTTCCTGCTGATAAAAAATATAGACCAGAGATACGCGGATGTAAGCCACCTCTACACCTCAAGGTTCAAATCCGAGGCAGTCAGGTTAATCAATGAGTACAATATAGACTACATACTCTTATCAGCGCAGGCAAGCCAGGAATACAAGATTGAAAGTCTTTACTACGCAGACCAGGAATGCTTTAAACTCGTTTATGAGCAAGAAGCCAAGATATACAAGTTCCTTAAGTGCAAAATAGAATGAAAAGAATAACGAATGAAGAAACCATGAAAAGAAAAATGCAAAGAAAAACAAGAAAAAGAATACCTGGGTAAAAAACATGAAAACAAAGACTAAGAACAACAAAATCTTTGAAAAAATACTTTTCGCCCTCCTGCTGGTAATAATCATACTCTCCTCTATTACTATTGCCAGAATCAGCCAGGACAAACCTATTTTTGCTGTAGGAGAATCATATCATTCTTTGGAGCAGGCCAGGAAAATCAGAGAAGCGGGCTACAACATATTTAGAGACACAAATCCCTATCACTACTTACTGGCCTTGCTGCTCCTGCTGCTGCCTGAGAAAACACTGGGCTTGTACCTTCCTTTACTGACCGGCATATTAACCAGCCTACTCTTCTACAAGGCGCTGTGCACATTAAAAGCAAAAAAGCAAAACGCGGCTTACTCTATTATAATCCTGGCACTAACCCCTGTTTTCATAACCCTTTATACTGGGCTCTACACCTCAGGATTTGCACTTCTGCTGAGCTGCGCCGCAATCATCTTGTTATTCTCAGACAAAAAAACATCCCATATAATTGGTGTGCTTGTCGCAGCCCTGCTCGGGCTTACCAGCTTAACAGCCCTGGTCATAACCTTACTGATAGTACTGGTTGCTTATGCCAAGCTCAAGAAAAACTGTTCAGCAATAATCGCGTCCTTAATCGTTCCAGCAGTGCTCCTCATAGGCCTGATCCTGGGCACAACTTACACCCCTCTGCTCCCGGCATTCCACTCTTTTTCATTCAAGAACTCTTTCTCACTGCTAAAAGCAATGCAGGGATTTGACATCTTCCTGTTAATGCTTTTCTTCATGGGTTTTGTGCTGTTATGGAACAAGCAAAAGAACAAGAACCTGCACCACCTGCCTGTGCTTATCCTGGTAATCATTTCTTTCTTTAACACGCAGACCCGGGTTTATGCCAGCGTGATAATAACAATCTATGTTGTCCATGTCATAACCTATTTTTACAAGAGGAAATGGCACTCCCAAGCCATAAGAACAGGAGTCTTGTTATTAGTGCTATGCAGCCTGCTCTTCTCAGGATTAAACCAGGCAAGCCTGATTGTAAGTGCTCAGCCAGATAAAGCCACGGAAACCGCGCTAAACCATCTGAAACAAGAAGCGCAGGGCACGGTGCTCAGCCTGGAAGACTACTCATCAGTCATAGAGTACTACTCTGGGAAGGACGCCTTTCCAAGCCCAAACCCAGAAATAACAGGGACTAAAAAGGACGTGCAAAACCAGGCAGACGCCCAGAAAATATTCGGCTCTGCAAGGCTGAAAGATGCCGAGCCGCTGCTCAGAGAGCACAACATAACATACATAATAATAACCCCTTACATGAAGGAAACCCTGTGGCAGGGAAGAGAACAAGGTCTCTTGTTCCTCATGCTTAACAGCGAAAGATTTATTAAAAAATACAAGGAGCAAGACATAAGCGTATGGGAATACCTGCCTGCACTGCCTATGAATAAAACCACATGAGAGGAATACAACATGGTTAGTTTTGGAGAAGTGCTTATTGGCGTAACCGCATTCATAAGCCTGTACACTGCATTGTTCTTTATAATCACTCTTCTGGAGAACAAGAACAGGATAACCAGGCCAGAGCTTAAAAAAAATCATCCAAAAAATTATCCCCTGGTGTGCATCATTGTGCCCTGCTATAACGAGGAAAAAACTCTGGGTAAGACCATGGAATCTGTTCTAAACCTTGATTACCCAAGTGAGAAGCTTGACATAATCATTGTGGATGACGGCTCAAAAGACAGGACTTATCAAATCGCCAGCAAATATGCTTCTGAAAACCGCAATGTAAGGGTTTATAAGAAAAAGAACGCGGGCAAGTACACCGCCCTGAACCTCGGGCTTAAAAAGACCAAAGCAGAATTTGTCGGGGCGCTTGACGCAGACTCATTCGTGCACCCCAAGGCTTTAAAAAAAATACTTGTGTACTTTGACAATCCCGGGGTAATGGCAGTGACCCCCTCACTTAAGGTTTACAAGCCCAATTCCTGGCTGCAGAGAATACAGATGATTGAGTACTCAGTAGGAATCTTTTTCAGGAAAATGTTTGCTCTGGTAGGAAGCATCCATGTCACACCCGGGCCGTTCTCGATTTACAAAAAAGAATTCTTTGAAAAACACGGCCACTACACCAAGGCGTACATGACTGAGGACATAGAAGTTGCTCTCAGGATGCAGAGCCACAACTATCACATAGAAAACGCTATAGACGCTTATGTCTACACTGTGTCTCCCAAAAACTTCAAATCCCTTTATTATCAAAGGCGCAGATGGTATTATGGCTTCATGCAGAACGCAATAGACTATAAGCACCTGTTCTCAAAAAAACACGGCAACCTGGGATTATACGTTCTACCTCTCGCATTTATATCCGTGCTACTCGTATTAACCTCTTTTTTTTAC
The DNA here is from genome assembly GCA_964426715.1 of uncultured Methanosarcinales archaeon. Taxonomy (GTDB): domain Archaea; phylum Nanobdellota; class Nanobdellia; order Woesearchaeales; family SM23-78; genus SM23-78. Next base: position 8,071 of record CAYRRQ010000021.1, read on the forward strand.
GGCTTGTACAAGCTGGGAGAGGGAATATGGAACAGCTACCAGTACGCAAGAGCAGTCAATTTTGACATCTTCCATTTTGACTTCCCCCCAGACCTGTTCATGATTAACATGAACGCCTCATTCATACTCGGCATAATAACCATTATCACAGGCGTGCTCATCATATTCCTCGCTATAAAGGCGGCCAAGGAAAAGCAGAAAGTCGTGTTCTCATACATAATGTACGTGATAGCTTACTGGGTCCTGTTCAGTTTCTGGTGGCTAGTAGCTGTTTATTACAAGTTCTCAGGCCGCACATTTTCATGGAACCCCAAGAGAAAAGCACAAGACGCGCTTTCAACAGGAGGATAGGTAAAATAGAGATGTTCCTAAGAGTCCGTCGCAACCTTTACTTACGTCGCCTACAGGTTTTTTATTTTTTGTAGGTGCGTAATGGCGTATGCAATTTTTTGCATATTCAAAAATTGATTTGGTTTTTGTATCGGCGAAGCTTTGCGAACGAGTTTTGTAAGTGAGCAAATAGAAGTAGGACTCTTGGAACCCAAAATTAGAAAATATTTATAAATCATACGGGGTTCTACAGGCATATGAGTGCAAAGGATGCAAAAAAGAAAACCAGGAAAACGCCACAGAAATATCCTTCTTTTAAAAAGATAAACCCGCAGAAGTACTTGCTGGTATTGGCCTTGACCATCATAATCTTTGGCTCAGGACTCTTGCTGGGAAGCTGGATTGGAGGGGTCAAGTTCAATAACCTTCAGACTATGAGCCAGGACTTAAGAACAGATATTATAACCCTGGAACTCCAGCAGGACCTCATAGAAGTAAATCCTTGCGAAACCCAGGGAATACAGCCTCTTTCAGAGCAGCTCTACACTCTCGGGTCCCGGCTTGACTTCATGGAGACCAGACTGGGAAAAAAAGACCCTGATGTTATACAACTAAAAGAATACTACTCCCTGCTCGAACTAAGGCACTGGCTCTTTATGAGTAGGTTCAAACAGGAATGCGAGCAGAACAGCACCTTAATCCTGTACTTTTATTCCAACCTTGATGACTGCCCTAGATGCGAGGAACAAGGGTATGTTTTGTCATATTTGCACGACAAGTATTCAGAGTTAATGGTATATTCTTTTGATATTAACATGGATAATCTTGCTCTTGAAACTGTTAAGGGCAAATTTTCTATTAACACAGCCCCTGTCGTAGTGGTTAATGGCGTTGTCCTAGAAGGATTCCAATCAAGGAATAAACTAGAAAAAGAGATTAATAATATCAGGAGATAGAAAGAGACTTGAATATCATGATTTCATAACATTCTCCTTTGAAAACTTTTTCTAATTCAACCTGGTTGCTCTCTTCTAGATTAGAAAGATTATATGAGATTCCTCCTTTTGAATGATAAATAACATAGTGGGGCGCATATAACTCGATGAGCTTATCAATATCATGATTCCAAAGACTAAAAGCCTTTAAGTTTGCACAATAACCATATCCCACCCATTCATTACCGAGGACAGTATCCCCTGGGCGCGTATTATTCTTTACATAATCAAGGGCTTGTTTCTTTACCTGATTACATTCTCCTTTATACTTCATAACATTGATTTGTGTTTTTAACGGTATGAGCATTAAACAGATTATTATGATTATGATAACCACACTCAACATCTTTTTTACCTTGAGCATCCTGAACATCTCAACCAAACCCAGACAAGAGAGTAGGATAAGAAAAGGAACTATCACCAGGTTATATCTCATTAGCTTAAGCTTTACAAAGAATAAATAATAGATCAAACTAATTATCGTATAAATTATTATTATCATCCAATAATCAAATATTTTTTTCTTTCTTATATTTATTAACCCATATATTCCCAGAGGCAGGAACAATATTAACATAAACAGTGATTTTGCCAAGGAAAGCAGTAAGAGAGAAGGGGGCTGTGCTTGAGTATATTGGTTAACAGCAGAGAAGAGCGCAAACACGTCCCAAAGGGGATTATTATATATTAAGAAGTTGTATATTAACCATGGGAGAACACCAATTAAGAATCCTGTGCAAAAAAGTAACAAGGGTTTCCATTTTCTTTTTATCAGACAATAAACTCCAACAGACAGGGCGAATAAGGCCAATGGAAATCTTGTTAAGAAGCTGAGAGCTGCAAAAAAGCCAGATAGAACATACAAGCATCTTTTTTCTCTTATAAAAAGGTAGAACGCGAGCAAGACAAAGAATAAAGAGACAGAGTCAGTATAAATCCTAAAACCCCAGAATATAAACTCAGAAGAGATTGCAAAGAGCAGGGTTGGTACAAGCGCATTCTTAAATAATCTTTTGCTTATAAGATAGAATACAAAGATAATGCCGAGACTAAACAAGATTATGGTTAGTCTTGCTGTGAAAACAGATTCTCCTGTTACAAGCCACGCCCCTGCGATGATGTATTCGAGCAGGGGACTTCTGAAATCCTCTGTAAAGTAAGAGGGGGTTAAGTGTGACCTCGCATTGCCCAGATACACATTCTCATCCCACACCAAAACTGGGTTTAATGAGTTTAGCCATAAGAAGACTATCAAAATCACAAGTAAAAGAGCAACTATCCAGTAATCATCTATAATATTCTTAATCTTGTTTTTTTTAGGTTTAATCTGCTTTATTAATTCTTTTTTCATTTCCATCATTCTTTCTTAAAGGTCCAATAGTGATTAACAAGAAAGTTCCAGAGGGCTGCAACTCCGATCCCTATAATGTTTGAGAGGATGTAGTATAGTCCTGAAAAAGCAGTTAGAACGTACAATAAGCTCCAGTTTATTACCAGGCTTCCTATTGAGACCAGATTGAACTTGAAAAACCTTCTTAACAAAACGCCTTTTTTTCTCCTGTCCCTCCAAGTCCAGGCATTGTTTAGCATGAAGTTGGTAATAATAGAGGTCTCAATAGCAATAATGCTTGATACAAGATAGTAGATGCCTACGAATTCTGTGAGGAGATATAATAATCCGAGGTTAACAAGAGCTCCGCTCAAACCCACGAAACAAAACTTGTTAAATCTCTGATACTTTTTAAAGGAGAACTTTATTATTATCTGCAGGTATTGAAGTATTACTTCAAAGCCAAGCTTACTCTTACCTTTTTTTCTGGGCGCAAAAAAATAAGGAACCTCCTTAAAGTCCTTAACCTCGGCATTATAACAGATGTCCAAGAGGCACCTATACCCTTTGTTGTAAAGCTTGCTCTTGGCCCTTTTGTAAACCTTCTTTTTTACAATAAAGTATCCTGAGCCGTTATCCCTGATTTTTATGTTTATAAGTATGTTGGCTAGAAGAGCGGCGCCCCGGCTTGCAATCCTCCTGAACAATGACCAATCCTTAACTCCTCCTCCCTTAACATATCTCGAACCCACCACGACATCGTATTCTTTTGCATAACCAATCATCTCAGGCAGAATTTTTTCATCGTGCTGCAGGTCCGCATCCATCACCCCCAGGCAGGCTCCTGACGCATTGTCAAAACCACGTATTATTGCAGATGCAAGACCTCTCTTGTTCATCCTCCTAATAACACTAACGCGCTTGTTATTCTTATACTTGTCCCTCACCAGCCTCCAGGTCTTGTCAGGAGAATCATCGTCAACAACAATTATTTCATAGTCAAAGGGTTTAAGTATCTTGATTAGCCTGTTGATTAAGACAGCAATATTGTCTTTCTCATTATAGGTTGGTATTATTAAGGAGAACTTCATTTATCATAAAACCTTTTTATGTCTTTTTTGTTTTTTCTTGATAATATCGCCAAAGGTAAGCTCTTTTGACAAATCCCTACTCTCACCATGATAACTCTCTGAAGGGTCCAGCTCCACCTCTTCCACCAGTTTTATCCTTAAGAATCTTTCAAGCTTCCTGGCCAGTGCAATGCTGGGCTTCATCCTGCCGGATTCGAGCTTGTGGATGACGCTCTCTTTCTCAGCTATCTTTTTGGCCAGTTGTTCCTGCTTCAGGCCTCTCTGCTCTCTCTTCTTCTTTATAATCCCCGGGTAATCCTGGGTTATGACCTGAACCGTCTCTGACTCCTTAGGAGCTCTTTCCTGATCTGGCCCGCCGGCATATGTTGATGGCATTGACTCGGCTGTTTTTTTCTTGTGCTTCTTATTTTCAGGCTCGTCTTTTTTTAGCTTGGCCACAATCCTGCCATAAGCTGCGCAGTTCTCGCACACATCAAGCATGCTACCCTCAAGCTCTATCCTGTAAACACTTTCCGGAGAAGAACACATGTCGCACATAACTATCACCCCCTACAGGACATATTCTAAATCTAAAATATATGTTTATCATATACTCATCAAGTTTAGCCATATATAAATTTTATCCTGTTTTATCTGTTATTAAGGTTCTGAACAAGGCACTCTGGTTTTAATATTCAAAACTTAATTTCAAGAATATAGAAATAAATATAAACAAAAAGATTATATACTCTGAAAAGAATTTATTAGGATATGATTAGAAAAGGGACGTTTTATCTTTTCTTAGCAATTCTTATAATATTAATAGCTCCCTGCTTGGCAATGGCAAAAATATCTGTTGAGCCGTCCACAACCTCTTTTAATGACTGCTATAATTCAGAGGTTGGCGTTGATATAGTCATAAGCGAGCTTAGCAATGTTTATGGCTTCCAGTTTGATATGAGCTATGACCCTGGTATTCTTGAAATAAACAGTTATGATATCACAGAGGGCGGCTTTTTAAGCAATAATAGCCAGGACCAGACTTTTTGCTGGAATCAGAGCCTGCCCCAGGGAACTGGTTTGATAGATAATATTTTCTGCACAAGGCTCGGAAGTGGTGTTGTTGAGGGAACCGGTACGCTTGTGCACATAACTTTTCAAATAAAAGACAGCATATCCAGTTATCCTGCAACAAGCAGTCTTGTCTTGTCAAATGTCGAAGTATCTGACCCTGAGCAAAACGCGCTAGATAATTCTGTGGTGAACAGCCAGGTCACTATAACTCATTGTGAATGCACAGATGAGGATGTCCGGAGTTGCACAGCAAGCAATGGGTGCGCAGGAGAGCAGACGTGCAGTTATGGCAGCTGGGGCACATGTATTGCAATAGAAAACTATTGTGATACTGACTGTAACGGCACAGCAGATACATGTATGGCGGGGGAGTGTCCTGTTTGTGAATGCATTGGTTATGAATCAAGAGACTGTACAACCCCTGAAGGTTGCCTTGGGAGAGAGGAGTGTATTGGAGGCTATTGGAATGGTGAATGCGAAATCATAGGATATTACTGCGATTCTGATTGTGACGGGACCAGTGAATGCGTGACCAGTCCTTGTCCTGAATGTGAATGTGTTGGCAGCGAAACCAGTACTTGTTATACTGGGCTGCCTTCTACCAGAGGTGTGGGAATTTGTTCTGATGGAATTCAGACATGCTCTAACGGGCATTGGGGACTTTGCGTGGGAGAGACAACGCCAGCCACTGAGACATGCGACGGCATATTAGATGAGGATTGTGACAACAGCATTGACGAAGGATGTAACTGTATTAATGGAGAAGAAATGACTTGCGGCACAAACGTCGGTGCTTGCGAATATGGCACCCAAACCTGCAGCGGAGGCGCGTGGGGTCCCTGCTTAGGCGGAATCAAACCTAATAATGAAATCT
>CAYRRQ010000022.1:0-12842 GCA_964426715.1 uncultured Methanosarcinales archaeon
GACGAACTCCTTTTCCTCCCATTTTTCAACACCTCTCTTTTATTACCTTGTTTTTTGCTTATTTAAATTTTGTTGTCTTAATTCTGATTTTTCCCCGGTTATCCCGAAAACATGTTTTAGGTTATGGGTTTGTCCGGGCTCATCTTATCTCAGCATAAAATGCTATGGTGCTGCCCGCAGCATTATAGTTTCTCAGTAGCGCAGGCACTTTTATCTCAAAGTCATAGGTTCCTCTTCCTCCCTGCTTCTGCTTGTTGACCTGGCTGATGAATATTATGTCCTGGGTTCCATTGTATTGTGTTCCTCCGTCGCTCTTATCCCATAGTATGCCTGTCTGAAAGTTGCTTGTGTTAGTGCTGTTAATAATGGGCACGTTGTTAATGTCTTTGTAGAACACCGTGTAGGTCTTGGTGGCCTTGGGATTATTATTAGTAGTATAAGTGTTGTTGATGGAGTCATAGTGGTTGGTTGAGCCCAGGGCTTGGTCTATTTCTTCAAAGTCATTGTTGGACGCGCTGTTATTGTTCACGTCCCTGCTAATGGCTTGTAGCTGATTAAAATCAGGGTCTGCTTCCAGGTCTGTTACAAAGATGTTGCTCCCTGTAGCATTGCTCACGTTCCATGTGAATAATGAGCTGTTTATGCTTTGCTTCTCCATGTGGAGCCTGCCTGTGGTGTTGCCTGCAAACACGTGATACGAGCCAACTGTGAAGGAGTTGTTAGCCTTGTTATTGGTCTCGTCCTCCTCTGCTATGCTGCCGTTGCTTGCCAGGGGCGGATCAACTATCACGAATATATTGTTAATGCTAATGTTAGGAGTGTATGTTATGTTTACTGTATAATTATTATTCGGGTTCAGGAGGGTTATGGTCTTGTTGCTGTTTATCTGGGTTCCTCCGCTGTCAGGGTCTCCTTTCCAGAACTGTACAGTCGTATTACGAGCAGGGCCCCCTCCGTTATTATAGATGTTCGCGTATATGGTTATGTTTTTGCCTTCTTCTGGAGATGTGTCATTAAAGGAGATGTTGCCAGTGGTTATTACAAGGTCCGGGGCTAGTATTGTGAAGTTCCATGTATCGCTCAGGTTCGTGTTGCCTGCCTGGTCTGCGCATGTCACGTTCCAGTAATAGGTTCCTGATTCAAATCCGCCCTTGGTAATATTCTGTAATACTCCCCGGCTCGCGTTTATGTTGTTCTCGTACATTCCGTTGCTGATGCTCAGGTTGCACATGAGGTAGCCGGCCATGTTGTCATAAGCTGTGAAATTGAACTCTACTGTGGTGGTGTTGAACTCCTGGCCTGGCTCAGGCGCTGACAGATTAACGCTCGGCTTCACAGTGTCCGTGTATATGATTACGGTAGTGCTGTTGGCAGTGTTGCCTGCTTCGTCTGTTGCCTGGAGCACCACTCTCCACGAGGCGTTGTTGTTGAGACTGATGAGATTGGCGCTGTCAGGAGTGTTATTGGCAGATGAGCCTGTCCTGTTGGCAGTGCTGTTCACGTTAAAGGTATAATTAATTGGGTCTGCGAAGTTGTCTGTTATGATAAAGTCTATGCTGGGGGTGCTGGTGTTGAACCACGTATAGTTAGTGGTTGTGATGCTAGGTGCTGGGGCGTCCAGGTCAACAATCAAGTTCCATGTCTCTGATGTTCCCTGAATTTTCAGGCTGGTGTTGTCGTGGCAGACAACCTGCCAGTTATAGCTTCCGTTCAGGTTGTTAACTGTGAAGTTGTTGGTGGCATTGTTTATTATCTGGCTGCCGGGCTTGCTCTGGTTTGCCTGGCCGTTAAGGTAGAGGGTGCAGTTATAGATGCCTGTCTCGTCGCTCACATTGAAGATGAATGTCTGCTTGGGCTCATCGGTAATGTTGTTGTCTTGTGGCGCTGTCAGGTTGACTATTGGCGCTGTGAATGTGTTAAAGCTTCTGGTTTCGCTGGTGTTCTTGTTGGTGGCGTTGTCCCAGCACGTCACATTCCACTGATGAGTTCCTTCTGAGAGCCCTGAAACTTGGGTGGGTGTTATCTGGCCGCTACTTGCTTCAAAATTATTCCTGTACACGCTACCATCCAGAGTAAGATTGCATGTGAGTGACGAGTCCATGTTGTCTGTTGCTGTGAAGTTCAGGTCAAACGCCTCTGTGGTTATGTTCTCGTTATTATCAGGCCACGTCAGGTTTATTCCTGGTGCGCGGGTATCCACGTATATGATTATTGAGTAGTTCTCAGAGTTGTTAATATCATCAGTCGCCTGGATGGTTACATTGTAGCTTGAATCTGTAAGTCCTGAAAAGGTGTAGTTCTGGGTGGTGTGGTTGCTGGTGTTGTCCGAGGTTTTGAATGAGCTGTTAAGGTAGATTGAGTAGTTTATATTGGTGTCTACGCTGTCAGTAATGTTGAAATATATGTTTGGGCTGCTGGTGTTAAACCAGTAATTGTTAGGGGTTTCAAAGTTTACAACAGGAGCATTTGAGTCAATGGTTATTACCAGGGTGCTTGAGTTTTTTCTCCTATTTAAGGCGTCCTCTGCCTGGATGATAATGTTATGTGTGCCGTCGTTTAAGGCGGTTAGGTTGATGCTTATGATAGTATTATCTGCTGAGCTTCCTGTCTGGCCATTGAGTGTTCCGTCGACGTATATTGTGTAGTTTATGTTTCCTCCTGTGAAGTCTTGCATTGTGAAATTGGTTTTTGGGGTGGTGTCATTAGTAAAGGTCTGGTTAGGCGGAGAATTAATAATTACTCTTAAGATGCTTATGTTCTTGGTAGCATTATTATTGTCATCATTTAGCTCTTCAACATTGTTGTTCGGGTCTATAATGATCCATATTGTGTGGTATCCCAGGCTTATGTTCCAGGTAGCATTCGTATGTTTAGAAGTGTTTCCAGGTACATCTATGGTTGTGTTGGCTATCCAGGTTCCGCCCGCGCCTGGTTCTCCATCCCAGAACTGTACGAGCGTGTTGTTTCCGTCTGCTCCTCCCATGTTTTGAATGGTTGCGTTGATTAGGATGCTGTCATTCTCATCCGGGTTGGTGTTGTTAAAGCTAATATTATTGGTATTTATTGTTAAGTCTGGCCTGGTTATGGTAAAGTTTCTTGTTTCGCTTGTATTATTGTTTCCTAGGTCGTCCCAGCAAGTAACATTCCAGAGGTGTGTTCCCCAGGATAGGGCGTAGATTGTTTTTATAAAATCATAACCGCTCAGGTTGGTAATGCTCGTTGCCGTGTCGTTGTCGTCTACAGTGAGGTTGCAGGTTATGTTTGTGTTGTTAAAGTCTGTTGGGGTCCAGTTGAAGGTTATGTCGTCGTAACCAACTATTTGTGCTGGTGTTGGAAAATTAAGCTCAATCGTTGGACCTAATAGGTCAATGTAAAATGTCTTTGCACTGCTGTTGGTTCCTTCATTGCCGTTTATGTCTGTGCAGTTAACAGTCCAGGTGTAGGTTCCGTTTGTGAGGTTGTAAACTGTTATGTTGTGCTCTATTCCGTTGGTTATATTAGTAAGTGTTTCGTTTGGCTGTCCGTTCAGAATCACGGTGCAGTTGCTTATGTTGCCTGAATTGTCTGTTGGCGTGAAATAAAAGGTGACATTGGTGGTTTTGTTCCTGTATCCGTCATAAGGGTTTCCCAGAGCTATTCTTGGCGGGGATTGTACTGTGAAGTTCCTGGTTTCTGATGTCTGGTTATTATGCGCCCTGTCCCAGCACGTAATATTCCAGAAGTAAGTGCTGTCTAAGAGGTCGTTTACTGTGATGTTGCGCCACGAGCCGTTGCTTACTGGTATGTTGCTCTCATTAACACTTCCATTAATTGTAAGGTTGCAGTAGAGCTGGGTGTCAAGCGAATCTGTTGCTGTGAAGTTGAATAATACGTCCTCCGAGGTGAGTAGTGCTGCTGGTTGTGGCAGGTAGAGGCTTGGAACAGGCGGGGTTTGGTCTATGGTAAAGTTCCATGCAGGAGGACCATAAGTGTTTCCGTCCTGGTCAGTGCAGTAAACAGTCCAGTTGTAGTATCCTTCTCCTAGGCCAATAATGTCAAAGCTGTTGTTCTGATTGGTGTTTATTGATGTGTCATTCATGTAAGGAGAGCCGTTCAGGTAAAGTGTGCAGTTGGGGATTACATAGTCGTCTTCTGGCACATATGTTAGGTTTAGGTAGTTCGCATTTGTATGGTTTCCGTTGCTTGGGCTTATTAAGGTGACGTTTGGCGGCGCGATAATTGTGAAGTTCCAAGTCTCGCTGACATTGTTGTTGCCTGCGTAGTCTGTGCAGTTAACATACCAGGAGTAGTTCCCGTCAGGGTAGGTCTTGTTATATTCCCGGGGCGTATCATTATAAGCAATTAGGTTGATACCTGCGGGTGCTCCGTCCACGTATATTGTGCATGACGCATTAGGTGAAGTGCTGTCTGTCATGGTGAAGTTGAAGAACACCCTGTTCCTGCTGAGAGTGTCATTGTCAGGTGGTTGGTGAAGGGATATGCCTGGCTCAGTGTAGTCAAGGTAGTAATCCTGAGTTTGCGCCCATCCTTCTAAGCCATCAGCATCTATGCATCTGACTGTCCAGTTGTGTTTGCCCTCCTGGTCTTGGGTGACATTAATCCAGAAATAATTATATGTGTCTGCTGTAATGCTGTGATTGGTCTCGTTTTCTTGGCCGTCAATATACAGGGTGCAGTTGGTTATGTTGGTGTTTGCGCTTGGAATATATTCAAACATTAGGTCGATGTAGTTCATGTACTCGTCTGGTTCTGGGAAGGTCAGGTTGATACTCGGCGGCACGCTCACGTTGAACCAGTTGGTAGCGCTCTGGCCACTGTTATTGGCATCGTCATAACAAATTACGTACCAGTTGTATCTCCCGTTATTAAGTTCTACAGAAGTGTTGGTCCAGTTGCCTGATGCTGACCACACAGTCTGGTTATAGGTTGAGTCAATGTATAAGTCGCAGCTAAGGTTGGTGTCGTAATTGTCCTGAGATGTCCAGTTGAAGTTGGTTGTTGAACTCTCAACCAGTTCTTCAGGACCCGGATAGTTAAGAGTTACGTTGGGATCTGTTGTGTCTACAGTAAAGTTTCTTGTTATTGATGTGTTGCTGTTGAGGTATGTGCCGTTGTCATAGCATTCTATATACCATGTGTGGTTGCCTTGTGTAAGGCCGGTTACTGTAAAATTGTTTAGAGCCCCGTCGTATATGGTGGTGTTGGTGGCGTTTGGGTTCCCGTCTATATATAAGGTGCAGTTGGTAAAGCCGTCATTATCAGAAGGCGTGTAGGTAAAGGTTATGTTTTTATTTGTAACATTGCCTTGTCCTGGTGTTCCTAGGTTTATGCTTGGGCTTTGATTTATGGTAAAGTTCTGCGTGGCGCTTGTGTTCTTGCGTCCAGAGTCGTCCTGGCATGTTACGTTCCACTGGTGGAAGCCGTCCTGGATGTTGTTGATGTTAACGTATGTCGGTGAGTTGTTGTTTGCCGAATCATTGCTTTCTGAGCTTCCGTCTAAGAATAATTCGCAGCTCATAGGGTCTGCGTAGTTGTCAACAGCAGTGTAATTAAAGGTCACGTCCCCATCACTAAGGGCCTGGGCGGGTGCGGGATTGTAGAGCAGAACGTAGGGGTCTGTTAGGTCAACTGTGAAGTTCTGCCAGGCAGCAGTATCTGTAAGGTTTCCTGTGTCTATGCATCTGACTGTCCAGTTATGCAGTCCTTGTGACAATCCGTTTATGGTAAAGTTGTTTATCTGGTTGTTTGCAATTGTGCTGTTGGTTTCATTTTCTTGGCCGTCAAGGAAGAGGGTGCAGTTTTGTAAGTCGTTGTTGTCAGATGCATTGTACTGGAAGGTGACTGTGCTGGAGTTGACATAGCTTTCAGGCGAGGGGTATTCAAGGGTTACTGTTGGTTGCACGTCTATTATTGTGAAGTTTCTTGTCTCACTCACATTCCTGCGGCTCGACATGTCAGAGCAGTTCACATGCCAGGTATAGCTTCCGACTACCAAACCGTGTACTGTGAAGTTGGTCGGTGTGCCATTTGGCGAGGGGATGCTGCTTTGATTAAGGGTATCATTAATGTATAAGTCGCAGCTCATGTTCACATTATAGTTATCATATGCTGTCCAGTTGAAGTTAACCCTGTCATAGGCAATGGTTTCATTAGGCTCAGGATAATTGAGCGTAATCCATGGGTTGGTAAGGTCAATATAGATTGTCCTGGGCGTGTCTGTTCCTGTATTATTGTCTGTGTCTGTGCAGTTCACAGTCCAGGTATAGCTTGTTTCTGCAAGGTTGCTTACAGTGAAGTTGTTCTCTCCGCCGTTGGTTATTTCTGAACTGTTCTTAGTAGCATTAACACTTCCGTTTAGTATAAATAAGCAGCTGGTTATGTTTGTGTTGTCGCTAACTGTGAAGAAAAACGTCGCTGTGGTTTTGTCTGTGTAGTTCTCATCATCAGGTTTTGTGAGCGTTACAACTGGAGCTGCGCTAACTATGACTTCTCTTGTAGTGGGTCCTGTGTCTTTAGAGTATTTTGAGCTTGCATAGCATCTTATGTTATTTACAGAGCCCTGGTTTCCCCTTATTATAAATGTGGTGCTTGTAGAGTTGCTGATGTTTCCAATATTGTGCGGGTTGGTTTCAGTGCTGTTAAGAACCAGGTTTCCTGCTGAGCTAATATTCATCCATCCCTGCGAAGAGGTGTTGTACTGAGCGTACACCTTGGTGTTCAGGCATGTTCCGTCAATACAGGTTACATTACAGGTATGGTTGTAGGTCTCGTTTATGCCGATTACAATATTTGTTGTTGGGTATTCTAGGTCAGCTTCTAAATATCCTAGGGTTTGGAAGTTGCTTATGTCCGCGTATGAGTTGGTGTGGTCAAAGGAGTGGTTTACTGCTCTGGGCTGGGCAGGGTGGTTGTTGTACACGTTTATTACCAGTCTTAGTTTGTCTGTTCCTAGGAGCCTGTATTCTGAGCTTGTAGTGCAGGTTTCTTCTGTTATGACTGCTACTTGTGAGCCTGATGCGCCGTCATTGCCATAAGAGCACATCTCTGTTTTTGAGCCGTTGGTGCTGACCTTGTATAAATGCCAGCTCACATAGCCGTTGTCTTGGGCTTCTGTAAAGCTTGCCCTAAAGGTTATTAAGGAGCCGTCTGCTATGTAGCCGCCTTCTCCGCCTATGTAAGGCGAGGTAGCGTTCACAAGGGTAATTGTGGTTGAGGTTGGAATATTATAGTATGCTTGGTTTTGGGTGCCGTCAGTCTGGTTATCCAGTTCTATGGTTGCTGTGCTTCCTGAGTAGTCGCTGGTTCCTGTCTCATACCATCTGTCACTCCATATTCTCCTGGTGGTTGATATGTTTATGCTTCTGTTCTCTGACTTGTCCAGGTTGCCTGCATGGTCATAGCACCACACAGCCCAGGTGTGCTCTCCGTTGCTGGGAGAGTATGAGAAGCTTTGCGTGGTGTTCTTGGTAATGCTTTGGTCTGTCTGTTTTGTTTCTCCATCTATTATTAATGAGCAGTTGGCTATGTTGTTGAGGTCTGTTACGTTGTAGTAGAAGCTTACAACTGGTTCGGTTGTGCTGTTGCCGTCTTCTGGGCTTTCAAGGCTGACACTCGGCGCTATTGTGTCTATGGTAAAGGTCTTGTTATTGGGCGCCCAAGCATCGTTTCCTTGGTCATCGTAGCAGTGCACATTCCATTTGTAGGCGCCGTCGCTGCCAAAGCTTAGATTGAAATAGTTGGATTCGTTGTCTGTTGCATTGTAATCTGTGCTTTCATTGGTAAAAACCCCGGTTTTGTTGGTGTATAGAGTGCAGTTGGTCAGGTTGCCTGTGGTTTTAGGGGTGTAATTAAAGGTGAGGTTCTGGTAGTTGAGGTGATCGCTGTCTGGCCAGTTAAGAGTTATAGAAAGATTTCCTTCTTCTGTGTAGTTCCATGCGTAGGTCAGGTTGAGCAGGCTTAAGTTGATGGTAATTGATTTGGTGGACCTTCCAGGCGCGTCTACGACCGCGGTGCTGTAAAGGTATACGTACCAGGTGCAGTTGTTGGGCCAGTTGTCACAGTTGAGATGTGTGAATGAGGCGTCCCCGGTTGGATTAATGGATGCATTGGTCCAAGTCGTGGTAAATGAAGTTGTAGAGGTGGATGTGCCTATTGATGACTCATTTCCGTTCCCATATGTTTGGTCTCTGTCAAATCTTCCCCTGTGGCTTGCGCTCGTGACGTGTCCGCTTCCATCTCCTGTGATTGACATTTCTACGCCAAAACTCATGTTCATCAGGTATCCTGTTTCTGCGTTTTCAGGAACATCAATTGTGGTGGAACAGAAGACACTGCATGTAGCTCTTTCAGGGTTTCCATTTACGCTGGTAGCGCTGTCCTGGCAACTACAGGAGAGGTTTGTTAATGTTTCGCTGTAGAGGGGGTCTTCTGGTGTTAGCAGGAAGGTGTAGTTTTGCCCTGGCGCCAGGTTCATTATTTTCTTCCATTCTCCGTAGCAGGTCTGGGTGGTAAAGTTGTAGTCCTTGCATTTCCATAGCTCTGTTCCTTGTGCTGTCTTTGTTATGGTGGCGTTTGTGAAGTTGGTTTGTGTTGGGTCTAAGGCATAGGAGCTTACAGCATATCTTTGTGGTACTGGATTTTTGAGGGGATGAACTTTTTCTAGTCCAAGATTGATTTTTCCCTTAAGGCCTCTTATCCTTATTTTTTCTACTGTGTTGTCTGAGGGTATTATTTCTGTGATGAATGAGTTTTTCAGCAGGCCTTCTGATAATGAAGGTGTTATGGAGGTGTTGGTAGAGGAGGTGTTGTCAGCGGGGGGGATTATGTTCTTGAAAGCGCTGATTTCTTCATTATTTTTGTTGAAGAGATTTATTTTGGCGTCAAGGACTTTTCCTTTGCTGTCCCTTAGGAGTACAGGCCTTTTTATGGCTTGTTTTTGAGGCTTTTCTTTTATTTCAAAGCTATAATTACAGATTATCATCTGTTTCTCTTTGTTCCATAGGATTAAGTTGTGGATTCCTATTCCTTTTGGGGTAAATGTGAATGCTGTTTCTTTTCCCATGTATTTCTGGCTTAGCCCCTGGTATTCGTAGTAGAGGTTGTAGGATTCCCTGCTTGTAACATTGATTATGACTATTACTTCTTCTCCTATGTAATACTTTTTTTTGTTTGTGGTTACTGGACAGTTTTCTTGTTTTGTTTTTCCTTTTTCTTCTGTGTGCGGTGGCTGTATTGTTGATATTGCTTGGCTTGCTTCCCTTGATTGACTTGTTTCTTCAATCACGATTATTTGTATACGCTCCACATTTTCCCTGGTTTGTTTTCTTGTTAATTGTATTTGGTGCACTCCTTCTTCTTTAGGATAGTAGTTAACATTGCTTTTTAGTTCTCCGCTATACTTATAATAGTTGTTGCCTGAGCTTATGCTGAGCTCGTAGTCTGACAGTGGCTGGGCTGTGATTATCAGGCTTATTTTCTCTCCTAGCTCATAATACTGTTTTTCTACTGAGAGGTACATGAGTTTTTCAGGGTTTGTTGAGCTGTCGAGGCTGAGGACCAGGGTTATGCTTGTCAGAATCAGAGTTAATAATAAGAATAGCGTTCCGATTCTTTTTGTGGGGTTGCAAAAACATCTGTCGTTGCCGTTATTTACGTTGCCTACAGATTTTTTGTAGGTACGTAATGGCACGGCGGAGTTTGCAAAGCAAGCGGAGTAAGATTTTTTTGCACCACCTTGTTTTCTCCTTCCTGTTCCCTGTCCTTTATTTTTTTCTTTTTTCATGTTTTCACGGTATTAGCTTGGAGTATCTTAGTTTTAGCTCATCCTCTATTTCTTTGAGGTATTCATAGTATTTCTCATAACCATATAGTATGACGTGGTTTTCCTGGATTTCCTTGTTTTCCAGGAGTTCTCCTAGAAATTCCTTTTTGGTGAGGGCTGTGGCGTGGTGTCCTTGAGCTACTTGTCTCAGGCTTGCTTTTTGGACTTGTTCTTTTTCTTGTTGGTTTTCTAGGACGTATATTATCTTGTTTTTGTGTTTGAGTACGAGTTGTAGCCCGGTCAGTTTTTTCAGCTTATTGGCGTAGCTCATTACTTTTCTTAGCTCTGGCTTTTTTGTGAGTTCCTGCTTTTTTTTCTTTATCTCGTTTAATATGAGCAGGTAGATGGTTTCGTCGTTGTCAAGGTTGAGGGAGCACAGGTAGGCGCGGCCTGATATGGTTTTCTTGAATATTTTGTTTTTTATGAGCCGGGTTATTTTCTTGTTGATGTAGGGATAGGTTTTTCCCAGCTTGCTTGCTATCTGGTTTATGCTGTACAGAGAACTTGTGTCTTTTGCGTACAAACTAATTATTTCTTGTTCTAACTCGTTGCCTATCACTATGCCATTACCCTCAGCTCAACCACAACATCTTACTTATATCTTATAAGATATAATAATATAATAATTTATTAACGGGTTTATTTATATATTTTTCCTTTTTAATCTTATTATATCCTTTTAGATATAATAAGTGTTGGATATAATCTCTTAAATCTCTTGGATGTGGGTTAATCAATAAGAGTTAGTCAATAAGAGTTAGTCAATGAGAGTTAATAAATAAGAATCAGGCAGTAGTTATTTCTTTGAGCACAATATCCTCTCCACTCAAGACTTTGGGAGTGCTGCCGCACTCCGGGCATTCATAAAGGGCAAAGTCGTGCTCATGCGCCAGGATCCCGGGCTCGCCTTCATATCCACACTTGCACCTGACCATTGCTTTTTTAGAAACAATCCTTACCTCGTAGTCCGTAATGTTTTTCATGAATTCCCTTAACTCGTTTGCAGGTAGATGTGCGAGGTCGCCTACTTCGATTGTGATGGATTTAATCCTTTTCTTGCCAGCTCTTTTTTCTGCTTCTTCAATAATCTTTTTTGCAATGGCAGTCTCGTGCATTTTTTTCTTCTCTTCTTCCTCATTATTTTTCTCTGGATCTTACTCGCTTTGTTTTTGTTCTGTTTCTTTGTCTTCTTTTCCTTCTTCGCCTTTCTCTTCTTCTTCGTCGTGCAGTTTCCTGCTTATAATCTTCCGCTTCTTAAGAACGTCTTTTAAGCCTTCTTCCTTTTTCTTATCCCCTGATTCTTTTACTTGTTTATCAGGCTTTTCCTCTTTTGGTTCTTTCTTTTTTTCTTCTTTTTCTTGTTTTTCTCTTTTTTCCGGGGCTTCTTTTTCTTCTGTTTTTTCTTCTCCTTGTTTTTCTTTCTCGTCTTCTTTTTCCTCTTCTTTTTTTCCTTTATCTTTTTCTTCGCCTCTTGAATCATCTTGCTTTTCTTTTGCTTGCCCATTCTTACTCTCTGCCTTTTTAAGGTACTCATCCCCTTTTTCAGGCAGCTTCTCTTCCTTTACAGACTTTTCATCCAACACAAGGTTGTGCTTTTTTTTCAGTTGAGTCTTAATCCTTTTTATGAGCTCTTTCTGCTCTTGCTTCATGTTCTTGGAGCGCTCATCCAGCAGCTTTAGGATGTTGCCGGTGTGCTTTTCAAACTCCCTGAACTTGTCCATTAAGTCTCCGAACTCCTTCTTGGAAGCTCTCTTGTTGAGCTGGAGCTTTGCCTTGTCAAGCTCCTGCTGTATTGACTTGAACTTTTCCTGCATCTCGCTTACGCTACTCTCAAACTTCTCAAAGTCTGCGAACTTCTTTTCCATGTCTATGAATATGCTTTCTGCCTTGTCGGCGTGCCGCTCAATGTTCGCCTCAACCTTTTTTATGTCCAGGATTTCCTGTTTTACCTCCTCGTTGAGCTTGGTTACCTGCTCTATGCCTTTGTAGAAGTTCATCTGCTTGCGCATTTTTTTCAGCTCTTCCATTAAGTCCTTCATCATGGCTTCGTTGCTCTCAATATTTGCTTTGAGGGCTTCTGCCTTGCCTTCCTGCTTCCTGATTTCAATCATGAGCTTCTCGGGTTGCACGCTCTCAACCATGTCTATGGCCTTGGTCGCGCTTACCTCTATCTTGGACATGGTCTTGTTGGTGTCCATTATCATGCCCCTGAGCTCTCCCATCTGCTCGCTTATCCTGCTGAACCTTTCAGAATTAGCTTTTCTCACCTCTCCATAGGATTCGAGCTGGGCCTTTATCCTGGTGATTTCCATGTCCAGCGTTGGGTTGCCTGAGTCAAAGGTATCGTCTTTTTTCTCTTTGTCTGCTTCTGCAGCTTCTGCCTCTGCCTCGGCTTTTCCCTCTGCTATGATATCGTCTCTGCTCTTCTTTTTTTTCTTTTTGAACAATCCCAAGTCCTTGCACCTCTCTTTTTTTAGGTTCTATTTCTTTGATTTGGGTCAAAAATGGCTACTACGCTTGCTTAGCAAGCTCCGCCGTGTCTTTGCATGCCGAAAAAACAAACAGCAATGCAAGTAATGGCAACGACGCCCTTTTTGAATACTACAATTCAGGCCTCTGTTTCCTCCTCAGCGACCTTGCCTGTGCTTTGCCTTATTTCCTGCCTGAGCTTCTCTTCTATATCCTTCTTTACATCCACCTCTTCTTCTTTCTGCGCTTCTACAAGTTCTAATCTGGCGTTGTTTAAAATGTTTTCTACTGTTTCCAGGTCTTTTTCTTGCTGTGTGTTCTCAGCCAGTTTTATCTTGGCTTTCACGTTCTTGAGCATGAGGCTTGCTATGAACGGGTCTTTTCCTTTTTTTCTTGCCAAGCTTATTTTTTCTTCCAACGCTCTTAGCTTCTCGTTCAGCTTTGAGATTTTTGTCTTGAACTCTTCCTCTACTTCCTCTCCTTGTGTTGCTAGCTTCTTCTTTTTTTCTATGTCTTTGAGTTTCTTATCATACTCCTCATCTATCCGCTTGTT
>CAYRRQ010000023.1:0-12619 GCA_964426715.1 uncultured Methanosarcinales archaeon
CCAATGGAAAAAGAGCATTATATTGAATGGATTGAGATTCTTGCTGATGGCGAGGCATACAAGAAGTTTCTTAAGCCAGGAGATGCTACAATAGCAGAGTTCTGCGTGGAGGCAGATGAGATTATTGCAAGAGAGTACTGCAACCTGCATGGATTATGGAAAGCATAAAAAACTTTTTTTAATCTCTTATAACAAAACCTTTTATAAAAATGAAATTAATCAAGGCAGTTGAAAACCTGAGAAAAACAAAAATAAGAAGAGAAGTTAAATCCCGGCTCAGAGAATTCAAGGCATTGAACAAAAAGAGCAGCAAGGAATGGTTCTGCGAGATGTGTTTCTGCATTCTTACTGCCAACTCAAAGGCAAAAACTGCTCTTGCAATACAACAGGAATTATCCGCCCCAGGATTCTGCACTATGTGCCATAAGGATGTAAGGGGCGCAATAAAAAAGCACAAGCACAGGTTTCACAACAACAAGGCAAGATATATTGTTGAGGCAAGAAAGTATTTGAATATAAAAGACATTATCAAAAGAAAAGTAAAAGAATCAGGGCAAAGAGGCGCAAGAGAATGGCTGGTAAAGAATGTTAAGGGGATTGGATACAAGGAAGCAAGCCATTTTCTAAGGAATGTTGGTTATTTTGACCTGGCCATACTGGACAGGCATATAATTAATTTAATGCTGGAAAACAGGTTAATAAAACAAAAACCAAAAACACTTTCTAAGAATAAATACCTGAAAATAGAAGAAACATTCAGGGAGCTCGCAGGCGAGCTGGGGATGAGCACAGCAGAGCTGGACTTATACATGTGGTACTTGAAGACAGGAAAGGTTATGAAGTGAGGCATTGAAGTAAAGCATTAATATACATATACGTTAACTTTTTAAACCCTTAAATCCTTTTTTTATTTATGAAGAAACATATCTATATCTTTAGGCATGGCCAGACTTATTATAACAAGAAACATATCTTTACAGGCCACAGGGATTCCAAGCTTACTGCGCAGGGATTCAGGGATGCAAGAAAGGTTGGTAAGAAGCTGAAGAACAAGAGGATTGACATTGCTTTCAGGACAAGGCTTGTCAGGTCAAAGCAAACCCTTAACCAGGTTCTTAAGTATCATCCTGAGTGCAGGGCAATCGTAGTCAATGACAAGATGATTGAGAGAAGGTATGGCAGGCTTGAGGGTAAGTCCCATAAGACTATTATCAGGAAGGAGGGGACAGACGCTTACAGGACCCTGCTCCACTGGCACAAAATAGATCATCTGACCGGCTGGGACAGGAAGAAATTCATAAAAGACCTCGGCCAAGCAGAGCTCAGAATTATTAGGAGGTCTTACTCTGTATCCCCTCCGGGAGGAGAGAGCATAAGGGACGTTGAGAAGAGAGTGAAAACATTTATCAAGGAACTCAAAGCATTCATGAAAAGGGAGAAGGTTAACGTGGCTATTTCTGCGCACGGCAACAGCATGAGGCCTTTCAGAAGGCACTTTGAAAACCTGTCAATAAAACAGATGATGGAACTGGAGAACCCGTGGGATGATTATTTTGAATACACGATAGAGGTTTAGTTTAAAATTGTTTGTCACAAGGGCATCTTATAAACCATTGCATTTATGTTCATACCCGCTCCTACTGATGCAAATACAATGTTATCTCCTTTTTTTATATCATGGCCGTCAAGTTTTCCTCTGAAAATCAGGTCAAGCATGGTGGCTAAGGTTGCTACTGAACTGTTTCCAAGCCATGAAATGGTCATAGGCATGGTGTGTTCTGGTATTTCACTCTTCTTTTTTCCATACAAACGGAATAATTGCTGCAAGATTGCTTCATCCATTTTTTCATTTGCTTGATGTATGAGAACCTTTTTGACATCGTCAATATGAATTTCTGCTTTGTCAAGGGCTTCTTTTATAGCCAAGGGGACTGTTCTCAGAGCATATTTGTACAGCTCATGGCCGTGCATCTTAAGCAATAATTCATCTCCTTCATAATCACGATTATATGATTTATCCATCCATAACATGTAAGCATGCTCTCTTGTATCTGTTCTTGCTGCGTAAGAAAGAATACCAACAGGCTCTTTGCTCTGTATTGCTCCTAGTATGGTTGCGCCTGCCCCGTCAGAATACAACATGCTATCCCTGTCATGCGGGTCTGAAACCCTGCTGAGAATCTCTGCTCCAATAACCATAATCTGTTTTGCATCGCCTGACTTAATAAAATAATTGGCCTGAATTACTCCCTGAAGCCAGCCAGGACATCCAAAGGGAAGGTCGTAAGCTATTGTTTTAGGGTTTTCTATTTCTAGCTTATGTTTTACTCTGGAGGCTAAACTTGGGACAAAATCAGAGCGTTTGTTATCCATTTTTACATCTCCGAAATTATGAGCGACGATTATGTAATCAAGGGCTTCCTTATCAACACCAGATTCTTTTAAAGCATTTCTTGCAGCTATATGAGAAATATCTGATGTATCGCGGTCATCCATCACATACCTTCTTTCTTTTATTCCTGTTATTTCCTCAAATTTCTTTACAATCTCTTCATTTGTTTTATTAATCCTTTTTCCATCTTTGTCATAGAATTCATGCTTAAGAAAATGCTTGTTAGGAACCTTTTTCTCTGGTATGTAGCTCCCGGATCCTTTATTATTAAAAATCGTATAAATCCCGCTCATTTAACCCTACCTTTCTCATCATTGAGAAGCAAGAAGTGTGTGGTGTAGTAAGGAACTGGTCTCTTTTCTTTAGCATAGGTCTTGATGAGTCCATTAAGA
Source organism: uncultured Methanosarcinales archaeon (assembly GCA_964426715.1). Taxonomy (GTDB): domain Archaea; phylum Nanobdellota; class Nanobdellia; order Woesearchaeales; family SM23-78; genus SM23-78. The sequence continues at coordinate 2,785 of CAYRRQ010000023.1, forward strand.
CAGTCTTTTATATCATAGCTATGTATGCGTATCCTGTCTTTGTATTCCTGTGATAAAGCATACAAGTCATTTATAAGTCTGGTGGCTTTTTCATCGACCTCATTGGTTGTAGTCCTAAGTTGGAGCATTTCAAGGTTATTGATAATTTCTGCAAGTTCCTTATCTGTTGCTCTTTGTTTCTTTGAAAGAGTCATGATTTCCTCCTTTAATTTACTCGTTAATATAATCTTTAATTTCGAATATTTTAACCAGGATTACACACTTATTTAAATATATTCTCCTTGTGAAGTGGTTATTTACTAATTAGGCAAAGCTTTAATTAATTAGGTGAATCTTTAAAAAAATAAAAAACAATCATTAAATGCAATAAGAATCCCGAATTCAAATCCTGAAGTAGCGGGCTGGAGTAATATTTGGGGTTTTCAGGATGATTGATTTGAGACTGGCTCGTACCTGAAGATTTTTAGAGTAAAATTTAAAAGCAAAACATAGTTCTCAGATTTCTGAGGTAAAACCATGACTGAGATGCTATACCTACTGGACTGCTACTTAAAGGAGTTTGATGCAACTGTTAAGAGTGTTAAGGACGACAACTTCGTTGTTCTTGACAGGACTGCTTTTTATCCTAAGAGCGGGGGACAGCCCTGGGACGAGGGAAAACTAATTTCAGGGGAGGGCACAGAATACCCTGTCGTGTTCGTGGGCAAGTTCGGCGGCGAGATAAGCCACGAGATAAACCATGAGGGCAAGCCGGGCTTAAAGCCGGGCGACAAGGTTAAAGGCATTATTGACTGGGAGAGAAGGTACAGGCTTATGAGGATGCATACTGCTGCTCACGTAATATCCATAATTATTGAGAAGGACTGTGATGCTCTTATTACAGGCAACCAGTTAGGCCTTGACAAGAGCAGGATTGATTTCAGCCTTGATGATTTTGACAGGGAGAAATTCGCAGGATACATAGAAGAGGCCAACCAGCTCATCAAAAAAGGAGCCGGGGTCAACCTCTCCCTGGTGCCTAGGGAGGAAGCCTTGAAAAAATATGAGCGTCTGACCAATCTTGCCAAAGGCTTGTCAGACGAGATAAAAGAACTGCGCTTAGTAGAGATTAAGGGAGTCACAATCGAGGCCTGCGGCGGAACCCACTTAAAGGACATCTCAGAGATCAAGGGGGTAAAACTGTTAAGGCTTGATAATAAAGGAAAGAATAACAGAAGATTGTATTATGAGCTGGTTGACTGAGAAGCTCAGGCAATGCAGGCTTTTTCCTTTTCCTTTTCCTTTTCTTTATACATCATCTCATCCGCAATATCTATTAATTTGGTTACATTTGCAGGAGATTTGCATTCACCAAATGCATATCCGGATGCTACTCTCAGTTCACAGCTGATTAGGTTTCCTTGTTTGTGTTTTTCAAGTTTGTTGTACTTGTTATACTTATCCAGTTTAGAGTCGATTCTTTTAATTACTGCGGGTCCTGTGCTTTTATTTGCATTTAAAAGTAATATAACAAACTCGTCTCCACCCCATCTAATAGCATAATCAGCGGCTTTGATAGATGATTGAATGGTGTTAGACAATCCCTTAAGATACTTGTCGCCTTGTTCATGTCCAAAATTATCATTGAGGTACTTAAACTTGTTTATGTCAAGGAAAACCACACCCCAGGACTTGTTTTCCTGCACTATGTCTTCTATGTTTTCATTATAATATGTACGGTTGTAAAGAGCTGTCAATGAGTCTCTTTCAATATAGTTTTTTAAGAATTCCTTGTCTTCTCCAGCTAGCTTTCCAAGTATTTCTTCAAGTCTTTGACGTTCAGTTTTGGTCATAAGCCCTAATTTTTTTCCTCAATATATAAAACTTTCGATTATTACTCACCTAGTAGTAAGAAAAAACATCTGTTTTTCAAAAACTTTATAAACTCCAACCACACACACCTCACTATGCAAAGAGTTGATTATCTTCATAAGCAGTGAAAGAGTTCTAAATAGTTATATTTATATAAAAAAATCACTTCTTTTTGTATGGTTGGGACAATTAAAACGCAGTTTTACATTGTCCTTAGGTTTTTTACTCAATTTTTTGCTAAAAAATTGGCGGTATTGGTGTAACCTGGTTAGCATAAGAGACTGTGGATCATTTGAGCAGATATCTCTTGGTCCGGGTTCAAATCCCGGGTACCGCCCTCGATGTTTTGAGAGGGAGGTTCAGAAGCCTTGCTTTTGTTACCACCCTTTTTACGCAGTAAAAAAGGGGTCCTAGCAATTTGTTGCTGAGGACCGCCATGTCTCAGGTAAAACAAAATGAAGTTAGAAAACTCAAAAGGAACCAGGGATTTTCCTCCTGAAGAAAAGATTGTCAGGAACCAGGTAGTTGAGACTCTGAGAAGAGTGTTTGAGAGGTACGGCTATTCCCCTCTGGAAACACCTGTTATTGAGCGCTACGAGTTATTGGCTGCCAAGGCAGGTGCAGGACAAGAATCAGATGCTATGGAAGAGATATTCACGCTCACAGACCAGGGCGGGAGAAAGCTCGGCCTTAAATTCGAGCAAACCCTGTCGCTGGCAAGGTTCATAGGTATGAACCCTAATCTCAAGATGCCTTTTAAGAGGTATGAAATAGGGCCTGTTTTCAGGGATGGCCCAATAAAGCTGGGCAGGTACAGGCAGTTCTGGCAATGCGACATTGATATAGTGGGTTGCAGGAACACAACTGCTGACGCAGAGATAATAGCCCTGGCCCTTGACGCCTTCAAAGCATTAGGTCTTAATGCTTACATGGAGGTTAATAACAGGAAGTTGCTAAGAGGAATCATAGATTTTGCAGGCATACAATCCGGCCTTGCAGATTCAGTCATAATAACCATTGACAAGCTCAAGAAAATAGGCAGGAACGGGGTAAGAAAAGAACTTGAGCAAAAAAACGTTTCTGATGACAAGATTGCCAAGTTGCTCAGCGCCTTTGACATAAAAGGAAGCACCAAGCAGAAACTTGAAACCCTGAAAAGCATAATAACCAGTAATGAAGGAAAGCAGGGCTTAAAAGAAGTCCAGGAAGTATTCTCATGCCTCCCAGAAGAGCAGAAGTCCAGGGTAGAGTTCAATGTTTCGCTGGCAAGAGGCCTGGGCTACTACACAGGCACTATTTTTGAGGGCTTTATGAAAAAGAGCAAGGTCACTTCTTCTATATGCGGAGGGGGAAGGTATGACAGGATGATACCCCTACTCCTGAAGTCAGACAAGGAGTATCCCTGCACAGGCATAAGCTTTGGCCTGGACGTAATTACAGATGTGTTCAAACAAGCCAGGAAAACTAACAGCAGGAAAACAGTTACAAAAGCCTTTGTAATACCCATAAAGACAACCGAGGAGTGCTTCAGCATTTGCCAGGAACTAAGAAAGGCAGGCATAAACACAGACATGGACCTGATAGGAAGAGGCATAAGCAAGAACCTCTCGTATGCAAACGCCAACAACATCCCTTATGCAATCATAATAGGCAGACAAGAATTAGACAAAGCCAGGATAAAGCTTAGGAATATGAGCACAGGCAGAGAAGAATTGCTCAGCATTAAGCAGGCAATAGAAAAGCTGAAAGATTGAAATAAGAATGTAGAGTGATGAAAGAAACAAGCCCTTACTTCTCTAACTCCTTAATAACCTTTTTGAGTTTGTCGGGATAATTAGTTATTATGCCGTTAGCCTTTCTCTTAATCAGTTTTTTCATCAAGGCCTTTGTATTCACAGTCCACACATTTACCTCATAGCCATGCTTCTGGGCCCTCTTAATAAAAGCCGTGGTAGCAAAAGGATAAGAAATGTTAAGATGGTTTGTTTTGACAGCTTTGGCAAGGAACAACACATAGTGCTGGACCAGTCTAAAGAACATCTTGGCAATTGAGGTTACAAAAATACCCCGCTTCCAGCTGCTTGATGCAAAGAAGATAAAAGCAGTCTTAACCCCTGGGAGTTCATTCTTAATAACTTTTAGGGCGAGTATGCTTCTGGAAGACACAATTACCTTGTTCTGCATCTTGTGCTTTTTCACAAGGTCAGCCACTGGCTTGGCAGCCCACACAGACTTAACCTCGATGTTAAGTATTGTGCTTTTTTTTGTCAGGGGAAAAATATTTTCCAGCAGGGGTATGCGGTGCTCTCCGTCTTTTAGATGAAGCCCGCGCATCTGATCATAAGTCATGCGCGTAATCCTGCCTTTCCGACCAGTTAAGCGCTTCAAAGCCTTGTCATGGATAACCACGACCTTGTGGTCCAGAGAAAGCCATACATCAACCTCTACCTGGTCCACACCAAGGCGCACAGCCTTCTTAACGCTTAGGACCGTGTTCTCAGCATACCTGCCTGAAAACCCTCTGTGAGCAGTGACTTTTACCATTTTAATACCATATCAACCTAGAATTCTTTTATCTGGTTACCTTAAAGCCTTCAACCAATTCCTTAAGTTTTCTTGCCTTCGGATTCTTATCAAAATGTTTTCTTACCGGCTCAATCAACGCATTCACATACATGGTAGTCATGTTTTTTAAGTCCAGGGGATGGATTTTTCCCTGAGCAAAGGCTTTTTCCAGTTCTGCATAGCCTCCAAAAGTTATGTCGCCGCCGAATTTTGCAGGACGCTCAGCCTTCAATTCCCTGAACTTCTCAAACAAGATGTACTTGTTGTACTCCAGCACAGGATTTTCACGAACCTGTTTTTCAGGGCAATAAGCCTTTCTTAACTTTTTCCTGATATCATCCTCTGAGTCTGTCATAAAAATAGCGCTGTCAGGATTTGACTTGCTCATCTTCATGTCAACAGCTCTCTGCACAGCATCCTTTGAGTCCGTGGCCGGCGGAAGCAGGCCCATAAGCATATGATGGCTTACTACCACTGGCTTCCAGAAGCCCAGGGACGGGCCGATTTCTCTTGCCAGGACATTAACCTTTCTCTGGTCCATGCCCAGCTGGCAGATATCTGCTCTTAAATGGAATATGTCAGCGCACTGCATGCAGGGATAAAATACCTGGGAGGCCTGCAAGACCTCTTTTTCATTCCTTCCCATAATCTGGCCGCACCGCATTATCCTCTTAACCGTGGAATTCCTTGCAACACTCATAACAATCTTCCAGTAATTAACATCCCCCATTGCGTCATTAGCCCATAAGAACTCAACATTTTCCATGTCCATGCCCACAGCTTTCCATACCTCAATAAGATACTTGCCAACAGTTTGTATCTTGTCAAGGTCTCCTCCCATCTTGTTGTTGGCCCAGGCAAACCAGTCAGCAATCCAGAACTTGAACTTGACTCCTGCCTTGATCAGCTTGTTAACATTTATAGCCCTGAGAATACCCTGCGCAATATGAATCTTCCCGCTTGGCTCAAAACCGTCATAAGCAATCGGATGCTTTTTTTCCTGGAGCAACTTTTTCAGTTCCTGCTCACTAATAATCTCTTCTCCAACCTGGCTTATCAGCTCAAATCTCTTGCTAATGTCCATCTTAGTTCAATTGTTTTTTTCTGGTGTTTTTAAGGGTTTTGCTTTTTGAAGTAACTTGACTTGTACTTGCTTGGCTTATAAGCATCAATCCTTACTATCTCGGACTTCAGGGATTTTTCCAAGAGCTTTGCTTCCAGGTCCTGCACAAAAGCTGTTTGGTCATAGCCCAGGCATATCACGTCCGGATTAATCTCTTCTATTATCCTGTACTTGTCATTGCCTGTTGAGCCAAGAATCGCCTTATCCACGTATTCGGTTTTTTGCACCTGCTCAAGCCTTTGCCTCTCATTATTAACAGGAAACTCGTGTTTGACCTGCTTAACAGTTAAATCCCTTGCAATCACTGCTATAAGCGCATCCCCGTAGGTTTTTGCCTGTTTAAGAAAGTATTTGTGGCCAGGGTGCAATATGTCAAAGGTTCCAAATACAAGCACTTTTTTCATGATAAATAACAGGAATACATGCTTTGTTTTAAATTTTACTGAGCAAATCATGATTAATGCTGCCAAGACAAAGACCGTCGTTGCCATCAAAAATCAAAAAGATTTTTTGCGGTGCCAAAAAACAAAGTTTTTTGAGCACCATTTCTGTTACCATTCTGCGTAGCAACAATGGTAATCGGCACGGAGAGGCTTTGCATAGCAAAGCCGAGTAGGACTTGTCTTGGCAACAGCAAGCGCAATGACAAATAACTTTATATATTCCTAATCTTAAGAAACATTATGAAACTGCTAAAATGCCCTCACTGCAAGTCAACCAACATTACCCTGGATACCGGCGGTCAGACAGGAAAATATGCTTGCAAGGACTGCGGCTACATGGGAGGATTTGTAATTGAAGAGGATATTAAAGAGGATGTTGGGGAAAATGTTAAGGAAAGCATTAAAAAGGAAAATAAGAGACACGGGGTAAAAAAAATGAGTGTTTGCACGAGGAAGTATTCTTGGAATGGCTGGCAGTTTGGAGTGCTGAAATTGGCTATGATAGCCTTTGGCATCTTGCTGGGCGCTTACTTTGCCGGGTTCTGGAAAAAGATTTTGTGGCTTGTATGGCTGGTGTTCATCGTGCTTGCTGTCTGGAGCCTGGTCATCTGGTTTGACTCCATGAAGAAGCCGGTGCGCAAGAAGAAAACCAGGAAAAAAAAGGTAAAGAATAATACGCGTACATGAGAGGCTTGGGAAATGAGTTTTAAGACTTTTATTAGAAGAGAGAGAATGCTCTGGCACAAGCACTTTGGGCCTTCGCTAATCGCAGGCCTTGGCGTGGCATTAATAGCCTTGGTGTTTGAGTTCACTGTGTCCAACATCGTGTTGTTCGCCAGTGTGGGTGCTTCTGCTGCAATTCTTGCTAATATTCACTCTCATTACCTGACCAAGCTGCACACCGCGATTGTGTCTTATGCAATCGCCATAATCATCTCTTTATTATTATACCTGCTTAATAAATACATCGCCCTGCCCCTTGCTCTTAACCTGTTCTTTGCAGTCTTCTTCACATCCATCATCATCTTCCTGCTTAACAGTTTTCACCCGCCTGCTATCAGCGCTAGTGCCTCATTCTTCTTGTTTGAGAGAAGCCTCGCAGACCTTGCCTACTTGTTTATGGCCATACTCTTGTTGTTCATCATAATAAGGTTCCTTACCTACACCTTGTCCCAGCACTTGTCTGTAAGAGAGTTCTTGTCAGAGTTCAAAAAAGAGTTCTGAAATTCTGAAATGTTTAAGTGAGGTTGACGCAGAATACATCGCTGCCGTTGTATGCAACGCCTACTTTATTTTTTTGGTAGGTACGTGATGGCATGTGCAAAATTTTTTTTGTTTTGTACAATCAAAAATGAAGTATATTTTTGTATCGGCGGAACTTTGCGAACGATTTTTTTAGTGAGTGAAGTGGAGTAGGATTATGCGTCAAACCTGTTTTAAAGAGAAACATTTTAAAAAGATGCCTTTTACTCTTATTAATCATGTTTGACCAAGTTATTGATATAGCCCGGGAAGCAGGCAGGATTGTCCTGAAGTATTATGGGCAGGAATACAGGGTTGAGTACAAGGATGACGCCCAGATTGATCCTGTGACCACAGCAGATTATGAAGCTGACGATTTTATTCGTAAAAAGCTCTCCCAAGCTTTTCCTGATGACAAGGTTCTCAGCGAAGAAGCAGAACATGATGATAAGCCTCAGGATTACAATGGGAATGTGTGGATGGTTGACCCCTTGGACGGCACCAAGAACTTTGTCAAGGGGAAAACAGGATTCTGCGTGATGATAGGCTTGTGTAGGGACGGAGTGCCAGTCCTAGGCGTTGTTTACGCGCCTGTCAGCAAGGAATTGTATTATGCAGGGAAAGGCAGTGGTGCATGGTACAAGAAGGCCAACTCAAAGCCGGTGAGGATGCGCGTGGCCAGTGCAGCCAAGCTCTCTGACGCTGTCAAGGTTAAAACAGGGGATAAGACTCCGATACCCAAGGCCAGGCTCAGAAGTCTGAAAACGAGAGAAGTGCTCAGAAAGGGCAGCACAGGCCTGAAGATATGCACTGTTGCCTCTGGAAAAGCACACGTGTTCCTCTGCCCTTACCTAACGACCTCAAAGTGGGATGTTTGCGCTCCACAAGTAATCTTAAAAGAAGCAGGCGGCAGGCTCACCTTCTTGGATGGAAAACCCTTGGATTACAAGCAGGAAAGCCCTGTTTGGGGCAAGCCTTTCTTGGCAAGCAACAACAAGCTGCACGAGGAGGCTCTGAGTTTTCTTTCAGAGTCTTATCAGAATAAGAGAACCTAAGTTTCTTAAACTTTTTATGCAGTTAGAGCAGAGAGACTCCTCTTTTTTCAAACTCTTCTTCTATTTCTGGCGGCCACACGCTTGACTGCACCTCACCTATGTGCGCCTTGTGTAGCAGTATCATGCATATTCTTGACTGCCCAATTCCCCCACCTATAGACAAGGGCATTTTATCTTCAAGGATTAGTTTATGGAACTCATATTCTCTTCTCTCTGACAAGCCCATTAAGTCAAGTTGTTTTTCAAGAGCAGTTGAGTCCACTCTTATTCCCATTGAGGAGAGTTCAAGACAGGCTTGTCTTTCATGGTGCCATACCAGTATGTCCCCGTTTAATCCTCTTTTATACTCATATGTTTTTGTAATCCAGTCATCGTAGTCAGCCGCTCTTAAGTCATGTGGCTTTCCAGATGTGAGTGGATGCCCGATGCCTATGAGAAAAACGGCTTTGTGTTTCTTGGTAAGCTCATATTCTCTTTTGTCAGGTGTTAGTTCAGGATATTGTTTCTCCAGGTCTTCTGAATGAATAAACTTTATTTCTTTTGGAAGCCTTGGTTTTAGCAAAGGAAAGTCTTTTTCAACAAAAGCTTCTGTCTCTCTTAGTGCAGAATAAATTTTTCTTACAACATCCTTTAAGAAATCAAGGTTTCTCTCATCCTTTGACATTACTCTTTCCCAGTCCCATTGGTCAACATATATACTGTGTATAGGGCTGATATCCTCGTCTTTTCTTATAGCATCCATGTCTGTGTACAAACCTGTGCCTTGTTTGAATCCGTATTTCCAGAGAGCGTATCTTTTCCATTTGGCAAGGCTGTGAACCAATTCTATGTGCTTGTCTGAAACCTTGGTTTTAAATCTGACAGGGACTTGCGTACCTGCAAGATCGTCCTGTAAGCCTGTGCCTGTTATCAGGAATCTTGGAGCCGAAACCCTTAAAAGGTTTAGTTTCTCAGCCAGCTTCCTTTCAAAAGTATCTTTGACAATCTTGATTCCTTTTTCTGTTTCAAAAAAATCAAGTTTTGGCTTATAGTCTTCTGGTAGTATTAGTTGTTTCATATCATTTACCTCTCAACTTTCTGGCTTATAATATTTTCTTATTAATGGCGAGCGTAGCGAGCCTGGGGGTTTAATTCCCCGACCTTTAGGTTGAACTTAGTTCTTTTTTTATTCGAAAAATTTTTGTAGCGGCTTCGCCGCTAGTTTTACTAGCGGGCGAAGTTGCGCTATTATCTACCTATGTTTAAGTAGCGTGAGCTTTGTTCGCTGGGGGTGAACAAAATGTCTGATGGACTTGCAACTTTAAAAAGGTTTTCCCATAAAGTGGGAAAAAATTTCTGGCATATAGCATTTGCAACTAAATATCGTTATAAGATGTTTGGGAAGTTTAAGCAGCATAATCTTGTTTTGGCGTGTATTCGTAGGGTGTGTAAGAATCATAATATTAAGATTCATACTCTTTATGTTATGCCTGATCATGTTCATTTATTTATTAGTTTTCTGCCAAATGTATTACCGACTTATGTTTTTGCTGTTCTTAAGGCAAAAACCGCTGGTG
>CAYRRQ010000024.1:0-12263 GCA_964426715.1 uncultured Methanosarcinales archaeon
AGAATCCCTGAGAACAAAGCAGCCTGCCCAAGCGGCAGATAAAAGAACATGGCAGCAACACTAATAAAAAAGATTATTATAAAGGTTATTATCTTGTCAGCAACACTCACAGCAGCTGCTGTGCCTGCCTCAACCTTTTCTTTCTTGTTCAAAAAATATATTATGGCGAACTCTCCGAGCTTGCCAGGAGTGAACTGGCCGATGGACCAGCTGATAAGATAATACTGCATGACTTTTAAAAAACCGACTTTCCTGCCAAGGCCGTGCAGGATAATTTTTATGCACACACCGCCAAGAAAAGTGTAAACACAGAAAAGAAGCGCGAACAGGAAAATTGGGATGAACCCCATAGCAGTAATCGAAGCAACTGTTTCACCAAGCCCGACTTTGAGATAGACCAATACGAAAATCAGAATTCCAATTATAATCCTCAGAGCCCTCCACCACTTATTCCTCTTATGAGCCTGATTCGTGCCAGCTTTTGCATTCAGCTTTTTTCTGCTCATGTCTCTTTATCTCCAATTTCTTCAACTTTTCTTTTTAAGCCAGTCAACAGTCTCTGCTAAGCCTTTTTCAAAATCATACCTGCTCTTAAATCCAAGCTGCTTATCTGCCTTATCAACATCTGCCCATACTCTTCTGAGCTCTCCTCTTCTCTCAGGAGCGTGTTTTGGCACAGCCTTTCCTCCAGTAACCTTGTTAACCGCTTCTAAGACTTGGTTAACACTAATCTCATTTCCTGAGGCTATGTTTACTGGCTCTCCAAAGCCTCTTACTGCTCCTAGTGCGAGCAGGTTAGCCCTCACAACATCCCTGACATAAACAAAATCCCTGGTCTGCTCACCATCACCATAGATTACAGGCGTCTCATTATTCAAAACCTTTTTTACAAAGATGGGTATGACGCCTGCGTATGATGAGTCAGGACTCTGCCTCGGCCCAAACACATTGAAATACCTCAGAACCATTGTTTTCAAGCCGTGCTTTTCATAGTACTCCTTGCAGAGCTTTTCTGCCTCTAACTTATCCTCTGCATAAGGAGACGCAGGCCTTACATCCTGGCCTTCTCTCATAGGCAAATCATCTGTTTCGCCATATACAGCGCAGGACGAAGAGAAAACCACTCTTCCAACATTGTTATGCCTGGCTGCTTCAAGCACATTCTTTGTCCCCTCAACATTGACCTCATGGTAGAGCCCTGGCTTATCAACTGATTCAACCACAGAAATAAGGGCTGCGTGATGCAAAACAACATCAACTCCTCTAAAAGCCTTTTTTAAGAAGCCCAAATCCCTAACATCACCTTTTAAGAATTTGACCTTTTCCCTGAAACCAGCAAGATTATCCCTGTTTCCAGAGCAAAGATTATCAACTATTACTGCCTCCTCGCCATTCTTAACAAGGGCTTCTGCCAAGTGGCTCCCAATAAAACCAGCTCCTCCAGTAACAACGCACTTCATCCTAACATCTAAGATATTTCTTGTTTTATAATACTTATGAATTCCTTTTCTGGCTTTGCACCAATAACCTTTATGCCGTTAATAAAAAAAGTGGGTGTCCCGCTCACACCAGCATTTCTTGCTGCCTCTATATCCTCTTCAATCTCATAACTGTACTTCTCCTGTTCAAAGCACTTGTTAAAACTCTCAGAATCAAGGCCGAGCAGCTTCGCATACTCCTTCAAGTACTGGCTCCCCATCTGGTCGCTGTGCTCATACAAATAGTCATGATACTCCCAGTACATGCCCTGCTCCTTGGCGCACTCAGCAGCCAGCGACGCATTATAAGAATGAGGATGAGCCCTTGTCAAAGGGTAATCCTTGAACACATAAATTATTTCCTCAGGATACTTCTCAAGAATGTTCTGCATGGTCTGCTCTGCATTTTTACAATACCCGCAGTCATAATCAGAAAAAGCAATTATTAAGACGCTGGCATTAGTATTCCCCTTAAAAGGGTCGTCTCCCAACCTCACATCCACCCGCTCATACTCCTCTCCTTTCTTAAGCAGGCCAAAACCCCGTGTGAAAGCCGCAACTATGATAAGCATCAGCACTAAAAAGATTACAATAGCAGCAATATTCTCTTTCTTCTCAGAACCCAGGTCTGACTTCTTCCCAGTTTTCTTTGTGTTTCCCTGTTTCATAAACTGCTTGTACCATGCTGTCTTTTAAAAATCTTTAGAAAAAACGAGTTAAGAAATCATCATGCTTCCTAGTAATCCTTCTTGGTCACGCCCGTGTAGATGAGCGCTGTTATCAGGATTGTGATGCACACCACCATGATTGCGCCTAACAAGATAGTCGTGTTGGTGCCTGGGCTCTCAGCTGCAGTCACGAAACCCGTGGGCGAGCCCGGAATGAAGTTAAGCACAAAATGAGCAGCTATGACTGATATGAACATTAAAAGCATCCAGATAAAGAATATGTCTTTCTGGCTTCTTATTTGAATTTGGTGACTATGATGCTTTTTTAATTCTACTTCATTAATTATTTTGTTTTCCATCTTATCCACTCATTCTTTTGCACCTGTTAATATATAAATCTTACCTTTTAATCATCTAAGGTTTTAGAATCATTTAAATTATTTCTTAACACCTGATGCTCTCCAGCTAACACCTTTGTAATGAGAAATATGAATTTTTTTGAATTCTTTTGGATTGAACCATTTCTTGATTGTGTTCTTTTTGCTTCGGGTGTTCTTCTTTGCAACAGAGTATGTGTTGAGCTCGATTCCAACCCCTTTTTTGCAGTAAGGTGCAATAAAGTTTAGATGTTGCCCTCCTCCGCATCCGCAGTCAAGGACAGTCTTGTCCTTAAAATCCTTTAACTTGGTTGGATAAATCCATTCTGTGAAAAGCCATTTATTATTATCGTAGATTTTTTCCCACTGCCATTTCCATTCAGACTGTTTTTTCTGCATCTTATCAAAATAATTCTCAGGTTATTAATAAATATTTTCGTTTTAAATTACGCCTTCCAAAACATTTATAAATACTTGGTTGTTTTTTGGAGTGAAAAGCCCGAGTGAAGAGCGCCTGACAGGGTTTGATGTTTTGTTTCATGTTTTTAACATGGCTTGTTCGCGCTTGTTTCTCGGATTATAAAAAAACACATAAAAGATATTAAGAATAAGCGAGATTGAGATTAGGGTTTAAAGATGATTGACAAGAAAACCAGGGATTCAAAGCACCCGGGACATGGGAAGAAACAAGAGGATTTCAAGCACTTAGTCAGGATTATGAACACGGACCTGCACGGCGATAAGCCACTATTGTATGCTCTCACACGCATTAGGGGCGTAGGTGTTTCTCTTGCCAACGCTGCGTGTAACAAGGCAGAGATTCCTATTGGCAAAGAAGCAGGCAGCCTTTCTGAAAAAGAGATATCTGTATTAGAAGAAGTCTTATCCAATCCTCTGGGCGCGGGCATTCCTTCGTGGATGCTTAACCGCAGAAAGGATTATGAGACTGGCGAGGACAAGCACTTGTTTTCAGGAAGCCTTGAATTCGCGAGCGAGATGGATATCAAGCAGATGAAAAAGACCAAGTCTTACAAGGGATTAAGGCACCAGTGGGGCCTGCCTGTGCGCGGTCAGCGTACCAAGGCTAACTTCAGGAAGAACAAGGGTAAGAGTAGTTTGGGAGTTCAGAAGAAAAGGGTTAAGGCGCCTGCTAAAAAAGAAAAATAAGGTTTAAAATTAAAAAAATGGGACAAGCAAAAATCAGGAATTTTTGAGTCCCAACCAAAAGGTAAAAAATGGGAGATCCAAGGAAACTAAGGAAAAAGTATGACCTGCCCAGTCATCCCTGGCAAAAGGACAGGATTGAGGAGGAGCGAGAGCTCATAAAAGAGTACGGCCTGAAAAACAAGAAAGAGGTTTGGAAAGCAGAGACCATGCTCAAGAAATTCAAGGAGCAGGTAAAATCACTGGCTACCAGGCGCGACGACCAGGCCGCTGTTGAGCAGAAGCAGTTGGTAAACCGACTCGTATCCCTGGGACTGATAAAGCCAGGCGATGCTCTCGACGTAGTCCTGAGCCTCGGAGTAAGGGAAATCTTAGAGCGAAGGATTCAAACCCTGATTCTGAAGAAGGGCATGGCCCGCTCTATAAACCAGGCAAGGCAGTTCATAACCCATGGTCACATAATGGTTGATAACAGGAAAATCACTTTTCCCAATTACATTGTCAGATTAAAAGAAGAGCTATTAATCCAGTTTGTTCCAACATCCACTATCAGCAAGCAAGAGCATCCTGAGAGAATAAGTGAGGGGCCTAAACAGAAGCCCAAGAAGAAAAAGCCAGAAAAAAAAGAAGAAGCGCGGCCTGCATTTGAAGCAGACGAGATAGAGGAAATAGAAGAAAAAGGCGTTGTTGAGAAGAAGGCAGATGAGGAAGAACAGAAACAAGAGGCAGAGCAGGGAAAAAAGGCTGAAGAAAAGCCAGGCGAAAAGCCTGAACTAAAAGAACAAAAACAAGAAAACCAAGACACAAAAGACAAAGAATCCAAGGGAGAGCCTGAGGAAAAAACAGAAGACAACCAGGAAAAGCCAGAAGACAACAAGGATAATAATGAAAATAAAAACAAGGAGGAAAAATGAGGGATCAAACCAGTTTTCGATGGGGAGTAGCTCATATATACGCGTCTTATAATAATACCATAATCCATATCACAGACATGACAGGCGCAGAGACCTTGGCAGTGTGCTCAGGAGGACATGTAGTGAAGTCCCACAGACTGGAGAGCAGCCCCACTGCAGCCATGATGGCTGCCAAGAGAGCAGCAGAGACTGCCAAGGACAAGGGCATAACAGGAGTCCATATTGTGATACGAGCGCCAGGAGGCCACAACGGCCCAAGCAACCCCGGCCCAGGAGCCCAGGCAGCAATACGGGCACTGTCAAGAGTCGGATTAAGAATAGGCATTATAAAAGACGTTACGCCAGTACCCCACGGCGGGTGCAGGAAGAAAGGAGGCCGGAGAGGAAGAAGGGTCTGAAACAGGATAATGATTTAGAGCAAATCAGGAGGGGTGTATATGATGAAGGTAAAGATGTCAAAAAAATCAGGGAATAACAAAATGTTTTTTGAGCTTGGCGGAGTGGACATCAGCTATGCCAACACTCTCAGAAGGCTTTGCATGGACGAAGTCCCTGTAATGGCAGTCGAGGAAGTGGAGTTCAGAAAGAATGACTCAGGACTTTACGATGAGATAATCGCGCACAGGCTCGGCCTGTTACCCCTCAAGACAGACCTAAAATCATATAACCTTCCCTCGGAGTGCAAGTGCAAAGGCAAGGGCTGCGCCAGATGCCAGCTCAAGATGACTCTCAAAGCCAAAGGGCCGGGAACAGTGTATGCCAGCGACATAAAATCAAAAGACCCCAAGATAAAACCTGTTTATCCCAGGACCCCTATTGCAAAACTTGACGAGGGGCAAAAACTGGAATTAGAAGCCACAGCAATACTCGGACTGGGCAAAGAGCACACCAAGTGGAGCCCGTGCCTCGCGTATTACAAGGAAATGGCAGATATCAGGATAAAGAAGCAGCCTGACAACAAGAATGAGATAGTTGAGAGATGCCCAGAAAGCATTTTTGAAATAAAAGACGACAAGCTCGTTGTGAACAAGAAGAAAGCAGCTGACTGCTCGCTCTGCGATGAATGCGTGGAGATAAGCAACAACAACATCGAGGTCAAGCCCAAACAAGAATTCCTTATGACAATAGAATCATGGGGCCAGCTAGAACCCAAAGAAATAGTGCGCACTGCAATAAAGAATTATGACAAGCAGCTGGATGAGTTTAACGCGCTGCTGAGAAAAGCAAAATAGCCTAATGATATTATGACAAGCATCCGAATATGTCACATAAACACCGACTGATGCGGGGGTGCCGGAGTGGTCAAACGGGCTAGGTTGAGGTGGCAAAAGGGATGTAATATCCTCTTTGTTTCAGACGCCTAGTGGCTTAGACAAGGCCTGGCCTTGGCAGGCCAAGATGCCAGTCTTGGAGCATTGCCTGCGCGAGTTCAAAACAAGTTTTTACAAAAAAAACTTGACAAAGAGTAGTTAAGGAGGATGTTCACGTTGTTCAATCCTCCGAACTGGTCAAAAACGTAAAACTTGATGAAAACCTCGTCCCCCGCATAACTCCAAGCCAGGCCAGAGCACACCAAGGAAGAAGAACACAAAACTAACACAAAAAAATGAGAAAGGTCAACAAGAACGAGCAGCTCAAGGAATTGCTAAGGCTACTCAGAGAAACAGCTGCGACCAACAAGTCAGCTGTGTGGAAGAGAGTGGCATCAGACCTAGAAAAACCTACGCGCAGGAGAAGGATTGTTAATATTTACAAGATAGAAAAATATGCAAAGGACAATGAGATTGTTGTGGTGCCGGGAAAGGTCCTGGGCACAGGCATGCTTAACAAGAAAGTAACAGTTGCTGCTTATAATTTTTCACAAGAAGCCTACAGCAAGATAAATGCCAAGGGAAACGCAATAAGCATAAAGAACCTTGTGCAGAAGAATCCCAAAGGAGAAAAAATAAGGCTTATGGGATGAGGAGAAGAACAAGATGATAATTGACGCCAAGAACCTAATCGCGGGCAGGCTCGCAGCCTTTGTTGCCAAGCACGCATTGTCAGGGGAAAAAATAATTATTATAAACTCTGAGAAAGCAGTTATTTCAGGCAGGAAAAAAGAGGTGCTTGCCAAGTACAAGAGAAAAGTAGGCATGGGCGTGCCTAAAAAAGGCCCTTTTCAGCCCAGGATGCCTGACAGGTTCCTTAAGAAGATAATAAAGGGAATGTTGCCAATGACCAAGCCCAGAGGAAGGGAAGCCCTTAAAAGAGTGAAATGTTATATTAATGTACCTGAAGAATTCAAAAAAGAGAAACCAGAAAACATAACAGAGAGCATGAAGAACATGGGCGCTGACAAGCTTCCCACTCTAAAAAAAGTAAGTATAGCCCGCATATGCGAGTACCTTGGAGGAAAATGGCACAGGCACAAGCAAGAGCCAGGAGAAAAAAAAGAGGAAAATCCCAAGGAACAAGAAGAAAAAAAAGAAAAAAAAGAAAAAAAAGAAAAGCCTGAATCAGAAGAAAAGCAAAAAGAAGAAAAACTTAAACAAGAGGAGTTAAAAGAGAAATCTGAAGAAAACAAGTCTGAGAAGAGCTGATAGATAATGGACCAGAACAGAGTCATCAAAGTCATTGTTACAAGAGGAAAAAGAAAAAGAGCAATAGCCAGAGCCACACTCAAGCCAGGCAAAGGCCTGGTAAGGGTTAATGAGGTAGAACTGGACAATTATGAGCCCAGGATTTACCGCTTAAAAATAAGAGAGCCCCTCCTGCTGGCGAAGGATGTTGCTGACAAGGTGGACATAAGGGTTAATGTGCGCGGAGGAGGCATAAGCAGCCAGAGCGACGCTTCAAGGCTGGCCATAGCCAAAGCCCTCGCAGAGCACCAGCCCAGGCTAAAACAAGTGTTCCTGGACTATGACAGGCAACTGATCGTAGCAGATGTTCGAAGAAAAGAAGCTTCCAAGCCCAACAGGCAGGGACAGGCAAGGGCTAAGAGGCAGAAGAGTTATAGGTGATGAGGTGAATCAACATGATAATACCAATTCGATGCTTTAGCTGCAACAAGCCAGTAGCTCATCTCTGGGAGGAATATGTTGAGCGAGTCAATAAAGGAGAGGACAGAAAAGAGGTTCTTGATGAGCTGGGCCTTGAGAGGTACTGCTGCAGAGCACTTTTCCTGGGTCACGTCGACCTCCTGGACATAGTGGCCAAGTTTAAGAAGTTTTAAAAACAACTTTTTGACATATCAACAAGTTGAAATTTTTAAGAAGTTCTAAATTAGCCAATACTTTGAGACCAAAAACTTTTTTAAACAGCTTGATTATTCTTATTCTCTATGGCTGATTTTAATAAGATAGCAGGGAAATGGCAGGCTAAATGGGAGCAAGCCAAGGTTTTCAAGGTCTCAGAGGACACCAAGAAAAAGAAGTACTACGTCCTTGAGATGTACCCATATCCCTCTGGCTCAGGCCTTCACATGGGTCATGCGCGCAACTATATCATAGGAGATGTTTTTGCCCGGTTTAAAAGGATGAGCGGATTTAATGTGCTCCACCCCATGGGATTTGACAGCTTTGGCCTGCCAGCAGAGAACGCAGCCATGAAAGCCAGGAGCCATCCCAAGACTTACACTGAGAAAGCAATCAATAATTTTGTAAACCAGCAAAAAGCCCTGGGAATCAGCTATGACTGGGACAGGATGATATGCTCTCACAAACCAGATTTTTACAAGTGGGACCAATGGGTTTTTCTCAGAATGTATGAGCAAGGAATTGCTTTTAAGAGAAAAGCGGCGGTTAACTGGTGCCCCAAGTGCAGAACTGTTCTTGCAAACGAGCAGGTGCACAACGGCAGGTGCTGGAGGCACAAGGACACCCCAGTGGAAATAAAGGATTTGAACCAGTGGTTCTTTAAGATTACTGACTATGCAGAAGAGCTTCTCAAAGACATAGACCTGCTCAAGGAGTGGCCCGGGGATGTCAAGCAAATGCAGAAGAACTGGATTGGCAAGAGCAAAGGAACCATGATTGACTTCGGCATAAAGGGCATTGACAAGAAGCTGAGCGTTTTTACCACCAGGCCAGACACGCTGTGGGGAGTTACTTTCCTGGTATATGCTCCTGAGCACCCGGACGTTGCAGAGCTGGTAAAAGGAATCAAGCAGGAAAAACAGGTTAAGAGCTTTATAAAAAAAGTGGTCTTGCAGGACAGGTTTCAGAGAACAGCCGAGGACAAGGAGAAAGAAGGCATGTTTATTGGCAGGTACGCTGTCCACCCAATCACAGGAGAAGAAATCCCAATATACATAGCTAACTTTGTCCTGTACGAGTACGGCACAGGAGCCATTATCGGAGTGCCAGCCCATGACCAGAGAGACTTTGAATTCGCCAGGAAATACAGAATTCCAATCAAGGCCGTGATTAACCCACCTGATTACGAGCTAAACCCTGACAAGATGACAAGGGCTTATATGGGAGACGGCAACATGGTGAACTCAGGCAGGTTCAATGGCATGAACAACAGCGACGCAATACCAGACATAAACAAGTTCCTGAAACAAAAAAAGTGCGGCAGGGCAACCGTGCAGTACAAGCTAAGAGACTGGCTTATCAGCAGGCAGAGATTCTGGGGGTGCCCCATACCAGTTATATATTGTGACCAATGCGGCGCAGTTCCAGTACCTGAGAAAGACCTGCCTGTAAGGCTGCCCGAGAATGTTAAGTTTGATGACAAGGGCGGCAACCCATTAGAGAAATGCGAGGCATTTATCAAGACCAAATGCCCTGTCTGCGGCGGTCCTGCAAAGCGGGAGACGGATACCATGGATACCTTTGTTGACTCCTCATGGTACTTCCTGAGATATTGTGATTCAAAAAATGATAAAGTCATCTTTGATAAGAAGAAAGTTAATTACTGGCTTCCAATAGACATGTACATCGGCGGCAAGGAGCACGCCACCATGCATCTCATCTACTTCAGGTTCTTCACCAAGTTCTTAAGAGACCTGGGTCTGCTTGGCTTTGATGAGCCAGCCAGGTTCTTGTTCAACCAGGGCATGCTTCACAAGGACGGCGTTGTTATGAGCAAGAGCAAGGGCAACGTGGTAACCCAGGACTACATCGAGAAGAAGTACGGGATAGACACGGCCAGGTTTTTTATGATGTTCGTGGCCAGCCCTGACAAGGACATGGAATGGGATGATAATGCTGTTGAGGGCGCGCACAAGTTCCTGGTCAAACTCCATAACATGATCCATAACAAGATATGCGAGAAGAAGATTATAGATAAACGTATCCTGAGCCAGGAGAGCAAGACACACAAGGCCATACTTGAAGTGACAGAGCACATCTCATCGTTCAAGTACAACCTGGCACTTATCAGCATCATGGAATTTGCGAATTACCTGTATCACAAGGATGAGATTAGCAGGTTCGCAGCAGAAAACCTCTTATTATTAATAGCTCCTTTCACACCTCACCTCGCAGAAGAGTTATGGGAGCAGCTGGGCAACAAGCCTTTTATCAGCAATGCAGAATGGCCGGTTGGTGACAGGAAAAAAGTTGATGAGAAACAAGAAGCAATCGAGGAATTATTCTCAACCATAAGGAAAGACATCTTAGCGCTCCAGGACCTCACAGGCCTGGTCAGGCCCGGCAAGGTAATGCTTATTATTCCTGACATCTGGAAATATGATTTTGTTAAAAGCTTGAAAAAGGAACTTGAGAAGACGCATGACACAGGCAAGCTGATAAAAAAGCTGACTTCCCAGGACAAGAAAAACGCCAAATCAATTGCAAATCTTATTCCAGGATTTATTAAGAACCCTGACAAGATTCCAAGAGTTATCCTGTCCCAGGACCAGGAAAAGAAAGCCCTTAACAGTTTTGTTGCTGACCTGGAAAAAGAGTTCAAGACCAGATTTGAAGTGCTGGCTGAAAACAAGGCAGAACATGACAAGGCCAGAAAAGCTATGCCTGGCAAGCCCGCAATAGTTTTTATTTAGCCTTATGAAACTTAGCCTTATTGAAAACAAATTTATGAAAGTTTTTTTATTAGTAAAGAGGTGAAATTTTTTTGATACCCCAAAAAGTTCTTTATATAAGCGCAGAGGACGGCTCTTATAGGATTGAGGATGTTAAGGACCCTGATATTATCGGCCCCCTGGACTTTGCTCTTAAGCACGCTGCTGATGACAACCACTTCTTTTTTGGCATAGGACCTCTGGCAGGTTCGATTATTCCGGGTTCAAGAAGAATGATTTTCTGCGGCCAGTCACCCCTATGGCACAACTTCTATATCTCGACTATGGGAGGAGCCGCCCAGATATTCTTTCATCTTAACATCAACTACGTGGTCATCCGGGGCTCGTGCAAGGAGTACTCGCTGCTTAAGATGAGGTATGAGAAAGGAGAGTTAAGCATAGGCTTTGAGCCAGTAGATGTTGAGCAGGTATGGAAGAGTTATGGTGGCGAAACCGGCTTTTATGCCCTGCAAAAATATGTTTTTGACAAGCACCATTCAGAGTATGATAACTGCCTTGATACATTCGGGAAAATGAGGATTCTTGCAACCGGGCCCGCGAGTATGAAGACAAATATGGGAGCAATAGGCTCTGCTTATGTGACCCAGGAGGGACCTGGTCATGCTGATACCTGGGCTGGCAGGGGGGGAATTGGCTCAAAGCTGGTTCAGCAGCACAGGATAGTGGCGGTTGTGTACGGTGGGGATTATGCAGACAAGGAATTGCATGACAGGGATGAGATTGACAGCTTCTTTAAGGAGAAGTATGGTAAGAACATGATGCAGAAAGACATGGAAGTTACCACCAAATACAGGTATGATCCCAAGGTGGGCTCTGGCGGAACTCTTGGAGTGAATTTTACCGATGTCAAGAAATGGCTGTTCTCATTCAATTACTCATCAGTATACCTCTCTGACGAGGAGAGGCTGAAGATACATAACAATTTCATAGTCAATCATTACCTCAAGCAATTCAATGAGGAAACTGTTAAGAAGAAGCAGTTCAAGACCTGTGGCGAGGCCTGCCCTGCGGCTTGCAAGAAGATGCACGGCATTTACAAGAAGGATTATGAGCCTTACCAGGCCCTGGGCCCGAACGCAGGCATATTTGATCAGAGAGCAGCAGAAAAAATCAACCACCACGTTGATGCCATGGGTTTTGATGCTATACAAGCAGGCGGCTTGGTGTCCTGGTTCATGGAGTGCCTGGCAAAAGGGGTTATTAAGAGAGATGATTTTGGGCTGAGCATGATGCCGATGTGGGACTGGAAGAACTTTGATGTTGTAAATGATTCAATGCACAACGCAGAGCTTGGCATACACATAATAGACACTGCTTTGAAGCCTGAGTACAGCAAGTACTTTAATCACAGCATAAGAGCTGCTGCCAAAGCAATAGACCAGGATTTCAGGACAAACACCAGAGACCTGGCAGTGTACAATGCTTATGGTGAAGAGGGCTGCATGGTGCCCAACCAGTACTGGGCTCTCGGCTTGTTCAGCCCAATGCCTATAATGGGCAAGTACTTCCAGTATTACAAGCACGAAATAATTAATCCTTATGAGCTGGGAAAAAAGAATGCTGAGAGGATGATAAAGGAGTTCTATTCAGACAACGGAGGATTTTGCAGGTTTCACAGGGGCTGGGTGGAGAAA
>CAYRRQ010000025.1:0-4358 GCA_964426715.1 uncultured Methanosarcinales archaeon
TCAAACCGAGAATCAAACCGAGAATCAAACCGAAACATTTATATACTTGATATGCTACAGATATACATAAAACTATACTAATATGCTTGCAATCAGTAATTTGTTGTAGAAATAAAAATAAGTGGAGACTGCCTAATATGGGAACTAGCAACAAGAGTGCAGTGATAATGATAGTAATAATTCTTCTCTCAATCATCTATATATACAACATTGCTCCACTCGTCCAAGGCTGGGGGCACAGCCCTAACTATGAGAATGTAAGCGTAAGAACAACAGTAAACGTGACCCAATCCTACCCGGAAATCCTGAACATCACATGCAACAACGGCGCAGACATAACACTCACAGCAGGAGGCACAGAAACCATAACCTGTCTAATAGAAATAAGAGACTACAACGGGGGAAACACCATAAACAATACCAATGGCACCTTTTATTACTATCTGAACCAGTCCAGCGACCCTGACGATAACAACACGCACTATACCAACACGACGTGCACTGAGAATAACACCAATGGCTATTATTCCAACTGGACATGCGCTTTTGGTGTCTTGTATTATGCTAATAACGGCACCTGGTATGCTAACTTGACTGTAAAAGATGATTATAATCTGACAGATACAGGAACAGACGATGCTAATATAAACGCGATGTATGCCTTAAATGTTACCTCAGTCATTAACTTTGGAGACTTACCAGTCGGAGACACTTCACTGACATCAGAAGAAGCCAACATAACCAACTATGGCAACATGGACATCAACGTGAGCGTGTACGGCTTTGGAGGAGACGACGAGGTAACAGGCGCCGGCCTCGCAATGATATGCGAGCAGAGAAACATAACCCTGCCAAACGAGAGATACGACCTGAACCCAGCAACTGCTTATGATTCAATGACATCAATAACAGGAGCATCAACTCATATAGGGGCTTTAACCATTCCCCAGCAGACCGATGACACCCAGCAAGAAATCAACTCCACATACTGGAAGCTGCATGTAAACATCTCTACCAACCCGTACGGAATTTGTAATGGTACAGTTGTTTTCTCAGCAGAAGCACCATAAAGCATCATAAAGCACTTGAGATTAATTTTCTTCTTTACCACCTTTATCCTTATCCAAAGAGTCCCTTTTATCTTCTTCATTGTCATCCATCTCTTCATCCCCATAATTTTTATCTTCTTCGCTTTCATCCTGAGCAACTGTGTCTTGCTCCCCCCCTTCTCTATCACTATCTTCACTCTTATCTTCTTTCTCTCCAAGTTCCTGTTCAGATTTCTCAATCTTATCCATCTCATCATACAACTTCTGCTTTTCTTCGTACTGCTTGTAAACCAGCTTGAGCTTAGTTACAATACTCTTAAGATTGGAATCCTGCTCTATGATTTGGCTGTACTTATCATCCTCTAATAGTTCGTAGATGTCATCGCAGAGAATTCTCTCATCCTTAATCGGGTTCTTTCTCTCTCCATACCTTGTATAAAGCAAAACCAGCTTCTTATAAACCTCTCTTAACAGATTCATCTTCTCAGTACCCTGCTTTTGCTTGTACTCCTCCTTCTCAAACAGCCTGTAAAGCTCGCTCGAGATTTCTTCCTCAAGCTCAGCCAGGTGCTCGTTCTCAATCCTGACCAGGTTGTTCATCTGCTTGTAATGAGTCTCAAGGACCTGGCGGAGCTTCTCCAGCCTCTTCTTCTCAGTAAACTCAATAAAACTTATGGCCTGATGAATAATCAGGGGCATAGAGAACAGCAGCAGCAAGACCACCCATAAATACTGGTATTCTACCTCGCACATAATAAAGAAATAATAATACAAGTAAAGGATTATTGAGAGGAGCAAGCTGATTGATATGAACATGTACATTTTTCTGCGCACAGACAAAATAGCCTTGGCGCGCTGCACATCACCCAGCTTCTTATCCTCTGCAATCTCTCTTATCTTCTTTTTAGAATAAGCAATGTCAAGAATGATTAATATAATTATGATTATGAAGAACCAGATACTATTATTAGTGAGGGGATTAAAGTCCTTCTCGCATTTGAACATTGGGAAAGGCGCTTGTATGCCAGGGCACTTCTTTTCGCATGGACCTCCACAGTCTATTCCTTGTTCGCATAGTCCGTCGTGGCAGTTTTGTATTCCGTCAAAACAAGTCGGGCAAGGAGGGCACGGGCCGCCGCAGTCTATTCCTTGTTCGCATAGTCCGTCGTGGCAGTTTTGTATTCCATCAAAGCAGGTAATGCAGGGAGGACATAATCCTCCACAGTCTATTCCTTCTTCCAAACCATTCTTAACACCATCAAAACAAGTAGGAGTATAGATGCACTTCTGGACTTCAAGAGGCTTTTTTTCAAACGTGCCGCAGTTGTTCCTGTCAACGCAAGTCCTGTTCTGCCAGCCCTCAATACTGCACTTGGACCAGTTGCCGCACACCCAGTCCTCCTCGCAAACATAGCCAACCCCTTCCATTTCAGATTCTGCACCAGTATAATTCATGTAGAACGAAGGCATTAATCCCAGGGCGCCCCCCTCTGCTCCTCCACCGGCTGCTTCACCTCCCTCTCCGCCAGCGCCCCCGCCGCCACCTTCCCCCTCGCTTATATTGGTTTCATTAATAGTTATGTTTATGCTCGCATTGTATTCTGGGCAGTCCTCTGGGCAATTATAAGTATTCTCGTACCATGCATCGCAGAAATTGTCACCGCAATAAACCACAGGATAAGTCAGGTTCACATACTGAAACATGCCATAACCCCATGTGGTGTTGCCCATAGGCGTAGTATACCCACTCAGATACTGGAAACTGATATTCTCGCCAGCAGTAGCTCCTTCGTCCCCTGGTGTTTCTGGATCGTCACCCTTGCATGTAAGAGTGCCGTAAAAGCCCTCATTAACAATAGTGAATGAGCCGCACAAGGTGCCTGAGCTGTCATAAGCCTTAATAACACCTCCAGCAGAGGCATTAGTGTTATAATACCGGATTCTCCCGTAAAACTCAGTGGGCAGGGACGGAAGCGCAAAAACAGGAATAACAAGTAAAAAAAAGACTGATAAGAATAAGAGCATCTTCAGAACATTCTTTAAAATACATGCCTGATTCATTTTGTTATTTTTGTTATTAATCAACAGTCCATACCTCGCTTGTGGTTGCGTTAATCCAATAGGCTTGATAAGCCTGAGTCTGGTTGATGGTTCCTCCGATACCAGGGACATAGCTCGTGTACGAGCCTGTGCTCGCATTATAACTCCTCACCTCTGTATAATTGCCATATATCGAGCTTAATGACTGGTTGATTTCCTTGGTCTCATTAGTGGGGTAACCTGCAAGGTTCCAGCCAGCAACCAAGTATGTATTTGTGGGAAGCCGGAGTCCGCCTTCTAAAAAATAATCCTCCTGCGAACTCATCTTTATCCAGTAACCCTCAGTCCTGCTCATGCTGCTTAGGTCCTGCACTACAAAGCTGGGCAGGTCTGGGTTGTAACTCTTCCATGCATCGCTTTCTCCTTCCTGGTATTCCCATACAGCTTCCAGATTGGACAACTGGCTGAGTACAATATCTCTTGGATGCATATTAGTAATGCAGAAGAATGACACCAGGTTTAAGCCTGATTCCAGGCTGAAGTTGCAGTTCACTATCAAGGGCTGGGTGATGTTGACCATGCTTATGGTCTGGCCTGTCATGCTTTGGAATGATTCTGGCAATACTTTGTTAAGAGTTAATATGCTGAGAACTAACAACAGGGCAAGGCATCCCAGGATAAGCCTTTCCTCGGTTTTCCTGTCCCACCCCATATCCGGGTTTATTATTTTCTTCTTTTTTATCTTTTTATTTTTCATTGTTTTTTCTTGTTTTTCTTTATTTCTTTCTTATTCTTGACTTTTCTTCTTGTATCTGAATATACCATCTGTCCTGCTCGGAGTCATACCTGAATATTACATGGTGCTTTTTTTCTTTGTCTATTGAGAATAATAAGGGCATGGGTATGGTTGTTTCATAGCTGCCACCCCTAGTGTAGAGTTTTCTTTTGAATTCCATGTTCTATTATACTTTTGTCTGAACTACAAATATTTAAATTTACTTATTTTTTTACTTATTTTTACATAAATTTAATATACAAAAACGTATACAAAACGAAACATTTATATACTGGTTCTACTTATTTGTGTATTATGGTAATCCTGTTTGACCAATTTAACCTCCCAGAAAACATATATGAAGTAATCTTTGCGACCAAACAGCAAGTAATCGTGGCAAAGATGCTCATAGAAGAAATGAAGAACAAAGAAGGCGAACTGGGCAAGACAGAGATGTCAATGTTTGCAACAGCCCTGCACGAAGGAGTAGAAGT
>CAYRRQ010000025.1:4368-12244 GCA_964426715.1 uncultured Methanosarcinales archaeon
TGTTGCTGAAATTCTAAAACGATTAGATATTCAACCAGTAGATATAGGAGTAGAAGTAGAAGCAGTGTCAGGCACAAAGATAGGTGTGAAAAAAAAGGCCAAGATATCATATAATAAGAGGCAGTTTTACGACAGGATACTCACACCCATGAAAACCATGGGGCTCATAGACTACGACCTATACAAGAAGACTTACAAGCTCAGCGAGAAATTCAACAAGAACATGATGAGAATAGGGCTGATGTGGCTGCAGGAACTGAGAAAACCGCCAAAACCATTCAAGCTCAAGAAGAAGTGAATGGCTTAACCACTAAACCCAGTTAAAAGCCCTCGAGAATGAGTTTAATGCTCATTTTTTAACAAGAGGAAGGCTCCCTATGGTCTCGGTTTCTATTCTGAACCACCCTCCCCCTTTTTCCTCAAACTCATAGGGAGCTATTATTTCCTCTCTTTTTTTCTGTGAATTATAAACTATAAACTTTAATGCGAGTATGAATAAGTTTATTTATGAATAATAAATAATATTTGTTTAGAACTCATTTAAACGCGTGACCACATTTTTTGCAGTGCCTTGCATCCTTTTCATTAAGAGTCCTGCATCTAGGGCAACGCTTTTTTCTTTTTTTGCCCAGTAGCAGGAAGAGGATTATGAGCACTAACAGGATTGCGACAGGTATATAATACCATTTGCCGGCTTTCTTTATCTTAAGAGCAAAAGTCTTTGTCTTGACCCTGACCAGGGCGTGTCTTCTCTCTCCGTAGACTCCTCGCACAGCAATCTCCTGGTTCCTCTTATGGTTCAGGTCCTCGTCTTCCAGAGTGATGGTGATGGGTATCTTCTTGGTCTTGCCCACACCTATATTCTCAATTTCATCGCTGCTCACAGTCACATACTCGCCATTAATCCATAAGTCAACCAGTTCTGCATCTACATACACATCTACTGGTCCTGTGTTCTTGATGCTTACCAGGAATCTGCCGCTCTTATCATATACCAAGTCCAGGATTTCTATGTCGGCATCGTCCATTACTGTAACGGTTTCTATCTTAAAAGTGCCTCTTAGAGCTTTTTCAAGTGAGGTTTTGGACTCTCCATAAATAGTGTATATTTCTCCTGTGAGGTTCTCTAATGTTTCAGCTTCTGACAAGTCAATCTCATAAGTACTGGTCTTGGTGTCGCCGCCGTCTATGAATACTGCCTCCTCATCACCCACGACCGCCAGGGTTTCCTCTCCCTGCTTCACAGTAATGGTTGACTTGAAATAAGTGGCCAGGTCCACGTTGTTCTTATAGTTTACTTCCAGGAGGCCGGTTGCCTGGTTATAGGTTATTGAGGTTATGCTCATACTTAAGCTGTAGCTCGGCATAGGGAAGCGGTCCAGGTCTTCTACTGGGTTAATGGTTCCTCCTGGCACTCTGGAGCCTCGCGCAAATTTTACAAATACGCTTATGCCTATCTGGCGCCTGACAATGGTTGCTGTTCCTATGAGCTCGTTTCCAATGAGCACCCCTATTTCTATCCCGCTCTTCTTTATGTACTCTCTTATCTCTTCAGGGACGTTGTCGGTTCCTATGAACAGGACTGGTTCCTTGCCTGTCATCATGCTTGCTTCTATGAATTCTCCGTTGGTAAGAATAACCTGTTTTATGCTGCTTAGTTCCTTGTACTTCTCCACCATCATAATATTGTTCTCAAACCTGCTTCCGGTCTCACTGTTCATGATTTCTGGGTTGTACTTGGCAAGGGTGTTTTGTACCTCCCGGTCTGTGTGCCCGAATATTATGAGGTCCTCTACATTCCTCGCGGATAAGAAGTCGTCTATTTCTCCAATATTCCTCTCGTCGGCAAACAACACGTAGTACTTGGCTTTGGCAGCATAAGGAGCTGCTGCAATCGCGTTGTAGCCATAAGAATCATCTATTATAATGTATTTGTTGATATCTGGCAACATCTTGGCGAGTTCAAGGTTGGCTTCATCAAAGATTAGTTCTTCAGGATTATCATAGCCCTTACTTCTTACAAGGGACTCATACCCCCTCATAAAAGGCTTGTCCGCAGATGTTATGATTTTGATGTCTTGGTGAGTCTTTGGGATTTCATACAGGAGAATGGGACCGTGCGGCATGCTTGTCAGGAAGTGGTTGGGAATGCCCTGTAGGTTGGCATACAATATTGTAGAGTACACATCCCTCCAGTCAGCTGAGTTGGCAATAACATGATCCTGTCCCAAGACGGGGGATATAATTAACATTAGTAAGAAAACAGGGATTAAGAGTTTTGTTATGATGTTTATGCTCTTTTTTACCAATCTGTTCTTGTTTCTGTTATTATTTTTCTTTTGTTTGACCACGTTACCCCCTTCCCTTTTTTTCCTGTTTCTTTTTTTTCTTGCTTGATATTTAAACCTTTTGATTTTTCAGGGGCGCTGTTGAAAATATACACTATTATCAAATACATAGATGCACATAAAACATAAGGAAATTAAGATTTTCAAAACCCTCATCATACCTCATCATGTGTCCCTATCGTAAATACTTACAAAATAAGATAATAATACCTACAAAATACCTTACATATTCTCAATAATCAAAATATTTATAAAGATATACTTACAAAATAAGACTATGTATGCATAAACAGTCTTTTTTTGTCAACAGCAACCAGCTGAAATATAGTGAAGATGAGAGCAACACTATTTCTAACACGCTCTCAGACAGATACGAATCCTCAGAAACACCATCTGTATTTTACCTCAATCTGAAATATGAGGATGAAACCTATCTGCCTCTTTCGTTGTTCAGGAACAAGCTTACGCCACTGCAGGCAATTGTAAAATACCTTCGCGAGAACCTTGGCAAATCCAACAAACAAACAGCCCTGCTGCTAAGCCGCGACCCAAAAACCGTCTGGCTTACATATGATTCTGTTAAGAAAAAAAAAGTTCCTGACATAACCGACATAACAAGACCGCGTGTTGAGCCTGGGCTTTCAGAAATTGAAATTCCATTAAGCATTTTCAGGAACAGGAAGCTTAGCATACAGGAATCGCTGGTTTTGTTTCTCAAGCATCTGGATTTGAAGTATTCTGTGATTGCGCGCCTCATAAACAGAGACCAGAGGACAATATGGACTGCGCATCACAGGGCCAAGCAAAAAACAAGTTCCAGCAAGAAGAGAGCCGGCAAGAAAAGACCAAGAAAAAAGGCCAAGCAAGAGAATGATAAGAACAAAAAGCAAACTAAATAAGAACAGGGCACTGCCTGCGGTTAGGAATGCGGCGAAGGCCATGAGAAGAGCAGGCATAGTTATCCTGCTGCTGGTTATAATCCTTGCCGCCTCTATGAATATTATAATATATAATTATGATGCTAATAATTATGGTTTTGGACGCGGCTTAGTATCATTTGCCTCTGCTGTTCCCCAGGGTGCGAGCATAACTTTTAATGAGACTGAGAACGCGACTATGAGGCAGGCAGATTCCAAGACCACAGCCGGAGGCTCGTTCACAACCATGGTACTGAATGTATCGTCTCAGACCAGCAAGTGGAAGGCTTATGTTGGAAATGTTACAGGCAAGATAACCCTGGACAACTCTAATAATCAGACTATTTATGACTGGACTCTCACTAATGTGCAGGGGGAGGTTTATGTGAGCAGGAATGACTCTATAGACTTCTCTGACTTGATATGCGCAAATAAGGGTAATATAACTGCTGAGGATGCTGCGCTTAATATTAATTCAAGCTCTGCTGACAGCATAAACAAAACATTTGACCAGAAGGTACATAAGTCCTTTGTAATAGGAGGCACTGGGACCATATCTAACAGCTCATGCTATTCAATTGCCACGTATGTGAATGACCAGGCCCAGGCGCCTAGTGAGGACGCTGACTTCCAGGAAATACTCTTGTCCGACAGCACCAACCTTGTATTTGCAACTCTGCTCGAGGACAGTCAGCAGGGATTTGACCTTGCTGATTACGACTTCCAGATAATTGTGCCTGATGATCCTGGAAGCACTTCCAACACTTATTATTTCTATGCAGAGCTCGGATGAAAATAAGGGGGGGTAAAGTTCTGAAACCAGTCTCTGAAACCAGATTAGTTTTAAATTCAGATGTTTCAGCCCTTAAAACCGTTTATTTCAGTTTTTAATTAATTAGTTTATTTTCTTTATTTTCTTAGTTCATAATTTGTTTAAGTACAGTATTTAATTGAAAACCGAAACATTTAAATATAAGTTACCGTATTAGGAACTTGTTATACCAAAAAGTATACCAAGATAATAAAAAATATTGATTCGCTACTGGAAGCCGATAAACAATTCCTGTCGTCTAAAAACGGCGGGAATTGCTGATAATCACCACCGTTGCAAGCATAAAAAAACAAAATGGAACAAGAAACCCTTTTTACGGCCTCTAAATGGGACATCCTGAAGATACTCTCTTCAGGAAGCAAGTCTCCACTGCAACTGGCCAAGATGAGCAACACATCAGTTGCAAACATAAGCCAGCAGCTTCGACTTCTTGAGATGGCCGGTCTTGTTCAAAGCAAAAGGATTTCCAACAGGGATAAGGGGCAGCCAAGACTGCTCTACTCTCTGGCTGGAAATCATTCTTTTCTAATAGCAAGCACCCGGGACTTTGTAGACAAGAAGTTTCATAAGCTAAGCGAATACAACAAGATAATTCTAAAGATATGGTTCCTTGACAATCCAGACCTGCACTATTACCTGGAAAAAGCATTTTGGTATGCAGAAGAGCACATCAATAAGATAGATGCCCTGCTTTTTGACCAGGGCAAAACAGACGAGATAAACCTGCTTGTGGTCTCAGATGATACGCAGCTAAAAAACCAGCTCAAAAGAACATTGGTAAAAAACCCTGCTGGCGTGTCCAAGATCGTGTTCTTCAACGTAAAAAACAAGTCTGAATTGAAAAAACTCCTAGGCAAAAAAACCGCAGATTTCTACGTGCTTTATGATCCTTCCAGTATAATATCAAACAACATTAACAACGAGCAAAAAGAAGCCCAGAGCAGGAACAAGGAAGGAGCAGGAAATACAAATCCTGAAAATAAAAATATGAATCCCAATACGATTAGAGGAGGTGTGAGAACAAAATGAGAGCAAGATATGAATACATAAAGAAAGCAGTTTTACTAATGATAGTGATAGGCCTGTTATACACAGGCATAAGCTCTGTACTCGGAGCTCAGGGGGCAACTAGCATATCAGTAGGCGATACCAGCAGAGCCAACCTGACCAACGGCACGTCATCACAGAGCACAGACGTGCAGGCAGGAAACGTCACAGAGCTGAACATCAGCGGCGACACCATAACAGAGCACTGGGCAGGCTTCTACGGAGAAGTTACTGGGAACATGACCTTGCAAGACAGCTCAGGCAACGTGTTCTATGACTGGACAGGCATAGGAGCGCCAGCAGGAGAAGTCTTTGCATCCAACAGCAGTTCCTTGGACTGGAGCGGAATCGGATGCGCAAGCAGCGCAGAAATATCAGCCATAGAATCATCACTGGGCATATCAGGCACAGATGCTGACAACATAGCATCCACTTATGACAGCAATGCTCACCCCAGCTTTGATGTAGGTTCAGTAACAGGAATCTCAGGATGCAACAGCACCAACACCTATACCAACACTGGAAAAGACACAAGCACGTTTTACCAGATACTGCTGACAGACACTGCCGGAAGCCCGGTGTACACCACACTAATCAATGACACTACCACAGGATTTGATGCCAGTACACATGACTTCCAGCTCTTGGTCGGGGAATCAGACGCTGCGGGCGCGTCAACAGTATACTTTTACATTGAGCTGGACTGAGAATAAAATAATTTGAAGCGGGTTCAATAAACAAAAGTAGATAAAAAAAACATTAGACAAATGACAAGGTAGAGGGCAAGGAATGAACCTATGAAAATAGAGCTATGAAAATAGAGGACAAAAACAAAGAGTTTTGAAGAGGCAGGAAAGATGAGAACAGAACACAGAAAAAAGACCGAGGCTTTAATGTTAATGTTAGTTGTAGCTATGATGGTTTGCAGTTTGTCTTTTTACCTTTCCTATGCTCTTCCCTATGGAGCAACCATATCCAGCTCAAGCACGGATTCAGGTCCGACAATAGCACCAGATTCCAGTACTGATGATGGTGGCGAAATAGTAACCCTTGTCCTGGACCTAGAGCAGCAGACAAATAACTGGAAGGCTTATGTAGGAAATGTAACTGGTAAGTTCATCCTGCAGAACTCCAACAACTACAGCATTTATGAATGGCCGTCAGGAGACACCATAGAAGGAGAGGTTTATATTTCAAGGAACGAGTCAGTTAACTTCACTTCAGGCGCTATTACCTGCGCTGATAATACTGAGATGAATGCAGAGAACACTTTCCTGGGCATATCTGGTTCTGCCATTTATAGTGTGAACGGCACTTTTAACTCTACTAACCATTCCGCGTTTGACGTGGGAGAGAACAGCATCAGCCAGAACACCTGCCCTGCAATAGCCTTATGGGTGAATGACACCTCTCAAACACCGAGTCCTAATGCAGAATTTCAGGAAGTAGCGCTTCATGATGGAAAGGACCTGGTCTTCGCTTCTATAATAAACGATGACAATACAGGATTTGACAACACCACGACGTATGACTTTCAGGCAATAGTGGCTGAGAACGCCTCTAGTTCAGGCACTAAATATTATTTTTACCTGGAACTGGGCTCATAAAATCATAAAAAATAATGAAAAAGTGCAAGCATGAATGAAAACAAAAATACAGAAAAACCTACAGAGAATAATGGGCTGTGCACTCTTGGCAAATATACGCACAGAATCTTCTTAGTTCTCATGCTGGTATTATTCTCCTATATGCTGATAAAAGGCTTTCCTGTGACCAGCTGGGGGCCCAGCGGCAACTACGAGAACGTGAGTGTGAGGACAACTGTTAATGTGACTAATGCTTATCCTGAGATTCTTAATATTACCTGTAACAATGGTGTGGGAGTGACTCTTACTGCCGGAAGTACCAAAACAATTAACTGCATGGTACAAATACGGGATTATAATGGGGGCACAGATATAAATTATGCTAATGCAACTTTTTATTATTATTTGAACGAATCCAGTGACCCTGACGATAATAACACGCACTACACTAACACCACATGCACAGAGAACAACAGCAACGGATATTATGCTAACTGGACATGCGCGTTTGATGCTTGGTATTATGCCAATAATGGGAGCTGGGTGGTTAATGCTACTGTTAATGACAGCTATGGAGCGCAGGATAATAATCATGGTAATTTTACTATTGGCGCCTTGTTTGCATTGAATGTCACAGATGTTATTGATTTTGGAGACTTAGCAGTGACCCAGACTTCAGCTGAGCAGGAAGCTAATGTCACTAATCTGGGGAATGTTCCTATGAATGTGAGTGTTTATGGTTTTGGAGGAGACGACGAGGTAACAGGCGCAGGCCTGGCTATGATATGCGAGCAGAGAAACATAACCATACCAAACGAGCGCTACAGTGTGACTTCAGGCGCGGGTTATGGTGCTATGACGTCTATAACAGGGGCGCCGGCTACTTTACCGGGTCTTACTATTGATAAACAGACAACGCCATCTGGTTATAAGATTAATTCTACTTATTGGATGCTGCATGTTAATCTCTCGAATAATCCTTTTGGCATTTGCAATGGGACGGTTGTGTTTGCTGCAGAGGCGCCTTGAATTACTTTTTAAATAATACGCATATATTGGGCTGCGTTGAAAATCTCCTACTCATCAAACCAAAACCCTATAATTATAAAAATAAATCATAGGAACTTGGTTTGTTTCGCCTGGCCT
>CAYRRQ010000026.1:0-11745 GCA_964426715.1 uncultured Methanosarcinales archaeon
TACCTGCTTTTATCATATTAGATATTTCAAGATTTAATCATATATAAAGCTTTCGGTTTTGTAACTATTGGGGAGTGGTTATGAAACTGCGAAATATTAAATAGCAGACTGTATTCTTTATAATACATATGTATGAAAAAAGAATCATAATAGAAAACACTCTCTATAATCAAAACATTTAAATAGTAATTGTTACTTTAATAACAATATGGTTACAAAAATAACGAATAATGTATTAGAGCCCTTCCTGAGCAGACCAGACGAGAAAATACACCTGGCAGAGATAGCAAAAACCATAAACACCCCCCACCCCACAGCAAGGCAGTGGCTGAATAAACTAGAAGAACAAGGCATACTCAGAAAAGAGCACAAGGGAAGACAAACCTTATACTCATTAAACAAGGAAAACCCGCTCACAGCAGAATACCTGGTAATAGCAGAAAAAAACAAGCTTATAAAGAAATGCGAGGAATCACTCATACTAAAAGAGCTTGTCCACCAGCTAAATAAAGAACTGCCAGACAATACCAAAGCCGTAATATTCGGCTCAACAGCAGAAGACCCTGAGAAATCAGAAGACATAGACCTGCTAATCATAGGAAAAGAAAATGAAAAGCAAATAAAAGAAATCAGCAATAAAATAAACAAAAAAATACATTTAATAAATACCAGCACCAAAGAAAAAATAACCATCACCCTAAAAAAAGAGATAATAAAAAAACATTTAATAATCAAAGGAAGCGAAGAATTAGTCAGGTGGATGATATGGCAGGCATGAAATGGTGCAAGCAGCAAAAAAAGGGAATAAAGCTAATAAGCCCAAACAATAACCTGGCAAAAGAATATATGCAGACATCAGAGGAAACCCTGGAAACCCTGAAAAGCATAAAAAACAAGTCCAGAATATGGCTCGCCGCAACCAAGTATTACTGCGAATACTTTGCAGTATACTCCCTGCTTATGAAAACAGGGATAAAAAGCGAAATTCACGAATGCACAATAGCAATAAGCAGGCTGCTGGAAAAAAATAAAATCATGCCCTCTGGTTACACAACTATTTTAGAAAAAGACAAAAACCTTAGAATAGACAATCAGTATTATCTAAAAAACAAAGACGTGCAGATAAATCACAATGACCTGCTAAAATTTATCCTCACAATAAAGGACATTAACAACAAGCTGACAAATGACAAAATAAAAAACATAAGGAATATTATTAGTTCTGCCTGAAAAATTTGCAGTCAGTATAACCATGACCAAAACATTTATAAGCATCTGTCACTTTTTTTGAACAACTGTTCCGAAAATGTTACATACTAACAAGTTAAAAATACTCGAACTCTTTTTTGAAGAACCTAATAGAAACTTTCATCTAAGGCAAATCAGCAGACTAACAAAAACAGCAGTTACATCAGCAAGAAAATACCTGGATGAATTATTGCAGGAAAACCTGATAGTAAAAGACACAAAAACTATTTACCCAACATATCTTGCAAATGAAACTAACACAATTTTCAGAATTTATAAACAACAGAACACCACACTTAAGCTTTTTTCATCAGGCTTAATTGATTATCTTGAAGAAAAAACCATGCCAAAATGCATAATCCTGTTTGGCAGCATGAGCAAAGGAGAACACAACAAGAACAGCGACACAGACCTATTCATACAATCAAAAGATCAAGACCTAAACCTAGAACAATTTGAAAAAAAACTCAAACACAAAATAAACATATTATTTGAGCCCGAATTAAAAAACCTGAACCAAGGCCTGCTAAACAACATCCTCAACGGAAGCGTGTTATCAGGTCAAATCAGGCTTTAAAACATCATTAATCAGCTTCTTTAATGTTTTGATTATGTGCTCAAACTCAAGCTTGTTCATCTCAAAATAATCTGGCTTAACAAAGAACCCCCTGTAAGATATTTGGTTCCTAACCCTTTTTAACTGGTAAACTGCTTGTGCCTCATAATCAAGTTCAGGATATCCCATTTTAAAAAAAGCAATTAAACACTCGTGATTATCTGATTTGAATCCCTTTGCATAAAGCAGAGCAGTTAACAACTCCTTAATAATTTCATAATAACCCTCAACAACAAGAGAAACAAATTTTTTATCAAAACAATGCTTTTTCCAGAAATCATATCTAAGCTCGCTCATCTTAACAAGCTCTTTTGCCCTGTTTTCATCTGTCTGTATTTTTGCAATGTGGCCTTTTAAACACGTTTCCCAAGACATTAATTCTTTCTTGCCCATACCCACGCCCATCCTAACCAGTCATTTATACAGTGTTCCAAGAAAAAACCGGAAAATCCAACTACAAAACAAAAAAAATTTGATGCTTCTGCACTTGATGGTGCCGGAGATTTCCAAGCATAAAAGAGAAATGACAGAAGCAGTATTCTCAACTATCAAACGAAAGTTTGGAGCTAGCGTAAGCTCTACAACCTACACTACCCAAAGAGCAGAACTCTATTGCAGAGCAATAGCACATAACATAATTAGTTTAATTCAAAGACTTTTTGAACGCGAAACCAGAGAAATGATAAGTTTTAAATAATAATCTTTCCAACATAAGAACATCATGAATAAAAGAGGTGCTTATTTCTTTGTGATAGACGCATTAATAGCAGCCAGCATAATATTCCTCACCTTAATCATCATCTTCGCGACTCACAATCTTAGTCCGCAGGACAGCCCTACGCTCAGAATACTTGATGAGTACACAGAATTCCTGGCAAGCACCAAGATAAGAGAGTACCCCGGCAACTATACCAGGCAGCTCATAGACAATCATAACATCACAGACCTTGACAACACCCTTCTTGAGCAGTTAACAGAGTTCCACTACTATAACCAAACGGGTAAGCCCACCAAAAGATTCATGACTAATCTTACCAGTGAAATAACCAGGGGGTTCATACCAACGCAGAGAAGCGTACTTGTAAGACTAGGGGGCGACATCATATATAACCGCTCTAACAAGCCAATGCAGGAATCCGACCTGGTGCTGAGTTCAAAGAGGACAGGATACAAAAGAATTAACCAGACATACATATATGGTCCTATAAGCCTGGAGGTGACAGTGTGGGTGTAAGAATCCTGGACAGCAAAAAAGCAGTGGTGTTCACCCTGATGGCCATAGTAATATCCCTGTTCTTCACCCTGATGTTCTCAGCCAGAATACAAAAGCCCTTAGACCACGAAACCCGGGTTGTCAAGAGCAGAATCGCAGTGCTCAACAAATACATGGAGACCTTCTTTGACTATGCGGAGATCACAGGCTCAATCTCAGCCTACAGCGCGCTAAGAGGAATAATCACAGACATAGACAATACCAACCAATCAAACCCAGAGTTCAACACCCAGTACCTGAGTTGCATAAGAACAGGCAACCTCACCTCTGCCAAGGAGTGCCCTTGCATGGAAAACCAGACACTCATTTATTATCTGGATAAGATGGTAAACTTCTCAAGAGAGCAGCTCAACATAAACTCAGAGTACATCATCAACCCGCTCAGCCACACCCAGAAGACAAGCGCCTTTACAATAGAAGTATTAATCAACCTTACCCTTAAGATAAACGATGCCTACGCCAACATCACAGACACCCGGATAGTTACAAGCAGCACTGACATCAACGGCCTGAAAGACCCCTTGTACCTGCTCAACGGAACATACGACCAGCTTATTAACCAGACGCCGCTAAAAAGAAAAGAAGGGGACTGGAAGCCGAGCGACCTCACCAGGCTTTACAACAAGCACGAGTACCGGGCTTACAAAGGAGGAATCAGCTTTATCAACAGGATAAAAGCCAATAACACGGCCAGCCCCATGGGAATAGAGAGCTTTGTCAACCACACCCACCCAACAATAAGCTATACTGCTAATCACAGCATGACAGACTACCAGTTCTGGCTCAACCAGACCCAGAGATGCAGTGAGGACATAGTTGAGATAAACGAGTCAATAATATCGCCGCCAGGCTTCCAGATAGACGACACTCACAGATTAAGCTTTGGGATAAGCAGCAAGAACGTCACCCTAACCTGCTGAGCAATTACAAGACTTAAACAAAGTTAGAACTTCTGCATTGAAAATCTTGGTTTCAACCCAGCCAGCACCAGGCTCCGGCACGCCTACATCTATAAAAGGCTCCACATCCCCGAGATTTTTGCAAAAATCTCGTAACCAGCAAAAAGCAAAGCTTTTTGTGACCACAAAATCCTGTTAGGATTTTGCTGGAAAGCAAACGATTCCTAGCACAAAAACATGCCGAAATCCTTTGAAATATGGGGTTAAGCGAGTACAACAAGCGTATGCCCTCTGCGTTTTGCAAAGTTTTGAGAGTGAGCATAGCGAACGGGCGAAAACCTTAGGGGATAGACCCCCCCTGTTCTGCACAGAGTTCCTGAACAGACGATGCCTTCGCGGTAAATGGTGCTGGACAAGTTCAACCCTCCCAATCCAAAACCTTTAAATACCTCTAAAATCAGGGATAGATTTAAATACTTGATAGTATAAAAAAATAATTAATTATAATAAAACAAAAGAGGGGTGGGCCTTTTTTTGCCAGAAGACACTATAAGAACAGGAGTGGACGACTTATTGCAACTTCTCAAGGGAGTGGACAAAATACCCTTAACAGACGCAGCCAAGCAACTGAACATAAGCGCATCACTGCTCCAGTCATGGGTGGACTTCCTGGTTGAGGAAGAGATTATAGGGATTGAGTACAAGTTCACCAAGCCCATCATCTACCTTAACAAGCCTCTGGAAGCAAAGAAAAGCAGTGTGAGAGCGGAGGAGCACGCGTATGATGAGTACAAGCAGGACTTTAAGAACAGGGCAAAGCAGAAGAACATACCTCAGGAGAAGATAAGCTTTCTCTGGAGAAACCACGTGGCAGAGGCGCTGAACAGGAAAAAATCATTTTTCATAAGGGAAGCCAAGAAGAGAAACCTGGCCAACCCCGACGAGTTATGGAATGAGTACGAGCAAAAACTATTAAGCGCATAAAAACGCGTAAGAAAACAAGAAGGATAAAATGGATTTTGACAAATTCCTGGAAAAGGACATTGTAGAGTTCCTGGACAAAAAAGCACAGAGCATAGCAGAAAAAGCAGCTGGCATAAGAGAAGAAGAATTCGACCTTTACGAGATAAGCCAGGACTACACTGACGAGATAAACAAGTCCCTGGAAAAAGAAGACCTTAAAAAAGCCCGGGAAATATTTGAGGATGTAAAGAACAGGTATCTTAAAGCTCCTGAAGGCTCGCTGAGCAAGAAGAGGCTGTACACCATAATGGAGGAGCTGTATGAGAAGATAAAGGATTATGAGAGCCAGGAGCAGGGCAAGAAGAGCTTGTTTGACACCATAAAAGAGTATGAGAAGCAGGGATTGTTCTCAAGGCCAGAACTGTTCAGGGAGCAGCTGAGGCAAAGACCAGAACTCATCACCGCAGAAATCAGCAAGAAAGAAAAATTATTGCAACAGATAAAGGACAAGAAAACAATCACCGCGCAGGACCTGCGCCAGGCAGCCCTGACCTATAGGCAGATCAAGGAGCTCGTGAAGAACATGCCTGACAACAAGGAAAAACAAAAAGCATATGACTCGGCCCTGAGCTGGTACTACACCATAAAAAACATGAAGAAAGAATTGCTTAATCAGGAACAAAAGCCAGAAAAAAAGCCAG
This sequence comes from uncultured Methanosarcinales archaeon, assembly GCA_964426715.1. Taxonomy (GTDB): domain Archaea; phylum Nanobdellota; class Nanobdellia; order Woesearchaeales; family SM23-78; genus SM23-78. Next base: position 5,701 of record CAYRRQ010000026.1, read on the forward strand.
AACCAAAAATTGAAGAAAAAGAAAAAATCATGGTGGAAGAAGAGCTTGGCAGGGTAAGAAGGATAAAACAAAAAATAATTGAGAGCCATCAGAGAATAGCAGAACACATCAGGAACCGCGACATGGTAAAGAGCATACAGGAATACCGACACCTCAAAGAGCTGTGCGAGGAATTCCCTAATAAGATGGAAGAAGAAAAAACAGAGTTACTCGCAGACACCCTCTCACTCTACAGAAGCATACAAGAACTTGAGGAGCAACTAAAAAAAGAAAGACACCTGGAAAAACAAGAGCAAAAAGCAGAAGAGCACGAACAGGAGCAGAGAAGTAGCCTAAAAAAACAAATCATGCAAGAACTCAGAATCATAAAGCAGGACCTCAACCAGAAGAAAGCCCTTGAAGCAGTCAAAGAATACAAGAAACTAAGAACCCTCTTCAACCAGTACCCTGACCAGCCATTAGAAGAAAAAAAAGAGGTTTACAACGAGATAATAAGCGCTCACAAAGACATAACCCTGCTCGAGGAAAAACTGGAAGAAAAAAGCAGGACTCATCAAACCACGTCAAAAACCCATGAGATAAAGCAGGACGTGGAAAAAACCCATGAGCTGCTGGACCAGGGCAGGCCAAGAGAGGCCAGCATGAAACTACTCGAGGTCAAGCACAAAATCCACATGCTCCCAAAACAAGCCTTTGACCAGAAATACAAGCTGCTGAAACAAGTAGAAGCCCTGGAGCACAAGCACTTGTTCGTGCAGAACATCAACAGGATAAACTCAAAGAACAGGATACCTGCATAAAAAAGATATCCAGCTTACTGTGTTCGGCGTCTACGTGACAGCCCGCAGATTTTACAAAAATCTGGTAAAAGTGTGTGGCGTAAAGCCACACATGTGGAGCTTTATGCTCCACTTTTTCGTCAACATTTTCCAAAAAGGTTGGGGCGCAACCCCAGTCATGTCATCGTCAAACAACATTTGCCAAAGCAAATGCTTGTGAAGAGGACATTGACCGCAAGGTCAACTCAAAAATATATTAATATTTTTGTTGGATGACGCCACCGCACACAACCCGACTTTAACCTAAAAAGCAAAAAGACCGTAAAAAATGACAGAACTCATAAACAAAACACCCGAGGAACTCGCAGAAAAAGAACTCATAGACAAATACACCATCACAGTGAACAACATAGTCGTGGACATAAGCATATACTCAGAAGAAGAAAAAGCAGTGCCGGAATACACGGTCTCAATCACCAATATCAGCGACGCCACCAAAATAATCCTTGAGAAGATAAGGCAGGAGTTCATCTCCAGGATGAACTTGGAAGAAATAGAGAATCTTGAGCAGAGCGAGCTAATAAACATAAGGCAGAGGTTCAAGGGAGAGATAAAAAAATTAATCCACAAGTACTTCCCCCAGGCAGACAAGAAAACCACTAATATGCTCATCAACTACCTCATCGAAGAAAACTTGGGTCTGGGAAAAATCGAGATACTGCTCCAGGATCCCTCGCTCGAGGAAATCGTGGTAAACAACCACAAAGAACCGGTCTGGGTGTACCACAGGAAGCACGGCTGGCTGATAACCAACATCAAGATAGTGAGCTCAGACAGGGTAAGGCACTTTGCAACCATGATTGGAAGAGACGTGGGAAAAGAGATAACCAACCTCAACCCCTTAATGGACGCCCACCTCCTCACAGGGGATAGGGTGAACGCCACGCTCACACCCATAAGCACCAAGGGCAACACCCTTACCATCAGGAAATTCTCCCAGGATCCCTGGACCATAACCAAGTTTATCAAGGACAAAGTCTTAAGCTATGAAGCAGCAGCCATGATATGGATAGCTGTTCAGAACGAGCTCAGCGTAATCATAAGCGGGGGCACAGGCAGCGGAAAGACCAGCATGCTCAACGTGATAAGCAACTTCTTCCCTCCCAACCAGAGAATTATAAGCATAGAGGATACTAGGGAGCTCACCCTGCCAGAAAACCTGCACTGGGTGCCCATGGAGACCAGGCTGCCCAACCCAGAAGGCAAAGGCGGAGTAACCATGCTGGACCTCCTGGTAAACAGCCTGAGGATGAGACCCGACAGGATAATAGTAGGAGAAATCAGGAGGAAAAAAGAAGCCCAGGTACTGCTCGAAGCCATGCACACAGGTCACAGCGTGTACGCGACCCTGCACGCCAACAACGCAGAAGAAGTTATTACCAGGCTTACCAACCCACCTATAGAAGTGCCCAAGCCCATGATAGCATCCCTCTCAATGCTCGTAATACAGAACAGGAACAGGCGCACAGGCAAAAGGAGAACGCTGCAGATAGCCGAGATAAAACCAACAGGAGACCCATCTGTGCTCATGAAGCTCAACATTACCAAGGACTCGCTTGAAAAAGTTGCAAGGTCAGAGACTATCAGGGAAAGGCTTAAACTATACACGGGCATGACAGACGAGGAGATAGACACAGACATCAAAGACAAAATCAGAATCCTCAAATGGATGGTAAAAAAAGAAATGGAAGACGTTGACCAGATAGGACTCGCAGTATCCAAGTACTACATGGGAACCCTGAAGATGAACTGAATCAATTATTAACTCATTTACTAAATCATTCATAAACCCGCTTTTTCATAATCATTTGTCACAATCGTTTCTAAAAAAAGAGGAAAGAAGCACAAGGACCAAAACCCATGGCAAACTCAAAAACCAGTGCGAAGCTGAAAAAAAAGCTTAGAACAGCAGGCATAGACAAGACCCCTAAAGAATATTTGTCGCAAACCCTGAAAAACTCGCTTATCATAGGCGCGCTCATGGGAGTGCTGAGTTTCTTTCTAATCTCAAAGAGCGAGCTGCCCATTATCTTTGTGTTCTTCACAGCCATAGTATTCTTCTTTATCACCTATCTGACCATGTTCAAAGCAGTGGACGCCAAGATAAGCAAGAGAGCCAAGAAGATAGACAAGGATGTCCTGTTTGCAGGCAGGTTCCTGCTTATCAAAGTCAACTCAGGCAAACCCCTTATCAACTCCTTAATAGAAGCAAGCAAGAGCTATGGAGTAGCCAACACCTATTTCAAGGAAATAGTGAGGGACATAGAGCTGGGCACCCCCCTGGAGAAAGCCCTTGAGAAAGCAAGAGACAACTGCCCATCAAACAAGATGAAAAGGGTGCTCTTCCAGATAACCAACGCCCTTAAAATCGGGATAGACGTGAGCAGTAACCTGGAAGCTGTGCTCGCAGAAATATCGCATGAGCAACTGATAGAAATCCAGAGATACGGCAAGAAGCTGAACAGCCTCACCCTCTTCTATATGCTCCTCGCAATAGTAGTGCCCAGCCTGGGAATGACCATGTTCATGGTAGTGGCAGGCCTGGTATCCCTTAACATCACCGCGGCCACCTTTTTTGTATTCACTTTTTTCATACTCATAGTAGAACTCCTGTTCCTCAGCCTGTTCAAAAGCATAAGGCCTAACGTGAACATATGAATATAATGAACATGATGCGAACACAATGAATATAGTGAATCAGAGCATCAAAGGAAAAAAGAAAAAATGAGTTTTTTATACCTTGAAGAATTCGGAAAAGCATTTGTGCCCAAAAAGCTGAGGTCCAGCCTAAGAAAATACCTGGCCCAAGCAGGCATAGAAGAACCGCCCTACAAGTTCTTTGGCATACTCTTCTGGATAACCGCAGTAATAACCTACTTCCTGTATGTGCCGGGCATATATCCCGTAATAAAAAACAAAGCCCTGGCCGTGGTCTTCATACTCAGTTTCTTCTCATGGTTCCTTATACAAATCATACTCGCAGTCCTCATAATACTCGCAGTGTACTTCTACCTCAACATCAAGATATACAAGAGAACCAAGGAACTCGAAGACGCGCTCCCAGACTACCTGGCACTGGTATCCACCAACCTCAAAGGAGGCATGAGTTTTGAAAAATCATTATGGGCAGCAGTAAAGCCAGAATTCGGCATATTAGCCAAGGAAATAGGTCTTGTGAGCAAAAGAGTGGCCACAGGCAACGACGTCCAGGACGCGCTTCAGGACTTTTCAGACAAGTACAACTCCCCCATCCTCAGGAGAAGCATAGACCTATTAAAAGGAGAGATTGTGAGCGGAGGAATAATCTCGGGCGTGATAGACAGCCTGGTAAGCAACCTTAAAAAAACCAAGGCCCTGAAACAGGAAATGGTGGCAGCGACTCTTACCTACATGATATTCATGGCGGCCATCGTAGTATTTATAATGCCCGCCCTATTCGCCCTGTCCAAGCAACTGCTTGAAATCATACTCCAGTTCGGAGCAAGGATAAGCACAGGCATGGCATCAACATCCAGCACCATGTTCACATTCACAGTAGCAGACATAAACCCTTTCCACTTCAAGGTATTCTCAATCGTAGCCATAAGCATAATATCCATATTCTCATCAATGATAATCAGCACCATAGAAAAAGGCGACATCAAAGGAGGAATAAAATACATCCCCCTGTTCCTGGTAAGCTCAATAATAATGTACTTCATCTTCACAATAATACTCTCAACCCTGCTCGGAGGAGTAATCGCGTGAGTCCCTCCCACAAAAAAAGTTAGAAAATCAAAAAATTTATATAAAGCAAACACAAAAAACCTTATATACGCTTATAACCAAAGGGTTAAGCAGCAAAAAATCATTATTAAAGCATATTAAAGAGGTGATTAAACATGGAGAGACGAGGACAAGCAGCGCTCGAATTCCTGACAACATACGGATGGGCCTTCCTGGTCATACTCATAATGATAGGAGCACTAGCATACTTTGGCGTACTAAACCCCAAAGGCATGCTTCCAGGAAGATGCACTTTCAGCCCTGAAATCAGCTGCCAGGAATACACTGTTTTTGACAACGGCACCCTCAAGTTCAGGTTTCTGAATAATGTAGGCGCAACAGCGGATTTTAATATAACTAATATAACCTACCTCGGAGGGAATAACCCCTCAACAGACTGCGGTGCAAACGGAGACTTTGGCAACGTACTCCCAGGAAGGATAGTAGAAGTAACCTGTGACTTTGGCTCGGGCGTCTTGGCAAGAGGAGAAAAAGCCAAGTTCGAAGTCAAGCTTCAATACAAGAAGGCAGACGGCAACTACTACATTCCTATAAACGGGGAAATCTACGCAGAAGTAAGAGAAGGAAGCTAAGAACCAGATTATAGAAAATAAAATAGATAATAAAAAAAGCAAAGCAAAAAAATACTGAAAATAAACAAAACCAAAGGAGGTGTTTTTTTATGAAGAGAGGACAAGCAGCACTGGAATTCCTGACAACATACGGATGGGCGTTCATAGTGATACTGGTAATGATAGGAGCACTGGCATACTTCGGAGTCCTAAACCCAGGGAAGATGACGCCGAACAGGTGCTTGGTAGAGCCCGGGTTTAAATGCAACGACTTTATTATAAACTCCACTGGGTTCTATGTGCAGCTGGAGAACAAGATGGGCGGAGCACTAACAGGCGTAACCCTGTCTAACATAAGCAGCGATGTCGGGGGAAGCATAGACATAGGTGACTGTACATCTCCTGCGCCCAACAACGAAGACGTAGGCGCAGACAGCAAATTCACAGTAAGCTGTAACACAGACCTCAGCTCAGTTGTGGGGGACAAGCTTAAAATCGAGTTCGAAGTATCCTACAAAGAAGCCAGAGGCACTTACTCTAAAAAGTTTGACGGCAGCGTCTACGGAACAGTGCAGGGATAAAACTGGCTTATAAGCATAGAGATACCCTAAAGTTTTTCAAATTATTTTTATTTAATATTTTCAACATTGCTTATTTTAATTCTATGAATAAAAAGGAAGAAGAAGATGAAGAGGCAAAAAAGGGGTCAGGCAGCGTTCGAGTACTTGTCCACTTATGGCTGGGCAATCCTAGCAGCACTAATCGCAGTAGGAGCACTAGCATACTTCGGCTTCTTAAACCCTAAGAACATGCTGCCCAGCAAGTGCGACTTCGGCAACCAACTGGAATGCATGGAGTACAGGATTATA
>CAYRRQ010000027.1:0-11137 GCA_964426715.1 uncultured Methanosarcinales archaeon
AGGAATTCACCACGCACTAGGCGCGGGAAACTGAAACCTTTAGGTTTCAGAGGAGGTCCTTTTTTCCAGTTTGAAACCAAAAAGCTTTTAAAAACAATAACTTTTACTATTCTGAAAAGGTAATTAATTTTTGTTTTGGTGTTTTGTGGGGTGAATCAATTGGCTAGAAAAAATAAATCTGTTAAGAATAAAGCGTCTTTGTCCAGGAAAAAGGATTCTAAGAAAAAAAAGGTAAATAAAAAGAATAAGAGCAAGGTAAAGTACAAGAAAAAAAATAATAAGAATAATAAGAGTAATAAGAATAGTAAGAAAATAGCTGAGAAAGTTGAAGTTTACAAGGTAGAGGATTCTAAGCAATCCATGAAACCCATACCGCACAAGGAAAGAAACATCCAGACCTTTCTCTTAGTGCTGATAATTATACTGGCAATAGCAGCTATTTTCTCTGCAATCCAGACATTTTTCCCAGATATGCTCGGAAGGTTTTCTCTGAGTGGGGAACTCGCTGCCAAGGTAAACGGCGTGCCCATTACAATGCAGGAATTAAACCAGGAATACGACCGGCTCTCATTGCAGTACAAATATGCCTATAGCAAGGAGGACTTTCTGCAGCAGCTGATAGATGAGATGTTGCTGGTGCAAGAAGCCAGTGAACGAGGCTTGGGAGTAACCGAGCAGGAAATAAACAGCCAAGTACAGAGTTTTATGCAGAGCAACAACATTACGGGGGAGGCCTTGCAGGAGATACTTAAACAGAAAAATCTTGATGATACAGAATTCAAAGAGCTCATAACCAATCAGCTACTGCTAAACAAGTTGCTGGAACAAGAATTAGACGCGGCTCCTAATATCACTTCAGAGCAGGCTCTGGAATACTACAATGATAATCCTGACACTTTCAGGATACCCGCGCTTGTAACTGCAAGGCACATACTAATAGGAATTGCCAACAGGACAATGTTGGAAGCAGAAACCAAAGCCAACATGGTGTATGAGGAGTTAGAAGAAGACATGAGCAACTTCTGCGACCTGGTCGAGAAATACACTGACGATTCCGGCAGCGAGGATAACTGCGGGAAATACACCTTTGCAAGAGGTCAGATGGTGGAAGAGTTTGAGAACACTGCCTTTTCTCAGGACATAGGAGAAACCAGCCTGATTAACACCAGCTTCGGATACCACATCATCCTGACTATTAATAAGACTCCTGAGCAGCTCATACCATTCAAGGACGTGCAGGAACAAATCAGTCTAATACTTGAGAAACAACAGCAGAACATGGTTTACTCAGACTTGGTTGCCCGCCTGAGAGAAGAAGCAGAGATAATTAAGTATTACCAGGGAGAGCAGGCAGAAACAGAACCAGAGACAGCACCAGAAACAGAAGCAGAGACAGAAACAACAGAAGATGCAGAAGTTGTAGGAGAGGCAGGTGTAGAAGAGCTGGAAGAGGAAGTAATAGAAGCTGGAGAAGAACAGACAGAAGCAGAAGAGCCAGTTGAAGAAGAAACAGAAGAGGCTGCTGAGGAAGCAACAGAAGAAGCAGAAGAAGAAGCAGTTGAAGAAGCTCTAGAAGAGGAAGAAGAAACATCCCTGCCCGGGGATGAGGAAACCTTTGAAGAGGAAATGAGTTTTACACAATGCCTCTCAGATAAAGGAGCAGTCCTTTATGGTGCGTACTGGGATTCCAGCACTGCAAAGCAGAAATCATATTTTACTGACTCTGAGAACCTGGAATACATAGAATGCGGTGTTAAAGGCGATTACAAGGCGCAACAGCAAGTATGCGTGGAGGCAGGCATAGAAGCTTATCCTACCTGGATTATTACTGATGAGCAGTACATGGGAGTGTTGGATAAGAAACAGCTCAGCATGCTTACAGGTTGCTGACTAAATTATTTTTCTTATGTTTATCTTGTTTTTGAGTCTTTTCTTTAGGTAGTGTTTTGTTTGTTTTTTTGATATTTGTCCTGAATATGCTCGCATACGCTCGCTCCGCGTCAGTTCGCCCTGAAAAAATTAGGAGGATAAGTTTATAATATGAATTTTTTATTCCTCAGAGCTTCTTACGAGGAAGCCTGGCTGTGCTCACAACTTAATGACGCCAATATTCAGGATAATTCAGGACAACTCATGGTTTAGCAAAAACTTTAAAAAGCACGCTAGGTTTTCCCGTGTATTGGGGGATTGTGTTGGATGTTATAACATTAGAAGAAAGAGCAGGTTCCAGGATTTATAATTTTATAAGTTTTTCTGAGAATTCTTTTTGCCACAGGCAACTTGAGAATCGTGATGGCAGGGTTTTTATGCGTGCTAAGCGTCGTTCTTTGAGAACTTGATGCGTATTGGATTCTTGAACTTTTTCACTTGCTTGCTTACTTTTTTCATGGTTGCTGCTTGTTCTTGTTCTGCTTGTTGTTCGCTCATAGTGCTCTCTGATATGCCGACATCCAGGGATTTGTTTGTCACTGCTTTTATTGCCAGGCCGGGCTTGTGCTCTTTTTGCATTGCCTCGTCTTCCCTGTTGCTCTCGATTATCCTGATGACGCAGTCCAGTTCTTTTATGGCGCCATATATCTGGTGCTGTTTTTCTAATTCCAGGAAGTCCTTCTTGTTATTCAGGAGATGAATCAGGTTTTCTTTTCTTGCTTCAAGCTCTTTTCTTATCTCCCACATTTTTCTTTTCCTGCTCCTTTTTTGTATTATTATTGTTATTATTTATTATTCTTTTTTCTTCACATAATTGATAAAGTATTCCAGGCAGTCCAAGGCGCAGAAACTGGCTTTTTTTCTCAGGCCTTTTGGTCCGAAAATCAGGGTTATGCAGTCCTCTCCTATTGGTGCCTGGCACACAGGGCATGTCCTGTTCTGCTCTTCTTGTTTTTTTTCCTGTAGTTTCTGGTTTATTAATCTTTCTATGTTTCCTGCTTCAAGGTCTTTTTTGATTAGCTCAAGTTCTTTTTTGCCGAGGTTTTTTATCAGTTTGGACAGTTCGTTCATGTTCTGCTAACTCCTGCCTTGTACTCACCCCTTTTTTTTGTTTTCTTTTTGAAAACTCTTGTAATGGTTTCAAACAAGTTCTTTTAGTTTCCCAAGCTCGCCATTCTTGTCTATCAGGGCATGGCTTTTCTTTACCAGGTCTTCAAAATATTTTTCTTTTCTCTCCAGCCCTTCTTGTATTTCTTTCTTATTGTGACTCCAGCTTATAACCTTTTTGGTTTTTTTGTTCGGCCCCTTTATTTCCATGTTGCTGTAGTTCTGCCTTATCTCTTCTGTGTGCTCTGTTATTATCATCAGCTCGATTTCCTGCTCATCTTTTTTATCTTCTGTTTTGAGCAGTCCTATGGCGTCAGCTTTTTCTATTAGGTTTGTTTCGCAGATGTATTTGGTCAGGTAGTACAGCTCTTTTGGGGTTATGAGGCGGATTGCGTTTATAAGGAAGTTTTCAAAGTTATCCGTGTCTTTTAGTTTAAGGGTTTTTTTCTCTGCAACCCCTTTTTTCAGCAGGGTCAGGCTTATTATTTCTTGGTTCAGGGCATAGGGTGTTTTGGGCTTGCCGGGTTTTTTCCTGTGGGTTTCTGGCTTGATTTTTCTTATTAGTTCATGCGCTTCAAGCAGTTGCAGTTGGTGGGTTGTGTTGGCTGTGCTTTGCTTGGTTTTTCTGGCTATTTCGCTTGCAGATTTTTCTCCTTCTGCCAGTTCTTTTAGGATTTTCCATTTGGTTTTGTTGCTTAGAATTTCTTGTATTTTCTGCATTTTTAGATTTATTTTTTTGTAGTTTATAAATTTTTCTAAAATGGTTTAATTTAATTACTTAACATCTTATTAACTAATTATTTTTTTTATTTATCCCAACTAAATAGCAAAACTTTTTAAATAAACCCCCACATACCAAGTTACAACCCTGAAATAATATATGTAACATAAAAACAAATCATAAAAAAGAACCAGATTATCACAAATCATAACATAACTCATATGTTTTGGGTGAGCAAAATAAGAGATTCACAAACTCTGATTAAAACATTTATGACCTAGATGTAAATATGTAACAACTATGCATCCAGAAAAAAAGGCTGATCTAGGGAAAAAGGGTGAGAAAATTGAAAGTACTAATGCTGGGATGGGAGCTGCCCCCGTTTTTTGCCGGAGGCGTAGGAATGGTGTGCTCCTGCCTGACCAAAGCACTGTGCAGGCAAGGAGTAGGCGTCACCTATGTCATGCCCTTTGGTCCAAGAATGATACGCAGCGACTACATGCGAATACTTGTAGCGGACCACTTGTTCCCGCGCACGAGGTTCAAACTAAAACAAATAGACACCCTGCTCGGAGCATATGCCACGCCAGCAGGCTATGACCAGGAATACCAGAACTACCTAGCATCCCTCCCTCCGAGGCAGAGGTCAAAAGCCCTTTATGGTCCAAACGTGTTCCAGGAAGCTTATCTTTTTGCACGAAAGGTCAGTCTCATAGCACTGCAGGAAGACTTTGACGTAATCCATGCCCATGACCACTGGACCTTTCCAGCAGGAATCGCAGCAAAAAAAGCAACAGGCAAACCACTGATAGTGCATGTTCATATAACAGAATTTGACAAGACAGGGGGCGCAGGCGTAAACCAGAGCGTGTATGAAATCGAGAAAAAAGGCATGCACGCAGCAGACTTGGTAATCGTGGTAAGTAACTTCATAAAGCAAAGGCTGATTAAAGATTATGGTGTGCCTGAGGAAAAAATAAGAGTGGTGCACAACGCAGCAGAAGTCATGGACAAGAACATATACCATGACGCAAGCAAGATAAAAGAAAAAGATAAAATCGTGCTTTTCATAGGCAGGATAACCCTGCAAAAAGGGCCTGACTACTTTGTGGAGGCAGCCAAGAAAATACTGGAAAAAGACACTGACATCAAGTTCATAATGGCGGGCACAGGAGACATGCTTCCCAAAATCATAGAAAGAGTGGCAGAGCTCAACATAGCAGACAAGTTCATATTCCCGGGCTTTATAAACCGGGACGAAGTTGCCAAGCTGAACAAGATAGCAGATGTGTTTGTAATGCCCTCCGTATCAGAACCGTTCGGCATAGTGCCCCTGGAAGCTATGTGGCAGGAGACGCCGGCAATAATCTCTAAGCAGTCAGGAGTCTCAGAAGTACTCCACCACGTGCTAAAAGTGGACTTCTGGGATGTGAATGATATAGCCAGCAAGGTGCTCGCAGTGCTGTATTACAGGAGCCTGCACAACCAGCTGAAAAAGCATGGATACACCGAAGTCAGGAACATGACATGGGATACGCCTGCAAGGAAGTGCATCCAAGTTTATAACGAGTTAATAAATAAGTGATAACCAACAAGCAACTAAAATACAAAATAATTGAGAAATTAAAGGTAAGGCAAAAGAAGGCCAGAATAAGATAAAAAAGACGAAAAAGGTCAGAATAAGAAAATGGTATCAATATGCTTTTACTTTCAGGTACACCAGCCCCTGAGGCTGAGAAAATACTCAGTGTTTGACATAGGCAACAACAGGCAATACTTTGACAATGAGAAAAACAGGGAAATCATAAGAAAAGTAGCCAGGAAATGCTACCTTCCGGCTAACAAGCTCCTGCTTGAGCTCATAAAAAAATATAAGGGTAAGTTCAAAGTTAGCTTCTCAATCAGCGGGATAGCACTCGAACAATTTGAGAATTATGCTCCAGAAGTAATATACTCGTTTAAGGAGCTGGCCAGGACAGGATGCGTGGAATTCCTTAATGAGACCTATTATCACTCCCTGGCATTTGTTTTTGACAAAGACGAGTTCAGGGAACAGGTAGAGATGCACAAGAAGAAGATAAAACAGTTATTCAACCAGGAGCCCAAGGTTTTCAGGCATACAGAACTTATATACAACAACGAGCTCGCCCACTACGTCCAGGGCCTTGGATACAAGGCAATACTTGCAGAAGGAGCAGACCACATACTCGGGTGGAGAAGCCCTAACTTTGTCTACACTCCAAAAACAGCAGGGAACATGAAGCTCCTCTTAAAAAACTACAAGCTAAGCGATGACATAGCCTTCAGGTTCAGCAACAAGTCTTGGAAGGAATACCCGCTCACAGTGGAAAAGTACGCGCAGTGGATATCAGCAGCTAATGGCAATGGTTATGTTGTTAACCTGTTCATGGACTACGAGACCTTTGGAGAGCACCAATGGGAAGACACAGGCATATTCAAGTTCATGGAAAAACTGCCAGGCCAAATCCTAAAACACCCAGATAATCAGTTCGTCACAATAAGCGAGGCGTGTGAGCAGCATGAGCCAGCAGGAGAAATAGATGTACACGGCTTTGTGTCCTGGGCGGACATGGAAAGAGACCTGAGCGCCTGGCTTGGCAACTCACTGCAAAACGCAGCTTCAAGAGAGCTCTACAGGATAGGCCGGCTCGTGAAAAAAACCAGGAACAAAAAATTGATACAGAACTGGAGAAGGCTTACCACGAGCGACCATTTCTACTATATGTGCATCAAGTGGTTCTCAGACGGAGACGTGCACAAATACTTTAATCCCTATGACACGCCCTATGATGGCTTTATCGCGTTTATGAACGTGCTTAATGATATGATGATAAGGGTAAGGGAACTGGAGAATAACAAGCAGGTTCACGGGCAACTGCGGGCTGGAATGCAGGGAGAGGCATCACAATTAGCCAAGGCGCCTGCTATAAAGACCATAAGGCACTCTTTTATCAGTGAGGAGCCCAGCAAATCCTTATAAAAGCTTAAACTATAAACGAGATTAAACATGAATTTGAATATGGAAATTGAATATAAAAAAAACAATCAAAAAAATAATCATAATCAGGAATGATAATCATAAATGAACTGATAATAAACAAAAAACAAGAGGTAACAAGATGAGTGCAACAAAAAAAACCAGGAAGAAAGCCGGAAAAAAATCCAGTAAGAAGAACCAGGGCAAAACAAGGAAATCAAAATCCAAGTCCCGGAGCGCAGTAAAAAAGAACGCGCCCAAAGAAAAAATGTTTGTGCTCTGCAACGGCAAGAGAATAAAGAATATCAAGGAACTCGCAGACATAATGGAAGACCTGGAAGAGCATACCTTCAATTATCATGTAAATCAGGACAGCAACGACTTTGCAACATGGGTAAAGGACGTATTCAAGGACATAGAACTGGCAGAGAAGATAACCAATGCAAAAGACCAGAAGCACATGCAGATCATACTATACAGGCACATAACCCATAAGACCTGGTAAGGATATTATAATGATTTTATAAGGATTAAAAAGAATTAAGGAATCCAACAAGAACAATAAAAAAATTTTGAAAAAAAAGAGGTGAATAATAATGTTGCGGGAAAACAAATGGTTCTATTTTGCCAGTGGAGGCAAAGCAGCTAGTATACAAGAACTAAAACTAGCCCTTAACAGTATGGACCCGGGCACGTTCTCGTATCACGTTAACAACCAGAAAAACGATTTTGCCGATTGGATAGAAGGTGTGTTTAACAATCATAAGCTTGCAGAACACTTAAGAGAGGTTTCAGAAAAAGAGGGCATGCAGATAATATTGGAGGACTATCTAAAAGAATCATCAGCCGAGCCCAAGAAAGCCTCAGAGAAAAAAGCAAGAGAGATAATAATAAAATCCGAATCAGAGCCTGAGAAAACACCCAGAAAGACCCCGGGGAAAAATCTCTCAAAACGAGCGCTTAAGAAAATAGTAAGAGACACAGAGCAGTTCATCAAGTCAGAAAAAAAGAGAGCAGACAAACCCATCAAAACATCCGGTGATTTAAAGCAGGCTGCGAGGAAAGAACATCCTGAACGCTCAGCGCACATGCGGCTCATAGTAAAGGAATTCATATACGGATTTGTGCTGGGCCTGATATTCGGAATAGTACTGGTGGGAATCCTGTTCAACCTTAAACCAATCTAAGACCGGTCTTAAGACCAAAGAAGAAAATGATAAAATGATAAGAGCCAAATCAGAATACTTGTTTGAAGCGTCATGGGAAGTGTGCAACAAGGCAGGCGGGATAAACACAGTCATAAAAACCAAAGCTCCCTATATCATGAAATACTATGACAACTATGTCTTAATCGGACCTTATTTTAAGGAAAAAGCGCAAATCGAAATGCAAAAACTCCAGGTCCCGGAATTTCTAAAACCAGTATTCGTAGAGATGCAGAGCCTCGGAGTAAAATGCTATTACGGCCAGTGGGAGATAAGCGGAGAGCCCAAGGTAATACTCATAGACTTCAGTGAAATGAAATCAGAAAAGAACAATATCAAGAAGGAACTCTGGGAAGCATACCAGGTCGACTCATTGAACTCGCCGCAGGACTTTGACGAGCCAGTAATCTGGGCCTGGACCGCAGGCATGCTTATAGAAAAAATCAGCAACGCCCTGGGAAAAGAAAAAATAGTCGCTCACTTCCATGAATGGCTGAGCGGAGCAGGACTGCTATACCTAAAATCTAATTATCGAAATGTTAAGACAGTCTTTACCACGCACGCCACCATGCTGGGCCGTACTCTGGCAGGCACTGGTTTTGACCTCTACAAAAACCTTGGCAGCTTTGACCCATTGCAAAAAGCCAGGGAGTACGGACTCCAGGCCAAGCACACTATGGAAGTAGCGTCTGCGCAGAACGCACACGTATTCACAACTGTAAGCGAGGTCACAAGCATAGAAGCAAACCATATCCTGGGAAGAAAAGCAGACGTGCTGGTGCTCAACGGGATAGAGTTAGAGAAATACCCGACTATAGAGGAAACATCTATAAAGCATGTTACGTGCAAGGGAATATTAAGGGAGTTCCTTACATATCACTTCTTCCCATATTACACCTTTGACCTTGAGCACAACCTCATGTTCTTTTTTGCCAGCAGGTACGAGTACCACAACAAGGGAATGGACATCCTGATAAAATCACTCCACCTCCTGAACGAGAAATTGAAGAAGCAGGATACAGAAAGAACAATAAGCGTGTTCTTCTGGGTGCCCATGAAGACTTACGGCGTGAAAGTAGAATTGCTTGAGAACAAGAACTACTACAGGCACATAAGAAGCCGTGTGGATATGAAATCAAACCAGATACTCACGCAGATAGTAAACGACTTCATATCAAGAAAGCTCACCATGGAAGAAAGCTTTTTTGAAAGAGACTTTATGAAAGAAGTAAGAAGCAACGTGCTCTCATTCCAGCGCACAGGAAACCCCTCAGTACTCACACATAACATTGAGAACGAGAACCATGATCCCTTGGTGCAGGGATTAATAGCAGCAGGCCTTGACAACAAGCCTGACGACAAAGTCAAAGTGATAGTCTATCCTGTTTATCTCGATGGAAACGACGGACTGCTAAACCTGCCATTCTACGACGCCATGGCAGGATGTCATCTGGGAATATTCCCATCGTACTACGAGCCTTGGGGCTACACGCCCCTTGAAGCAGCAGCCATGGGCATAGCCTCGATTACCAGCGACCTGGCAGGATTTGGAAGATATATTAAGAACAAGCTGCTCAAGGAACACGCAGGCCTTAGAATCCTAAGAATGATGAACAAGACCAAGGATGAGCAGGCAGAAGAACTGGCAAGCATAATGCATGAGTACGCCAGCCTGGACCACGCGGAGAGAGTGCAGAACAAGATAAACGCCAAGTACCTCTCAAACCTCGCAGACTGGAAGCACTTTGTCAAGTTCTACATAGTAGCGCATAACAGGGCATTGGAGAAGGGTGAAGGGGACAAGAGGAAAATTAAACCAGAGACTCCCACAGAATAAACTATGTGATGTGTATTTGATGCATAGAACCCTTAAGGATTATCAGAACCTGGCCTTAACCCTGTTAAAAACCTTGTAAGGGTCTGAGGGTATTACATTAGCCATGTCATAAATCTCCATGCCGCCGACATCTGTTGTCTTGTTGCTGAGGCTGCCCCTGTCAATAACTCTTATAATCACAGGAAAATCCTTCCAATCAGATGCCTTGGCAGACTCCTCGCCGGACTGAGGCTGCCTGGGAGCAGGAGCAAGCGGCGGGAGCACAACACTAAGGTTGAAGCTCATCACTCCTAAATCCTTTTTAAAACAGTCCATGACGAGGTATATTGCTTTGACACACTTCTCATCCAGCTTTTTGGAGATAATGGTTATTTCCTTATCCTTGCGCGGCACAAGGCTTGCAAAAACCTTTACGCCTTTATGCTCAAGACCAAGCCCCACTAATTGGTGCGCCTTGTAATAATCAGAGAAATAATCCCTTTTATACCTGTTGTAATACTCCCTCCTCGCCTTGTTATCATTCTCTGCTTCCCCGTAATGAAGGCCTTCGCCGAGCACCACTTGCATATGGCCGTGAATAATGCTGGCAGCCGCCCTCCACAAACAGTTCCAAAGGATGAACGGGTAAACAGCTTTTTTATTGCTCTTATGCGCCTTGTCAAACCATTTCAGTGCAGTCCTGAAATAATCCTGGACTTCCTTCTCATTAAAATCCAATGGGTTGTGCTTGTTAAAAATGATTAATCCGTGCATGCCGTCGTACTTGCTAATATTGCTGGCGCTTATGCAGTGCTTCCCCTTGACCCTGCCAAAAACATCCTCTGGTGTCATGCTCAGAGGCGTGCTAAAAGGCCCGTGCGCGCTCTCCTCCACTACCTTCCTGAAATCAAGGCGTTTCTCCTTTGCCTGCATAGGCCTCTTTGCCCTTAACTCGTTGAACAACGCAGCCTCGTACAAGTGCTTGTCAAAAACCTTAATAATCTTCTGCTCCTCAACACTCTCTGCGCTTCCAAAAGTCTTATCAGCCCAGGGCTTCATCTCACTCGGCAGAACAGCCCTGCCAATACTCCTGTGGACATTAAAGAAGCGAAAAAATAATTTCTTTTCCTCAGGTTCCAAAGCATTGACTGTTTCTGGCAGCTCAATAATCGAGGTCATAAGACAACTATTTGTTATGTTATTATAAAAAGTTTGCGTTCTGCAGATATTGTTAAAAATACAATCTTGCTATGGACTTGGTTGGCTGGGTTCATATTGAAACCACGCGCATTATAACTACTACCCGATAGTCACATTATCGAAAGCTTTATATATGATTAAATCTTGAAATATCTAATATG
>CAYRRQ010000028.1:0-11056 GCA_964426715.1 uncultured Methanosarcinales archaeon
TGATGAAGCCATCTTGGCATGCCTGCACGCTTCACCAAACGCTTAACTTTATATACTAGTTTTACATTAAATTTACTTTGTTTCATGGGTGGAGGCCTCCTCCACCCTCCCCTTTCTTCAATTAACCAAGTTTACTTGGTTAATTGCAAATAAAAATATTTAGATTTTGAACGGTGCCGATAATTAATCGCAAAGTTTAAATAGGTTAATCCTCAGAGATAAGGATTAAGGTGAGGGTAGACAAGCTATTAGCACTGAGCATGATATACCTAGTCTTATCGCTCATGTTCTCAACCCCTTTTGTTCTGGCCACGATTTACAAGGTAGATATAAGTGGACAGGACCAGGCGCCCGGGGTTGTAAGAGCAGACGATACAATAAAGGTCAACACAGAATCTGTCATGCCCTGCACTGTAAAAGCAGATTTTACCAATAACACTTACCAGTCAATGATATGCGGCTCAGGCACGCCTCTGGTCTGCACCTACACGACCCAGCTGAGCAACATCACAGGAAGCATTACTGCAACTATTAAGGAGGATTCTTCGGGCGATACAAGACAAGCAAAAGCCTATGTTGATATTATCCCGCCAACCATTAACACGCTCAGCACTGCCAGCCTTGGCAACAAGGTCAAAGCAGTATACACAGCAATAGACCAGTCCAATGAGTACTTTCCTACTAACTGCTCAGGGCTTGAAAGAATAGAATTAATCCTGAACAACCAGGTGGTAAACACGACCAACCAGTCAGTGGGGGATTGCAATGTCCAGGGCGCAGTCACAGGGACTATTTCTGAGTATGCTGGCAAGGTAAATGTCAGCCTCAGGATATATGACTATGTAGGGCTGAGTGATAACAAGACAGGCAGCCAGGTATTCATAGAATCCCAGAAGCCAGTAATAAAAGAGGCTAAGGCATACGTGCCAGGCACAGACCAGGAAATAACCCGGGTCTCAACCCAGAGCAATCAATCCCGTAAGGTAGACATAGAAGTGAGCATAGAAGACGCAGCCATAGCCTCAACCAACAGCGTGAAAGGCGACTTGTCAGGTCTGGACAAGAAAAACACGGGCCAGCAGCTGGTCAAGGCAATATGCGCCAGGGAGGACTGGAACAATACTCATGAGTGCAGGTTCGAGAACATCAACCTTAATCCTGCGACAGGAAGCTCTCAGATTACTATAACTGCTACTGACAAGGTAGGCAACACAGCCCAGGAAAACATTAGTATGAGTTTTGAAGTATTGAATGATGCAGGAACAGTGACCAGGCTGGGGCCAGAGCCAGGCAATTGCTACCAGGACACCTGCTATTTAAAAGACGGTGTTAACAAGATAATAGCGTACATCTCGAGTAGCAGCAGCTTTAATGAGAGCAACGTAAAAATTAATGGTGAGCAGGCAGAGTGCAACTATAACACTACATGGACCTGCACAGCAGACATAAGCGTGTCAGGCGCAAGCCTGGAACTAGAAGGGTACGATGATCTGGGCAATCCAATAAGCGGGGAATCTGATTTGAGCCTGGTAATAGACTCCCAGGCACCTGTTCGGACGAGCCCGATTAATTATACTCCTCTCTGCCCGACTAGCTCAGAGAGCCTAACCATAAAATTCAATGTTACTGAAACCAAAAGCCATGAAGTAAGCATAAAAGCAGATACTGCTGCCATAAGCACTGACAACGAGACGAGCGCGCAATGCACAGAAATCCAGAGCGGAAAATGGGAGTGCGTGCTAAGCATAAGCAACCTTGAAGACGCAGAGATAAACACCAACCTCGACCTGATAGTATCAGACCTTGCAGGCAACCAGCTGACACAAAGCATGCCGGTCAGCATATGCGTGGAAGTCCAGGAAGAGCCAGACCTAATAGAAAAAGTGGTGACAAGAGGAACCCTGCCAAAAGTGGACAGGAAAGTCGCGAGCAAGATAACTGTTAAAGTGCCCTTAAGCCTGGAAATAAAGACCAAGCGAGCAAATGTTGAGATACTTGACAGGAGCATAGTAGACTGCTCAGACACTCCAGGCCTGGCAGGGCAGGCCTACATGATAAGCGACGACGGACTAAAACCAATCCTGATACTCCCCCTAAGCTATGACGACGACTGGGATGAAGAAGACCTGGTAGAAGTGAACTGCACCCAGGAATACAATATAAAACACGGCAACAAGCTCTACACCCTGCCAGAACCCGAGCAAATAAGCGCAGAGCTAGAGGTTTACAACCAGGCATTGGGCACAGTGGACGATGCAATGGAAAAAAAGCTTGATGACATGAAAAAAAATCTCTTGGTTTTGGATAAAAAGATAGCGCGTCATGAGAAAACACATAAGTGGTTAGGAACAATCTGTAAAACTCTTGAAGTAATTGGCGAGGTTAACTCTGTGCTCCAAACCGTAAAATCAGGTATTTATAGTGTATGCCTTGTGATTGCAGGCACTGGTGCGGGCTTTCCCATTGCAGAAGGACTGTGGATTCAAATACAGAATACAATAGGCTGCTTTCAGAGTTTTGTGGACAGCATGCTTTGGCCGCAGGGATGGGTGCCGATAGGCAGCAACACAATTGGTTTAATATTTAAATTTTCGTGTTCACTGTATACTTGCAAGTTTTATGATGCTAATACTTACGCTGACATCGCAATCAGTCTTTTAGCGCACTTTGCTACAAAATCAACCGCGAAAGTGTACGACAGTGAATCTGGGGAGTATAACTATAAGTTTAAAGGTAAAATGTATGAGGGGAAATCCTTTAGCAGTTTTACTGATGATGATGACCAGATTTCAGGTCTGAACAATTTCTTCCAGAAATGGACTCCTAAGAACTATGATCCTCGCGCCTTAATGATTAGTGACCGCATGGATGATGCTGTGAATGCTTTCATGGGAGATGAGGGTAGCTGGATTTATAATCCTTATAAGAGCAAGCATTATGATGTCATGTGTTACCCTGCTCAACTGTTTAATCTTAGAAAGGAAAGGCAGTTGCTCTGCAAGCGTCTTGGCTGCATGGAGCAAATGGTTGCATCAGGCGGTCCTATTGCGGCCTGTGATTCTGAGTATGCCTTGGATATGTGCATGTATGTTGAGAGCGCGAGGTACAAGATTGATAAGCCCATGAGTTTTGGCAGGTTTTTTGGTAATAATCTTTTTAAGGCTATATGCAATAATCTTGCTGGATTCGGAACCACTCTGATCTATTTATTCGCGTTTCCTGGTTGTATGGTTTATCAGATACCTATGGGCTGCGAAGTAGATATTGAGTTGACAACAGGAGGGCCTCATTCGCTTGCGTGCGGTATAACCGGAACTCTTCTTAGCATAAGGGAAATCATAGAATTTGCCAGAAATCCATTTAATGCTAAGAAGTCTAATGTTCCTGTGGATCTTCCTTTAGGCAGCCCTGACTTTTGTAGCGGAGTTGATTATGGTGCTTCACAAGGTGATGGTTATGGTTATGTTTAAGAAAATAAAAATGCTGGTATTGGTATTCGTTGCACTGGCTTTGTTAGTAATTAATTCAGCTTTCATACTCGGTGCTGGTGTTAATGATTACAGGCCTGGCTGGTTTCGGGATTGGGAAGGTGTTTATGGAGAAGAAGGTACTCAAACAGGTGTTGCGGGGAATTTCTGGCTTTCACTTAATCCATTCCTGGATAAATACGATGTCAGTCCTTATGCTAATGCTGATGTTTATGGCTGGTATAATAAGAGCTTTTTCAGTTTGGCTAACTGGGAGCGCGAGGTGTGCCTGATTGACCTTAGCAGTGATGTCAGGTATGTAAGGAACGTGGTTGATGATATTGTTTTGGATGAGACCAACATTTACACTACCACTCTCACTGTTTCTGCTACTAAACAACAAGGCTTTAATAATTCTTGGCTTTACGAAGTTTCATGGTATGTTATGCCTTATGACGAGGATCTGTATTACCGGGTTTACTTGAAAAAGGGTGATGACAAGGAGTATTATGCTGGAAAGAAGGGCGATGATGACGAGGACTTTGAGCTTGTTTCCCAGTATGTTGGTGCCAGTGGTTATGAAGCAGAATATCTTGACAAGGTTTATGACGAGGTTGTGTTGGAGTACAAGGATTATGGCAGTGACAAGGTTGAAGAGATGGTTGTGAGTGTTGTGGAGAAAGAGGTTCCTTAGGAACAGGACAGGAAAATGAAAAAGAAAAATAAGAGCAATCCAGGGAAAAAATCGCGTTATTGGAAGGCTCAAAAGATTAGTTTTATTAATAGTTTTAAGAGGGTTGCGACCAAGAGGTTTGTTAGGGCCGCTGCTTATGACCTCCTGACCTTTTTCTTAATATTCTTATTCCTGAACCTCGGCTTTTCTTTGGCAAACAGGATTAGTATAGACGCTTATCCTGAGCTACTGAATGTTTATGCTGCTGGCCAGGCAGATGATGGGGGTGAAGCAGTGCAGGAAGCACTCACAGAACTTGCCCCTAAAATTAAGAGAGTCCTCATACTTGTGTTTGTCACGTTTGCGGTTGCTTTCCTCTTGGCAATGCTTTGCTTAACATTGTTTTATCGCAGGGCTTGGAGTATTGCTTTGGGGGAGACGCTTAAGAAGTTCTTTTCATGGAAGTACTTCCTGCTCAACATACTCTGGTTTGCTGCCTGGCTAATAATATTCTTGCTCACAGCCAACATATTTGTCACTGGAGTTGCTGCATTAATCTTCTTGCTGGAAATGCTTTTCTTCTTATACATGGATCCTTTGCTAAGGGCATTGTACAATGAGAAGAAAGGCCTAAAGAGGATTCTCTCTGATTTTTTCAGGATTAGCCCGAGGATTCATTGGTTTGTCTTTTATGTTATAAGCGCCTTAATCTTGGGCATGCTCCTGCTTTTAATACTCGGATTGCTGACCAGGGTGCTCGTGTTGTTCATAATACTAACAATCATGTTTTTCGTGTTTTTCATTGGCTGGTCAAGAGTTTATGTTGTTGAATTAGCTAGACATATTAAGATTAATTAAAAGAATTTATAGGCGGTTTAAGAATGTTAAAAAGAGGTGCAAGAAACAATATTAAGAACAAGAAGGCCCAGGTTACCTTGTTTGTTATCCTCGGATTAGTAATACTATTAATTATTGCTCTCCTTTTCTTTTTGCTCAAAAAACCCGCAGTCAAAGAGGAGTTTAGGGAGGAGTCTGTTCCTGAGGAGTTCAAGCCTGTACAGGATTATGTTGAGGCCTGCATACACCAGTTAGGTGTTGAGGCTGTTAAGAAGATGGGAGCTCACGGCGGATATATTAACCCGCTGGACCTTTCGCTTTCTCCGCTTAGGCTACGCTTCAGCTCTTCCGACCCTACGTATTTTGAGTTGGTCTCACTGACAGGAGAGCCAGAGGACGCTGTGCCTTACTACCTGCACGTTAGCGGTAGCTCGGATTATCTTAACTATGAATTTGACAGCGCAGCCCCGACTATTGAGAGCATGGAGTACCAGCTAGGCCAATATATAGAGAGGAACCTGCCTGTTTGCACACAAGGTTTTGAAGTCCTAGAAGAACAAGGATACCAAGCAATTAGTGATGATGAGAACATCAGTGCCCGTGCTATTATTAATGAGGAGAGCATAGAGTTTTTTGTAGAATACCATGTAGAGGCTATCAGGGAAGATGACGATGTCAAGACCAGGATTACCATGTACAACGATGTCCTGCGCTTCCCATTACTCAAGTATTATAACCTGGCAGTTGGCCTGATGACAGCAGAGGGCTTAACCCAGTTCTCAGAGAGCTTTACTCTCAGCTTAATCAATTATTACTCAGGCCTTGACCCAAACATGCTCCCCCCGCTGGTAGAATACACCAACCTTCCTTACGTCATGACGTGGAGCAATTCAAAGGCAAGGCTTGACCTGAACTCTCTGCTCCTAAGCTACACCCCTGCCCTGCAGGTAGAGAACACCAAGGGCTTTGAGCCCATAGAGCTGTCAGGAAACGGGGTTGAAGACGCTTTTTACAACAGC
Organism: uncultured Methanosarcinales archaeon; assembly: GCA_964426715.1. Lineage (GTDB taxonomy): Archaea > Nanobdellota > Nanobdellia > Woesearchaeales > SM23-78 > SM23-78. Next base: position 5,997 of record CAYRRQ010000028.1, read on the forward strand.
CTTGTAATGGACGTGTTTAACACCACTATTATCAACCTCTCAAGGACTGAAATCACTTTTTTCTACCCTGACAATACGGTCAGGATGAGGATTCAGCCTTCGCAAGGAGACATTATAAGTCCAGACGTGCATGTCAAGAAGGGCAACCAGAACATTCCCAAGAGCCAGTTCAACACATACAAGTTCTACTATGATGTTGCCTATCCATTGGTTGTTGAGATTAGAGGTGAGGAGCCAGGCACAGAGATACCAGAGTACAGCTTCTTCTTCGCCCTGGAAAGCAATTTGATTGAGAACAAGCCCGTCCTGGCATGGCAGATGGGAATGGGAACAGTTGACTGGGACCCTTCGTATATTAATACCACTATTACTTATCCTGAGGGCAGCATTACAGACGAGCAGGGCAATCCCATAGATGTAAAACCCCAATCCCTTGGCAAGAGCTTGTTCTGCGACGAAGCAACCTGGATATCAGGCATGGTAACCTTGAGAGCCGTTGACAAGGCCACTAACAAGCCATTGGAGCAAGCCAGCGTTGTGTACGGCTGCGGAGATTATGATGCGTGCTGGCTCGGCACCACAGACGCCTCAGGCATTTGGAAGGGCAACCTACCCCTGTGCAAGGGAGGAGTACTTACTATCAGCAAGGATGGATACGGCTCAAAAGCAATACGTCTAAGCACACAAGAAGGAAAAAAGGTTTTAATACCAACCCAGAAGCTCTACGAGTACAAGGAGGTCAACGCCACAGTCAAGAAGTTTGAAATTAATAAGGTTTATACAAGAAACAGTTCCTGGGGCTGGGAAGAAGGAGATGACAGCCTGGGCTCATTACAAGAAATTGATAACAGTTCAGAGCAAGTAATCCTGATCATTACCCAGACAGGGTTTGAAGCAGGCAACGCTCCATTGACTAACACAATACTTTTTGGCAGACAAGGAGTTAGCACGCAGGCAATAAAATTGGTGCCAGGCGACTACGAGGTAAGAGCCGACCTAATAGACTACAACGGCATAACAATACCTGCTAACTGCTCAAGGGTGTGCGCCAAGAAAGGACTCCTCGGAGGATGCAGGAACTACACTTACTACCCAGAATCAGATGTCGAGCTTGAAACTTCTCCCTGGGGAGGCTTGAGGCTTAAGCCAGGAACAGGCACAAGTGTTACTGGGGAGTTCAGCATATCAGCATCAGAGCTCTACAATGCTGACAGCATAGAATTCAGAGTGTTCAAACTTCCAGACCTGAGCCAGAGCAACCCGTCAGGGGCATGCCTTGGAGCCCTTGAAGAGATGAACAAGGTAAGTGATTACTCAGTAAAGTACAAGGACGAGGTCTGGCCTGTTATTAAGTAAGCTTGATTGAATAACTATAAGATAAAAATAATTTAAGAATTAGATGAATTATTTTTCTTTTTATTACCCCGTCTGGTTACCAGTCTGGTTAAGCTGCTCTGCTATTATGCTTATCTGTTTTAGCTGCTCGCAGCTCTCCCTGCTCTGAGGGTCTGTCAGCTTCTCGCAAACACTATAGTCCCCCTGCATAAAGAAGGGGTAGTAGCAGGTATCCCTTTCATCAGTATTGGTTATTAATTCGCAGATATCATCTCTCATGCTGGCCTGAGCCACTGCCTGCAAGCACTTATCCCTGCTCCGCTCCTTATCTATATCCAGGCAGATATTCTTTGCCTGGTCAGGATCAGTCTTTGCCTCTTCCCTCACGTCCATTATGAGCTGCGCTGTAGATGGGCTTGGCTGTGGAGCGGGCTGGGGTTCTGGCTCAGAATGGCAGCTTCCATCGTACCAGTAGCCCCCGCACACGCCACCACAATCAACACCAACTTCGTCCTGATTCTTAACACCGTCATTACACGTGGGCTCTTCCACTGGCGTTTCTGGCTCATCTTCTTCTTGCGGCTCGGATTCTGGCTCGTCATGGCACTCATTATCGTACCAGTAGCCTCCGCATACTCCTCCGCAGTCAACGCCTGCCTCGTCTTGGTTCTTAATATTGTCATAGCAGGTCTCAACAGGCGCGGACTCTTCTTTCACACTAAAAGAAAAAGATGAGGTAGCGATCTTACCCTCGTAATTAGCAAACACCTTAAGAGTATAAGTGCCTGGCAAAGTATCATCAGGGATTTTCAGGCTGCGATGATGACTCGTAGAAGTGCGAATAGCCACAGTCTCCTCCCTGCTGTTAACAAGAGCAAAATTCTCATCCAATATCCTATACTTCAAGGTTATATCAAATTTCTCAGATGAGCCCATGTTATAAACCTCCAGACCAAACCCAACGTCCTCGCCGGGATGATAAGAGAGCCTGTCAGGAGAAACACTAACATCAAGCAAGGCCTCTGAGCCGAGCAGTTTGGGCAAAAAAATCGCTCCCAGCACTCCTAATCCCAGGACAAGGATTATAATAACTATTTTTCCCAGGACGCTCTTCTCATGATTCCTGCCCATCAGAACAGGAGCTTGTTGGCTCTTCTGCATAATTGATTCTAATACTCCGTCCACGACCGCAGGGCTGTAACCCTTTCTGACAAGCGCCTGTCTGACTGCCTCAGGCTTATAACCACTTCTCAGTTGCTCCTCAACATATTTCAGAAGGTCGTCAACCAATAGACTGTTCACCTCTCCAAACAGGTATGATTAAGAAGAATATATATAAATTTAACGAAAAAAATCCTTGAAATAAGCGAAAGATTTAAAACAAAGAGTATCTATTCATAAATAATAAATACTTTGTTAACCGCTCTGTGAAGGGCGAATAAAAAAAAGATTTGAAGGTGGTATTATGGCTGATGAGGAAAAAAAGGAAGAAAAGCCTTTTGTTGACAAGTACACTCTTATGAAGAGCGATGAACTCTTTAAAATCATTGATGAATGGCATGCGGATACTGAAGAAGCAGCAAAGAAAAGAATTGAATTTGAGGAGAAAGTAAATCCTGCTCTTAAATCCATTGATGCTATCCAGGACAGTTATCTGGTTAAAAAGAGAGGCGCAAAAGGAGAAGCTGAACATGAGAGGAATGTTCCCAGAAAATATGCTTTGAACAAGGATGATCTCAGAGTTGAAGCCACAGAGCTGCTTAACCACATCTTATATGAAGGTGTTAAAAATGAATTTGGCGAGGAGGTTGCTCGCAAATATAAGGAAAAGCCAGAGCACTTGATAGGCTATGCGGCCACAAAGAACATCAACTTCTACAAGGTTCTGGACGACCTTATGAAAAACTACAGGGACATTACAAAAGCCAAATCTTTTCAAGATGCTAAGGAGTCAATTGCAGGAATAGGGCTTGATAATAAGTTTGAAGAAGTTCAGAAAGCCAAGAGTGTTCTCGCACAGAACTTTGAACACCATGACGAAGTCAAAAAGAGGATTGAAGACAGACTGAAACCTCATAACCTTGCTCTGGAAGGCTACATCTCTCCTCACGAGATGTTGCAGCATTATATAAATGACATTTCAGGCAAGACTAACAAGGAATACTTTAAAAAAGGAGATTATAGTTTCAAGCCTTTGGAAAAAGAGGAAACTTAAATCAAGCTGAATCCTACTGGGTTAAATAAGAGAGCAAAGAGAACAACTAACAAAATATTTTCAATATTTTTCCCTTTTTTTACCATAACTTATTTAAAAGAGTAGTGCTCTCTGTGAATCATAGCTATTTATAATTAATCAGGAGAGGTGATTCTTCTTGGCAAAAAAGATGAAGGCAAACAAGGTTTCAGTTGCAGGCAAGGATGACAAGGAGCAGACTGTAAAAAAAGCTACGCCATACAAGGCCGGAGCAGATACCGAAGCAGATACCGAAGCAGATACCAAAGCAGAGACCAAACCAGAAGCAGATGACAAGGCTGGCAGGGATTCTCTTCTTAACAAGGAACTGGATAAGATGGCTGACCAGATTCCTGATGATGCCAAGAAGAGGCTTGAGGAAATCAAGGACAAACTCGAGAAGTTCAGGGACAAGATTGTTGAGAGGTTTGAGGGCTACATCATGGGAGTTGCCCTTCTCCCGCCTGACAAGGAGGATAAGGACAAGGAAAAGGTTAATGTCCTGGTATTGGTTGATGATACTGATTCTCAGAAGATGAGCAAGGAAGAGCTGAAGGAGAGGCTCAGCAAGGTCATTGAGAAGATGGCTAATGAGATTGACAAGAACCTGGCCCCGCAAACCATGATACTTTCAGAGGTGTGGCAGGCGTGCTATGACGCCAAGTACGAGGTGTTGCAGATGATTGCTATGAGCGCTCCTGTACACGACACAGGCATGCTCGCAGCCATTAAGATAGCTGAGATTCACAAGAACATGGTCTTGAAGAAGTTCGAGAAGTACATAGTCTCTTATATCCTTGCAGGCAGCCTGGTGCAGGGCAAGGCCACGCCCAAGAGCGACATTGACGTGTGCATAATAGTGGATGACACTGATGTCAAGAAGATGACCCGGGCAGAATTAAAGGACAAGCTCAGGGCCATAATCATAGGCATGGGCATTGACGCTGGCAAGATGACAGGCATAGAGAACAAAATCAATATTCAGGTCTGGATTCTCACCGATTTCTGGGAGGGCATCAAGGAGGCCAACCCCATATTCTTCACTTTCCTCAGGGACGGCATACCCTTTTATGACAGAGGCATCTTCATGCCCTGGAAGCTGCTGCTCAAGATGGGGCGCATCAAGCCCAGCCCAGAAGCCATTGACATGTTCATGAGCAGCGGCATACAAATGCTTGACAGGATTAAGAGCAAGATGAAGGATATTGGTATGGAGGACTCCTTCTACGCCATCCTTACTCCAAGCCAGGCAGCCCTTATGATGTACGGCATTCCGCCGCCTACGCCCAAGGAGACGCCTGATGTGATGACAGACATATTTGTGAAAAAAGAGAAGTTGCTTGAGAAAAAATACATTGACATACTCAGGAAGAACATTAATATCCGCAAGGAATTAGAGCATGGCACCAAGCAATCCCTGACAGGCGCAGAGCTCGACCACCTCATAAAAGACGCGGACACCTATCTCACGCGCCTGGACCAGCTATTTAAG
>CAYRRQ010000029.1:0-10768 GCA_964426715.1 uncultured Methanosarcinales archaeon
CAAAAAAGAAGACCAATCCTCGCTGTAAACAACGAGGTATGCTTTTTTGTAATCAGAAAAAAATAGGTAAAAAACAAAGGGGTGTTTTATGATATACCAAAAGGCTTCTGGCAAGCTGACAAACGCAATAATAATCATAGCAGTGATTATAATAGTTGCGGCAGTGCTGCTGAGCACAGCATCCCAGCAAGGAGCACTGAGCAAGATAACAGCCAAGTACCAGAAGAACTATCCTTACTCTGTTCTGACAATCCAGAAGTTTGCAGGAGAAGACTCAGAAGCTATAACAGAGAAGATAAAAGAGTACTGCCCGGGCTTCAGCCTTGAATCATACTATCTTGCCAGCATCAGCAACTCCCAAACAGGACAATCCGAGTTATACGTGATAAACCCTGATAACGGTAACGCAGTATGCCTCATAGACCAGAGCACAAGCATAAACACTTCACAAGCAGGACTGGAACAAGACCTGCTCGCCACTATAAACAACGAGCCGGTGTACATGCAGGAAGTGCTCACAATCTACCAGAACATACCATCAGACCAGAGAACCAACCAGTCACTCCAGCAAAGCCTGGACCAGGTAATAAATACCAAGCTGCTGCTACAGGACGCGCAACAAAAAGGACTGGATGTGAGCAGCCAAGAAATTGAAGATGCTATTAATACGCTTCTGACCAACAACGGCATAACCCTGAAAGAGCTGCAGAGCACTCTTGCCAGTGCCGGCTCATCACTACAGGCCTTACAAGAGCAGACCAGAAAAGAATTATTATTACAAAAAGAGATAAACCTGATAACCAGCAGCTTGGAGCCGCCAACAGAATCAGAGCTAAAGGATTATTATGAACAGAACCAGGAGCAATCCTACACTTTAGCCAGTGCCAAGATAAGGCAGATAATGATATACGCCAATACCAGCAACCAAGAGGAAAAGCTTGAACTCATAAAAGCAGTGAGGTCAGAATACGATGGCACCAACTTCTGCGAACTGGTAGAAAAATACTCAGAAGACCTGGTAAGCATACCCCGGTGCGGATTATACGCGTTCCAGCAGGGACAGCTATTGACAGAATTCGAAGAAGTGGTTTTCAGCATGGAGCCAGGAAGCGCATTCATAACCCAGACCCGGCTCGGATATCACTTTGTGGAGCTCATCAATAAAACCGAGCCCAGACAGGTAACCTTTGAAGAATCAAGGGACAGCATATACTCCTTGTTGGTGCTAGAGCAAAAACAAGCAGTCCTGAACAATTATATACAGAGCCTGAGAGAAGAAGCAGAGATTATAAGCTATATAGACTAAGACGCGGATTAATTTATTGGTTAGTAATTTATGGGTGAGTATACCAGAAAAATAATTTGTTCTTTTCTTTTTTATCAAGGCGCAAAAAGCCGAATCTCTCAGCCTGGATTATGTCGCCAGGTTCAACCCGTCTCATCAACGGCTCGCCCAGACCCCCGACCTTTTTGTGGTCGGGCATGAACACCTCAACATCAACCAAGTCGTCCTGCACAGGTAAGAAGTGCATAATCCTTTCACCTTTCTCCTTGTACTTCTCGTACTCAAGGCTGTCAAACACCAAGGCCTTGTCTTTTTTCACAAAGTTAAGGCAGTCCATGAGCCTGTAAAGCCTGCCCTTCTCCAGGGAATCAAGGTCTTTCTTAGTAAGATAAAAATCCTCTGCAGTCATGAATTTGCGTCCGCCTCTGCGGTGCTGGGGATGAAGATGCAACTCTACTATCTGCTCAGGAGCATCTTTAATCCTGGTCTTAACAGGGTCTGCAACAAAAAAATACCTGTCAGCCTCCTTGTCAAGCACCCTCCGATTATGAACTATGAGGTCATCCCAGGTAAGGGTAGCCTCGGCCTTGCTTATGCCAGTGCTAATCACAAAATCCTTTATAGCTTCAGGAGTAAAACCCCGCCTTCTAAGAGCAGCAATGGTTGCAAGCCTGGGATCGTCCCAGCCAACAAGCTCCTTGTTCTTAATCATTTCTCTTATAACCCTGCCGCTGCTCGGAACGCCCCTAAGATTGAACCTGGCAAACTCGTAAGTCTGAGTCTCTTTAAGTCCTAACAAACTCTGGATATAAGCCTGGAGTTCTGAGCGCATCTCAAACTCCTTGCTCCTAAGCCTGTGAGTAATCTTGTAATGACCATCCATTATTGCGTTTTGAAAATCATAATTAGGCCACACCGCGTACTTCCTGCCATGCCTTGCATGAGGCTCATTCATAATCCTGAAAATAGTGGGGTCTCGCATAGTACTGTTCTTATGCTTTAAATCAATCTTAAGTCTCAGAACAGCAGAGCCCGGCTCCTTACCAGGCAAGGCCTTCCATTCCTCAAGGTTCTGCCTGGGAGTCTTGTCCCTGCAGGCACAGGGTTTCCCCTTGCCTCTGTTTTTTCTCATAGTGTCAACATCACAAGAACACATGTATGCATTTCCAGAAGTAATCGTTTTTTCAGCCAGCTCATAAAACAAGTCCATGTTATCAGAAGAGTACTGCAGCTCATCCCATTCTACACCGAGCCACTCGAAATCCTTAAGCATAATATCATAGAACTCCTTTTTCACAAGCTTAGGATTGGTGTCTTCAAATCTCAGGATAAACCTGCCGTCATATTTTTTTGCCAGCAGATAGTTGAGCAGCAAGGCCTTGGCATGACCTATATGAGGGTATTTCTCAGGACCAGGAGGAAAAGCAGTAATGATTTTCTGGTTTTTCTTAATGCTCAGAAACTCAAAGATGTCTTTTTCCTGTTTTTCTTCGTGTTCAAGCAACGCGGGATATTTGTTCTTAATAATCTTTTCCTGTTCCCCAAGAGACAACTTGTTAATTCCTGCAACGACTTCTTGGACAAGCTTGGAAAGCTTTTTCATATCCTTCTTCGCCTTGCCTCCAAGTTCCTGGATGACGCTCCCAATAACAGCCTTAGGATTAGCCCTTCCATTATACTTAACAGCATTATCCAGAGCATGCTTCTCAATAATAATCTTAAGGCTCATATACAAAAAGAATAAGCACCAAAGTTTATATAATTAATGGTAATACTTATAAATCCCTTATTAACAACCATTAATTATTTCACGGGCCCTTAGCCGCAGCAACTGGTTATGGTCAGTTGACACCCAAAATGGGTTTCCTTCGCTGCGCTCAGTCAAGCCCATACCAAATTATTTCACGGGCCCTTAGCTCAGCTCGGTAGAGTGCGCCCTTGGCTAGGGTGAGGCCGCGGGTTCAAAACAATCCTTTTGCCGGAGCAAAAGCGTTAGCGGAAAAAGAGCGACATGCGCTCGCTACGCTCGCTTAGTCCCTGCAAGGTTGATGAAAGTCCCGCAGGGTCCATATGAAAGCTGAGAAACTTTACCAAAACTTGGAGAAAGATTTTGATTTGGCTCATTGCAAGGATGACTGGAGCCAGATGGACTTTAATGATTTTATCAGTGATAACTTTAAACAAAGATACATGGGGTTATTAGCTGATAATTCTAAAGAAATCAAAAAGGTTTATACAGCTGTTTTCCCAAGCAAAGAAGTAATAAATATTATTCTTGAATCCGGAGAAAGGGATGCTCTCTTATTTGTTCATCATCCCATGGTCTGGGATATTAATAATGAGGAAGGACCTTTTAAGAATACTGACAAGGGATTGCTTCAAAAATTAAAGGAGAAGCGCATCTCAATTTATAATCTGCACACCTCCTTGGACAGGATAGGAGAATACTCTACTTGTGTTACCCTGGCCAATGCGATTCAGCTGGAAAACCAGAAAGGTTTTTATGAATATTTCGGGCATTACGCAGGCATTATCGGGGATACTGAGATGAAAAATATTAAACAACTCGTAGAAAAGATTAAATCAGCTGTAGGTCACGAAGTAAAACTCTGGCAGTATGGAAGTGATGAGATAAATAATCAAAAAGTCGGAGTTATTGGTGGAGGCGGAACTGATATCAAGGCACTGAGAGAGTTAGATGAGAAAGGAATAAACACCTTTGTGACAGGGGTTACTCGTCCGAGCAAGGATTTTCAGCCCGCTCTTGAAGCTCACAGCTTTGCAGAGGAAAAAGGTATTAACATGATTGGAGCAACTCATTATTCCACTGAGAAATTTGCTTGTATTGCAATGGTTGATTATTTTAAAAAATTGGGATTAGAAGCAGAGTTCATAACTGACAAGCCAGATTTCAATGACATGGACTATGGTATGAGGTGAACAAAAATAGTAATCGGAATAATATCTGACACGCATGACAACGTGAAGAATATTAAGAAGGCAGTTGAGATTTTTAAGAAGCACAAGGTTGACTTTGTCATCCACGCCGGCGACATCATAGCACCTGCAAGCGTCAAGTATTTCAAGGGTTTGAAAATGAAGTTTGTGTTTGGCAACTGCGACGGTGACAGGATTAAAATAGAGGAAAAGGTAAGGGAGATTAATGGGCAGCACTACGGTAATATCATGGAGCTAAAGTATGAGGGAAAAAAGATTGGTGTTTTTCACGGCCATGATATTATTATTAATGACAAGATGCTTAACAAGGACTATGATTATTATATTCATGGGCATTCTCACAAGCCAGAGGATAAAAAACAGGATAATACCAGGGTGCTCTGCCCTGGCGGGCATTACCTCGGAGACCCTCCAGATTATAGCAAGGTAATCATCCTGGATGTTGACAATGACCAGGTGCTTTTTGAGGATGTGAAGTAGGAATCCGTTGCTATAAGCTGAATCCTTGTTTATGTAAATATAAGAAAAATAATTTTGACTACTCCAAAATTTATACATAACGAAAAGTTTTTATATTTTTAAGACTAAGTAAGGCTTATGGGCTTGGTGGCAAGAATCAAAGAGATGTATAATCAATCTAGTGAGAAAGAACAATTAATATTTTAGGGCTGCAGGATTAGCAGCTTTAACTATTGGGCTCGATGCTTTGACTACAAAAATAGGTGTATCAGGTACTGATAGGGTTGTTGAAATGGTTAGACAGCCCTTGTGGAGCACCCAGCACCTTATGAATACTTTAGGTACACCTTTAGGGTTACTCAAGAAAGGTCTTTTAAGCTGGGGATTAGCGGCTAGCCTACCTTATGCGCTTGATAAAATATTGAAAAAAAATATCGGCGTATATTATTTGTATTTATTTTCAGCTGTGAATCTTGGTGCTAGTATAAATAATACAGTTCAGTATTATTATAATATCCAAGTATAGTTTTCTTTTTGCATTAAATTTATAAATCCTTCTTGGTTCGCTTTTGCGCATGGTTAAGGGAATAATATTTGATTTTTGGGGTACTTTGATTGAGAACGGCATCTTCCCAAGCCCTGTGAGACAGGTCAAGTACATTCTCAGGCTGCAGATGCCTTTCAGGGACTTTATTGTGCGTTTTGAAGAGGTTTTCATGACCAGCACCTATGACGACCTCAACGAGGCGTTCAAGGCTGTGTGCAAGGAATTCGAGGTTGAGCCCAAGCCTTTTATCCTTGAGAAGCTGGTTGGTATGTGGAATAAGAACGAGTTGTTGGCCAAGCCTTTTCTTGAGACCAAGGAAGTGCTGGATTACTTAAAGGATAAGAAGATTAAGATAGGATTAATCAGCAACACCCCCAACACTATTAACAGGCTCATAGATAAGTTCGGCCTGGAGGATTATTTTGATGGAATACTGTTCTCTTATGATGCTGGCATGCTTAAGACTAATCCCAAGATGTTTAAGAATGTGTTGAAAAAGATGAAGCTTAAGCCTAAGGACGCTGTTATGATAGGTGACTCCATCCCCACTGATATGATTGGCGCAAGAAAAGCAGGTATTAAGAGCGTGCTCCTGGACAGGAGGAACAAGAGGGATTTTAAGCCTAAAATCGTGAATCTCAGAGCATTAAAAGACCTTGTTGAGAAAGAGGAGCTGGATGACTTTGCGTCTAAGGAGCTTCCTGAGGAGGAAGAGAAATGAGTGAAAAAGATTGTTTGTTCTGCAAAATAGTAAGAGGCGAAGTGCCCTGCAAAAAGGTTTATGAGGACAAGGAATTCCTTGCGTTCCTGGATATCAGACCTGTCAACCCAGGACATACGCTGGTCGTGCCCAAGGTGCACGCAAAGAATTTGTTTGATTTTCCCAAGGCAGAAGAGACAGACCTGATTGAGTTTATTAAGAAGGTGGCTGGCGCTGTTGTCAAGGCCATGAATGCTGACGGCTTTAACCTGGGTTTAAATAATGGTGGAGCAGCAGGTCAGATAATCCATCACGCCCACTTCCATATCATACCAAGGTTTGGGGATGACGGGTTGAGGCATTGGCCTCACCAAGATTGCAAAGAAGGCGAGATAGAAGAAGTGCAGAAGAAAATAAAAAGCTTTTTATAATTCTGTTTTTCTCTTAAATCATAGAAGTTTTGTTTAAGTGCTGTTCTGAGTATAGCGATGAACAGTACGGTTTTATAAAATTCAACAAAAGCTTGCTTTTGAGTGCCAAAAACAAAAGTGTTTTTGAGCATTTTCAAAATTTTGTCGGCGTAGTTTAGCCTGGTTAGAGCGCCACGCTCATAAATACAATCTTGAGCGATGAGACTAATAAAGCAAGCTAGTCAATGACTAAGATTGTGGTGCACCGTGGAAGTCAGGGGTTCAAATGAATAACTGTGTTATTCACCCAGCAAAACGCAGTTTTTCTGAATGTCCCCTCGCCGACATTTTTCTCAGATAAAATTATATACTCCTGCTTACTCCCATGTGCTTCTGTATGAAAAGGATGATTAATAAAAAACAAAGGGTTTTTCAGGGAATTTGCTTTGCATTCATAATATTTTATTTGCTCTGGGCAGTGTATCAGGCTTATTTTGCAGAGTATGCTGTTGAGCTCGTCGCTGACAGGTTGTTTGGGGCTTTGCTCTTTGCAATCCTGCTCTTTATTAATCGCAAAGCTGACCTTCACTGGCTGGTCTTTGTGGTTTTCCTGGCAGCTTTTAACCTGCATCAGCTGGGGCTTTACGGCCATTTCCTGCTGGGTATTCCTATGGATCGGGTTATTCATTTCTCCACTAATTTTGCTCTTGCCTTGCTTTGTTACAATCTTTTTTATTCCTCTAAGTTCTCGTCTTATTTGACTAAGGCAGGTCTCAGCCCAGGTTGGATAGGATTAATAGTTTTCTTTTTTGTGACTGGTATCAGTGCTTTCACTGAGATAATAGAGTTTGTTGGCTACAGCTTTATTGGCGAGGGCGAGGGATTATTGGCTTTTGGCATGGGGGATATGGGGGGGTGGAATAATCTGAGTTGGGACTTGATATCGAATTCTATTGGTGCACTCCTGGGAATACTAGTTTTTCATCTGCTTAGGCTGAAAAAATATGTTATGGAAAAAGAGGGCTGTTCTAAATTTGCCAAGGAGAAATAAATGGCAATCAAGGCTGCGACGGCCTCTTAAATCCAGACCACAAGAACCTGCATTAGTCAAAGCTCTTAGTAGCTCTTGGCAAAGTACGCCATTTTCTTGGCTTTGTTCTTGCACCCGCACGCGCACTTACCTTTTGTCTTGGATTGCTTGAACGGAATGTTGAGGAGCTTGACTCCTGTCTTGTCTTTTAATTCTGATTCACACTTGTCACTCCCGCACCAAGGCGCAAAGGCTATCTTGTTTTTCTTTATGGCTTTCTTGAACTCTTCGGGATTGCTAACTTTTTGTATGCTCTTATCCAGGTATTCCTTGGCCTTGGTGTAGAGGTTGTCTTGTATTGAGGCAAGGGTTTTTATTACTTTTACTGAGAGGTCTTCTGGCTTCACAGATTCTTTTAGCCCGGTATCTCTCCTGACCGTAACGACCTGGTCTTTTTTCACGTCCCTAGGCCCGATTTCTATTCTCAGGGGCACTCCTCTGAGCTCCCAGTAGTTGAACTTGAAGCCAGGATTATAATCCTCTCTGTCATCCAGCACTACCTTGTATGTGCTCAGCTCTTTTTTTACTTGTTCTGCTATGCGCATTACCTGCCTGTTAATAGTGGGTTTGTTGCTAAAGACTATGGGAACTATGACCACATGTATAGGCGCGATTCTCGGCGGAAGGACCAGGCCCTGGTCGTCTCCGTGCATGGCTATCATTATGCCCAGGCTTCTTGTTGTAAACCCCCATGAGTTCTGGAAAACATACTTTTTTTCGCCTTTGCTATCCAGGTAAGTTATGTCAAAAGCCTTGGAGAAGTTCTGCCCAAGGAAATGAGATGTGCCTCCCTGGATTGCCTTGCCATGAGGCATAAAGGTTTCAAGGCTGTCAGTATAATTTGCTCCTGCAAACTTTTCTGTGTCGCTCTTTCTTCCCTTTAGCACTGGCACTGCCAGAATTTCCTCGAATGCCCGGGCATATATGTCAAGGATTTGTCTTACTTCCTGCTCTGCTTCCTGCTTCCTAGCAAAAGCAGTGTGTCCTTCCTGCCACAGGAATTCTCTTGTCCTCAAGAAAGGCACTGGGTGCTTGAACTCCCATCTTACCACGCTGCACCACTGGTTTAGTCTGAGAGGCAGGTCCTTGTATGAGCGTATCCATTTCTTGTAGGCATCATACATGATGGTCTCACTGGTAGGCCTAATTGCAAGTCGCTCCTCAAACTTGGTGTCTCCATGCATAGTCACCCACGCCACTTCTGGTGTGAATCCTTTTACATGTTCCTGCTCTTTTCTAAGCATTTTTTCTGGTATGAATAATGGGAAGTAAGCGTTTTGCACGCCCAGCTTTTTTATTTCTGTGTCTATGAATTCTCTTATAGCTTCCCACATAGAATAAGCATACGGCCTTATTACCATGCAGCCTGATACTGGGCTGTATTCTATGAGCTCGGCTTTTTGTATGACCTGAGTGTACCACTCGCTGAAGTCCTTGTTCTTCCTGGCTGTTATTCCGAGCTCTGAGTTATTATTCTTATTATTGCTCTTTTCTTGTTTTCCAGCCCCACCCTTTTTAAGCTTGGCGTTTCCTGTTCTTTTCTTATTTTTGTTCTTAACACTCATCTTTTCTTATGTGCATAATCCCCCTTATCTTAATCCTGCTCCTAAAAAACATTTTAAAAAAAGATAAAAAAAATAAAGAGTTTTTCTATTTATGTTCTGAAGTGTTCTCTACTTCGTTTTTATTATCCCGGTTAAGCCGACTATGATGAACGCTACCGTCCACCAGCTCAGGCTCCACCAGTAATCCCATGCCAGGATGTCCTTTATTAGGTAGAGTATACCTATTATCAAGACAATCCAACTGAGCCACATTGGCATCTTCATTGTATCACCTCATCGGTTTTACTATATTAATTCTTGCTCTTGTTTCTTGTTTTTTTAAAGTTTTTGGAAAAGTACCTGTTTTTTCCTTGGTATCAGGCTCAGTTTACATATAACTATATTAAAAACAAAAACTTTATAAAGGGTAAATTGCAATGTTAGTATATAAACGATTTTTTAATCGTTTCTTATTGGGGGAAGAAAATATGATTGACACAGACGTGAGAAAGCTCTTTACTATTGAAGACGGAGTTGATATAGAGAGGCATATACAGGTCATTGACAACTCATTCGTGTTTACTAACAGCAAGGGAGAACGCATCTCCAAGAGGATTAGGATTGATGATGAGCTTATAAAACATGTCATAACAGAGCTTGTAGGTGAGGAAGCCCTGAAAATAATCCTTTATCTTAAGGGTAAAAAGCAGATTTCTGAGTTCATAATTGCCGAGGAACTCGACATGGAGATTCACCTGGTAAGGCACCTGCTTTACAAACTCCTGGAGCACAATGTTGTTTCTTTTATCAGGAAAAAGGACAGGATCAAGGGATGGTATATCTGCTACTGGGATTTTAACGAGGAGATGATTCCTTTTCTTGCTGAGAAGATAAGGCTTTCAAAGATTAGCAAGCTCAAGGAGAGGCTTGAAAGAGAAGAAAAACATGATTTCTACATGTGCAGGTCTGCCTGCGTAAGAATGCCTTTTGAAAAGGCCATGGAGTTCAGTTTTAAGTGTCCTGAGTGCGGCCAGCTAATGCACGAGCAGGATAATGCAAGGACCAAGGAATTTATTAAGACACAGCTAGATGAGCTTGAGACTAAGAAAAAGGTTTACTGATTCTTTGATTAGATAGAGAACACAAAGTACCTTGTTTTAGAGTTTGTCGCAGAATACGTCGCTGCCTTCATTTGCAATGTTTACTTATTTTTTTGTAACATGCAAAGCTTTGCATACTCAAAAATGGAACTTTTTGTAAACTTGCAAGGCGCGGCGAAGCTTTGCGAATAAGATGAGCAAAGCGTAGTAGTAATTTTGTGACAAACTCTTTGTTTTGATAAAATTTTTAAACCCTTTCTTACTCTGCTTGGTTTATGATTATTACTATTGGAGGTACTGCGGGGAGCGGTAAGAGTAGTGTGGCCAGTGCATTGGCTAAGAAGCTTGGCTACAATCATTTTAGTGCTGGGGATCTTTATCGCAAACTCGCAAAGGACAAGTCGCTTGCCCTGGCTGAGCTGAATAAAAGGGCTGAAGCTGATTCTTCTTTTGACAATCTGGTTGATGACAAGCTAAAAGAGCTGGGCAGGAAAGAGGATGATTTTGTTGTTGACAGCAGGCTGGGATTTTTTTTTATTCCTGACAGCATCAAGATTTTTTTAGAGGCTAAGCTTAAGACTCGTGCCAAGAGGACCCTGGACAAGCAGCGCTTTGAGGAGTGTCCTGAGAATGTTAAGGAAGCTGTTAAGCTTATTAAGGAGCGAGAACAATCTG
>CAYRRQ010000030.1:0-10602 GCA_964426715.1 uncultured Methanosarcinales archaeon
TCAAAATTCCTTCTCGCACCACGTATTGGGCTGGCCAGCACCTTTTTAATGTCATCATCTGTGACTCCGAACTGCTCAGGATTAATACCCTCAAGCCTGACCAGGACAAAAGGGTTGTCAGTGCCAGGACCCACATCAGCCTCACCCATGTTCTCCAAAGTCACGCCCACGCCAAACGGGAACGTACCTGCATCATGAATTGCGGCAGGAGGCATGCCCTCAATCAGATAAGTCTCCAGTCCAACTGTCCCACCAATATAACTCTGTGAAATGTCTACTCCGACATCTGTTTGCTCTGCGCAACTGGTTACCAGAAACAAAGCACTGATAATCAACACAAACACCCATAGGTTTCTTATGTTCATAATTCCATTTGTTCTCATAATTCATCAACCTCCTAACCCAGTTTTAGCATAGTTTTTCATTTGCCATAATTTACCATAATCATATTTAGCATAATCTTCATATAGCCCTTTTTATCCACACACTCTTCTCCTTTGTCTTTGAATAACCATACCATAACTCCACAACAAGAGGGGTCTGATATGCTGAGCGCAGACCAGAGAAAGGAATATCATAAGAGCAAGTAACCCTCCCAGTCCCTGTATTTGGGTCAAGCCTCACAAAATCATTCGGAGTACAATCCAGTCTCTGCAAGTCGCCAGACACCCTGATGTCCCCGATATAAACAATGTTCAGGTTCTCATTAGTAACCCGTCCAGGATAATAAGGGCTACATAACTCTAGGAAGCCCGGGTCATAAACCGTACCGCCGCCAACATTCTTTATGTTAATAGTGAAAACTGCCTGGCGCGGAGTGTTCTCCTGCACAATACTGGTAACAGCCACAGGCGCTCCCTGCCCGTTAGTAGTAGTGTATTCCCTCGGCCTGCAAACCTTTCTGTCCTGCGAGAATGGTGTAGGGTCAATGCACACCACAGGCGCAGCATAAGTGGCGTATAAAAAACAGTTGGTTACAAGAAAACTCTGCTTGGAATAATCAAGCCCAGGGGGCCAGTTCACAATGTTTCCGTCAAAGTTTATGTACTCGAGTTCTCCGCCAGGATACTCATATGTGTCTCCTGCCAGCAGGTACTCTACGCCGAAGTTGCGCGAGAAGTCAAGTCCTGAGAACATGGCTATGAGAAGCCTGCCGTGATTAGCATACTCCACGTCAATATTAGGATTGCTAAAGTCAATGCCAAACCGGTTCTGGTCTCCTCTCTTCTGCCAGCTAAGATCTGTGCCTCCAACAAGCCGGCCCAGCTCAAACCTGCTCCCAATACCCTCTATGTTAAAGTCAATCATTGACAAGTCGCTGGATGCACCTATAAAGAAATCATCGCATCTCAAAGTAGCGCCGAACTGGCCAAAACCAATATTCCCCACATCAATCATACAAGCCCTCCCACTGCTCCTGTCAGGATTAATACCTTGGAAATGTATCATGGTAGGATCGTAGCCAGACAAGTAAATTCCGCCTCTTGCAAAAGAAGAGCCAACATTAGCCACCTCCACGTTTACGTCAAAGGTGTTGTCATAAGCATCACCATAATAATAAATCTTGTTCGGAGGCATTCCCTGCACAAACATCATCTCCACACCCCTCACGCCCTGATAATATTTGTTATCCTCAAAATTACCAATCTGATGCGCGGGATCCCTTCTCGGAATCCTGTTGCAACTTGTAAGGAGAATAAAAGACGATAATAAGACTATGACCAGGAGCAACCAACCTCTTTTTTTTGCATAATCCTGCATTTTAATACTAACTCTTGATGTTCAGAGTATTTAAAGCTTTCCTCTAAAACAGTTTTGTAAGATTGTATTCTTAAGTGTCCTGGTTACAAGCAGATTCACAGTCAGCTTTGCTCGTGAAACTCTGGCTGGTGTCTGGGCAGCAGAACTCGTCCTTGGGCATGATTTTATAATTGCTTTCTGCTGTTCCACACAAGCACTCCATGTTATCGTCTCTGCACTCACAGCACACAGGATAACACTTACCTTGAAACAATATTTCTGAGGAACTGCACTGCGTTAAGCAACAGTAACTCGCGCCAGGGCAGAAGCCTGCAAAAGGCACGCACAATCCCACTGGGTAAAGCTCATTGCACTTCTTGGCACTGCACTGGCATGCAAAGCCCTGCTGGAAATCAATATGATACTCAGCGTTCTGCGGCTGGCACCTCGCATCATCAGGGTGTTGTGAGCAGAAGAGACACTTGCTGATACAAGCAGTGCCTTCCTGTATTTCTGAAGGCAGGCATTGTGGAAGAGGCTCCCTACTTCCTCCCATAGGGTTAAGCCTCTCAATACTTATCTCCTTTGAAGATGATGTTAGGTAAACATAAGACATATTGACTGAGAGTGAAGTCTGATAATTCTGATACCCCAACATTAAGTCTTCATCGCTAACTTGGCATCTAGTGAATCCTTCACCCCCATACAACCTGACTGTTTCAGGCTGGCATATTAAATGTTTAGAGTTTGAGAGCAGGGCACTAACCCTGACCGTGCTGAAATCCCCCTGTTTCAAGTCCTGGAAAGAGCACACCCTGTCTAGTTCTCCGGGATTATTAACCGGGCTGAGTACGCTGCCAGAACCCTTGTTCTTCAAATGGATTGTGAACACAGGTCTTACCTGTGGATCCCCTGTAACCACGTCTTTTCCTGCAGGCTGGTTCTCAACCTCAATACGCGTGATAGCCACAGGAGCGCCCTGGTCAGCCAGTATAAGGTCTTGTTCCTGACAAACCTGTCTTCGCACGTCAGTAGCCTGTACATTCATGTCAACACATATAAAGTCAGAGAACACAGTGGTGTAAGGATAGCAAAGCGAGGCAAACAATTCTGTGCTCGGCTCCTCTCGCTGACCCTGTACCTGCTTGGTCTTAAAATTAGATATGCCTATAATGGTCTGGGAGCCTGCAGGATAATACCTGGACTTGCCAGGAAGTTGAATTCCTCTAAGGATTATGCTGTTCTTGCTTTTTTCAACGTAACTGCTTGAGGGGATTTCAGAGGCATCAACATAATAAGGGTCAAAGCCAACAGAGAGAATAGCATGGTTCTCATTGATAACGTTAAAGGCGCCCCTGTTCTCAAGGAAGAGGTTGATGTTAAAATAAGAATCCTCTAACACCTCTTCGGGCGGAGCATTCTCCATGAAATCCAGTTCTAAGCCCTGGATTCCTGTATAATAATTAACCTCTCTGGGGCTTGGAGTATAATTGCAGGATGAGAGCAGGAATGATAACAAGACTGCTGATAAGATTGCCAGGTACAAAACTGGTAAGCGCATACCACTGAAATGCTTGCTAAAATAATTTCTAATCAAACAACTTCTTTGCTGCTTATTCCCTGACATACAAGCTCACCCGCTCCTCCAGATTATAATAATACTTAGCCCTGGCAACAAAGGTGCGCTGGACCTTCTGGCTTCCTCCAAGGAACTCCTTAGGATTCTCGATCCTGAGCCTGCATGTGACAGACTTAAAACCCGCTCTTGGATCGCCGAGTTCCTCCCTGCTAAACCTGTAGAAGTCATAGCCTTCCTCTGTCTTGAAAGGATTCCTCTTCTCATCAGGATACCACCTGTCGCACTTGACCAGCTGGATGTCCTCAGGCACCTGGATTATGAACTCATCCACCCTTTCAATCTCTCCTTCTGTCCAGAGGTTGTCTAGGGTAACGCCGAGCACAGGCTCCCTGGAATTATATTGGGTGTCAATTCCCACGGGCTGGTCAATCATTGCTGACATTCCGAGCATGACCGGGCCGTTGGTATAAACTGCCCGGGCCCTGGGCTCAACATCCAGCTCGTAATTAACATTCTTGCCCTGCCTCTGCAAGGAGCGCTTAACATCCATGTCCACAAAAGTGTAAGTAACATAAGCCCAGGTCTCAAAGTTAAAGCCAGCAGCCACAGTAGCCCTGTGACTTCCATCGTCCAGGCCTGTGAAAGTACAGGACAAGGTGTCGTGCTCCTCACCAAAAATAGTGAACATAGAAGGCTCTGCTTTGCCAGCCGCTTCTTCATCAACATAACACTCAGGAGTAACACTTATCTCTTCTGTAAAGCTCTTGCCCCTGATATCAGCCCATACAACCACTGGCGAGCCCACATAAAAATACTTATCAGCAGGCCTCACATTATCAATGTAAAGCCCCACAGCCTCTTCTTCGTTGTTATCAATCACACCAGTATAATAATTAAGGCCAGTGGCGTTGAGAACACTGCTTTTAATACTCTTAATATTGATTTTCTTCCACACATTCTCGCCCAAATCCCTTAATTCCTCAAAAAGGAAACCAAAGGCTCCTCCTATATCAATTCTCTGAGAAGTCCCAGTAATAGAGACTAATCTTCCAGGTTCCAGTCTTACAGCCAGAGCCACCACGAACACTATTAAGAGCAATAACACAATCAATGTAACCCACTTAGTAGTTATGCTCCTGCCCAGGTAATAGCCAATAACCAAAGGAAACGCAGGTATTACTGCCAGCAAAAAAATGATTAAGTGAAACAGATTAAACGCGCCTATTAATTCAATGTTATAAAAAAAGTTCTGGAACAAGTTAAGGATTAAAGGCAGGAGCACATAAGCAACTCCGAGCAGGGACAAACCTATCATGGTTCTCGAGTTTAGGATTCCACTGGAACGAAACACAAAAAAAGTCCAGACAAGCAGGAACAGGAACAAAATCAGAAACCCCCAGAAATAAGTATTCCAGTTAATTTTGAAGGACAAACTAAACAGCGCAGCGTAATGTACTATAAATGAGCTAAAGAACAGCAACTTTCCTGGACGTTTACTGCTTTTACTAATACTACTCTTCTTACCAGCATCTGAATTAAGGAATACAGGATTTTGATCAACCACTTTAGCTCTCTTCTTTTTATTTTTTTTCTGACTCTTTTTAAGGTTCTTATTATAATCCTTGAGCAAACTCTTGATTTCTTCTGCTTCAAAAGGGTCCTCAGCTTCCAAAACAGCAGCTGTCTTAACAGGATGCTCCCAGATAGTTTTCTTAGCAGCTTTTTCAGCTTCGCCTACCTTACTCATTAACTTTTCTTTCTCCTCTTTATATTTTTTGTTTTCTTTAGCCTCTTTGTCTTGCTTCTTATCTAATTCTTTTAGCTTCGCCTCAGTCTTTTTTCTTAGCCACGTTTCATCAACCATGCTAAAAACCTTTTCCTTCCTCTTAACTTACTTAACTTAAATTCTCTCCTGATGATTCTTAATAATAAAGAATGATTATTACAGATTACAATCTCGCCCCTGGCATTATCACATCCCTCTGGCTCAGACAACATCAGCCCTTATCTCAGTAACATCCATTGTGTCGTGAGGAATTATTTTTATTGAATTAGGACCAGGCACAATGAATTCTGGCTCTACAAAGGTCTGATAGGTTATGTCCTGGGTTTCAAAGTACATCTGATAGCCGTTGACATTAAGATTGCCCCTCTTCACACTCTCAGCATCAGTGAATCTTAAGGTAAGCATCACGCCTGCATTGCCAAAGTAGATTGCTTCGTGCAAAGGCCGCTGCACATTAAAATAGAATACTGGCGGCTCTGTCTGAGTAAGATAAGTAATGATTTTAGGCATGTCTATGAGGAAAGCGCCAGTGTTAGTAGTAGCCACCAGGACATTGTCGCCCTGGATTAACAATTCCTTGCTTAATTCAATATTGGTCTTTACACCGCAGTCAGGATAACCCGTGTATATTACCCTGTTGTTTATCAGTATCTGCACCAGCCCTTCTTCATTAGCCGGGCAGTCAGGGAGGAATTCAAAAACCGCTTTTTCCAGGTTCTCATATTCTGACAAGGGTATTGCGAAGTGCTGCTCTGAAAACGATGATGAGTAATCAGTGACCTTGGCTGATACCAGGACATTCTTCAGGTCATACTCATTAACCCTCCAGAACGCGGCCCCTGGAGAAGAAACCTCGAACACAAGCGTGTTCTTGGTCTGCAAAAAACCTTCTGGCAAACGAATAGGGTCAGGGCTGGCGTCCTCTATTTCTCCTTCAAATATTTTCTGGTTGTTAAGCAGGATTTTTAGTCTGCCTGAATGCTTGGCTATGTTGAATGAGAGCTTAACATCCTGTATGGTCTGAGAGTCATAAAAAAAGACCACTTCGTCTGTTGTATCGCTAAAAGCAGAGTTCTTCACATACAAGGACGCTGTTCTCTTAAGCTCTTCAGCATTAGTGACTGTGAACACCATGAACGACGGCAGGGTATGATCAATTGTGTTGCTGCTCACAGGATAAAGCCTGCCAGGAGTGTCTGAGAACAAGTTGCTCTCGACATCCGAAAGTATTCCGGTATTGTCTTGTTCTTCACCCAGCAGTTCTGCTCTTTGTTGCGGAGGCAGGAACAAGAGGTAGACCACTATAAGAACCGCAATAATGATTATTGTGACGCCTGCATTATTAGCAGACTGCGCCAGCCCAGATTTCAATCTATTCATAATCCTTTTCTTAACAATAAGCATATATAAATTTATTGGTTTTCGGCGAGGACAAATCCTTTGGGAAACAGACTGTTTTGCAAAAGAGCCACCCTAACAAAAATCGCTGTCCTAATCCATCTCTGTTTTAAAAAGAATATTAAGACCTTCTCGCTTAATAGAGATTTTTAAATTAACGAGATAATCCTTGTTAATAACAAAAAACATTATATACCCTTACCTCTTACTTCTGAGCATGCAGATAATAAAAAAACATCTGAAACAAGGAGAAATAACTGTCAAGGTCAATAATCCCGAGGACTTATGGTATCTTGAGCAGGCAATAGACGCAGATGACAGTGTAACGGGCAGGACTGAGAGAAAGATAAGAATCGGTGACGAGGACGAGCGCAAGAAAAGGATAACCAGAAAAAAGGTTTTCCTAGAAGTAAGAGTTGAGAAGACCGAGTTTCACAAGTACTCAGACACTCTAAGGATAAGCGGGGTTGTAGAGCAAGGACCTGAAGAAGTGCCCAGGGGAAGCCACCACACATTTAATGTGGAGCCCGGCAGTATTATAACCATTAAGAAGCCTGAGTGGATGCGTTACCAGTTGAAAAAACTAGAAGAAGCAGCCCAGGGCATAAGCACAAAAATACTATTGCTGCTATTGGACCGCGAAGAAGCCTTGTTCGCTCTGCTCAAAGGCCAAGGTCATGAACTTCTGGCAAAAGTCAAGGGCGAGGTTGCCAAGAAAGGCTTTGAAACAACTACTAAAAAGGATTTTTATTCTGAGCTTGTAAAAAAACTGGATGAGTACAACAAGCGGCTGGAACCAGACAGCATCGTAGTTGCAAGCCCGGGCTTCTGGAGGGAATACCTCATAAACGAAGTGCCTGAAGAACTTAAAAAAAAGATTACGCTCTCAACCTGCTCTGATATCAAGGAGAACGCAATAAGAGAAGTCATGCAGAGGCCTGAGCTGTCAAGGATTCTGGAGAATGACCGGGCTGCTAGGGAGACAGGGATGATAGAAGAGTTGCTCAAAGCAATTTCCCAGGACACAGCGTGCTACGGGATAAAGGAGTGCAAAGAAAAAATTATTATAGGTGCTGTTAAGGAGTTATTGGTCAGCTACGGGTACCTGCGGGATGTCAGGAAGCAGGGCGGGCACAAAACAGTGGAAAGCCTTATGAAGCAGGCAGAGAAGATGAAAACAGAAATCCATATTATCAGCACCTCAGAAGCAGAGAAAAAACTGGTTGGACTGGGCGGAATCGCAGGTATTCTAAGATGGAAAACAAAAACCTGAAACCCATAATAAATGAATACATAGTAAAGGATATTCTTGCAAAAAAAGAGCTGAGCAACCTGGACCCTGGGTTCGTAAGCAGGAAAGTAATTGATTATCTTAATACTCATCCTAAGCTAAGCAAAAAAATAGGGACAGAAGAAACAGGAAGAAGGGAAAAAGCGAGAGGGGAACTAGGAAGGAGGCGAACAGGAAAACAGGATTTTGATTTTAAGCGCTTGCAGCGGGCAAAACAATACAAAGAGCTTGTTAAGAATATAAGAACAGGGCTCAGAGAGGTGTACGGAGTCTTTATAATGAAGGACTACCACAAAAGACAATTGTTATTACAAGAATTAAGAAAGAACCCCTCCCCTGATAACCACAACAAAATCTTGGCGCTTCACAAGTCTTCCAAAGAAAGGCTTCCCTACTACCAACTTGTCTACAAGAAGATATTTAATATTATTATGCCAAGGCCCAAAAGGATAGTAGACCTCGCCTGCGGATTAAATCCTTTCAGCTATCCCTATCTCGGCTTTAAGCCACGCTACCTGGCCTGTGATTTGTCAGCCAAGGACCTGGAGTTTGTACAGGAATACTTTGACAGCCAGAACATACCAAGCAGTACCCTACAACTAGACTTGTTAAAAGATGACTTAAAAGGATTAGCAGAGCCAGGAGACCTGGTTTTGCTGCTCAAAACCTTGGACTCCCTGGAAAGCCTGCAGAGAAACAGCAGTAAAAATGTTTTAAAGGCTCTGAACGCGCCTAATTTGGTTGTTTCATTCTCAACCAAGAGCCTTGGCGGAAGCAAAAACATCAGTGATGAGCGCAGAGCCTGGTTTGACAGGCTTGTTAAGGAGTTGGGTTATAAAAAGCATTTTTTCAGGATTCCTAATGAAGCATTCTATGTTCTGGCGCGTTGAAAAAGTCTGCTTCGCTTGCTTCGCAAACTACACCTGGCCCTGCCATTGTTAACTGCGTTAACAAGAGGCAAACAAAAAACAAAATTTTTGAATGTTCCTAATGGGAACAAAACAATGACACAGACGACTTTTTTCAACACACCCCTTGATAAATAAACAAAACCAATGCGCGAATTCGTATATTCAGAGACTGTTTTATTAATGATTTGTTGCCTGGAAGATTGTGTGAACACATTTTTTGCACTCTAAATTTCTGAAACTATTGAATAAGTGTAAAAAATAGTAACATATAAATAGTAGTTATAACTTTTTGATATAAAAAGGGGTGATTAATCCTACTTTAGGGAGGTAACAACATGATTGTAAAAGAAGACTTTCTGAGTAAGCTGAGAAGATACTTCGGATTGAACCTGTATGAAGTAAAAATATGGACCGCTCTCTTGTCAAGGGGAGTGAGCACCGCAGGAGAGCTAAGCGACATTGCAAACGTGCCCAGAAGCAGAAGCTATGACATTCTTGAAAGCCTGGAGAAGAAAGGCTTTGTAGTTATGAAAATTGGCAAGCCCATAAAATACATTGCTGTGCCGCCAAACGAAGTTGTTGAAAGAGTAAAAAAGAACATGAAAAAGGACGCAGAGAAAAAAGTCAAGCAGCTGGACAGCCTTAAAAAAACAGAGGTAATCCAGGAACTAAGCTCTCTGCACAAACAAGGAGTTGAACTCATAGAGCCCTCAGACCTGACAGGCTCATTAAAAGGCAGGCACAACCTGTACAACCACTTAGAGCTTACTATCAGGAATGCTGAGAAAACAGTCACTATAATGACCACGACAGAAGGCCTGATAAGAAAAGTAGAATCCCTCAAGCCAGTCCTGGAAAAAGTAAAAAAAAGAGGAGTAAGTATCAGGATAGCAGCGCCCATTACCAAGGAAGCAGAAAAAGTTGTAAAAGATCTGGCAGGCATAGCAGAGGTAAGACACACAGATTGCAAGGCCAGGTTCGTAATAGTGGACGGCAAAGAGCTTATCTTCATGATAATGCACGATGCAGACGTCCACCCCACATACGACATAGGCATATGGATAAACACGCCCTTCTTTGCATCAGCACTCGAAGACATGTTTGAGCTTGCCTGGAAGGACATGAAAAAGAAAATCAAGGTATAAACTTTACAAACTGGTTTCTAAATTCTTTATTTTTTTTCTGATTGTTGTTTTTTATTATTTTTATTATTTTCTAATTTTAATGATGCCCGCATTTAGGGCAATGCCTTTCAAACCAATAATTTTATATACCTTGCAATAACTTTTTCTAGAAGTATGAAAGATAAAACAGGTCTAAGAGACCTTGTCAAAATCCTGCATCCCTTGGAGAGAAAAATAGTCCCGCTGCTGAAAAGCACCTCGCTCTTCTCAGAGCTGGCTAACAAGAGCAGTCTTAAGGATGTTGAGGTTATGAGGGCCTTGCAATGGCTTCAGAATAAGGGAGTGTTAAAGCTGAAAGAAGATGTGAGAGAGGTTGTTGTGCTCGGAGAGAACGGCAGAGAAGCCCTGAAAACAGGTCTGCCTGAAAAAGCGTTCTTAGAAGCAATCAGGGACGCGCCCAAGAGCATAAATAAAATCATGAAAACAACCCAGCTCTCACCCCAGGAAATCAATGCCTGCCTCGGCCTTCTTAAGAAAAAGGCCGCTATTAATATTAACAAGGAACGAGTGGTCAGCCTGAGCCAGAATGGGAAACAATTGCTGGCCAGGAGCAGCCTGGAAGAGCAGCTGCTGAAAAAACTGTCTGAGCAGGAAGTGGAAAAAGCAGGTCTTAAGGATGAGGAAAAGCTGGCGTTTGAAAACCTGAAAAAGAGAAAACAAATGATTAAGACTGAGACTAGGAAAGACTGGCATATCCTCCTTACCAGCACTGG
>CAYRRQ010000031.1:0-10405 GCA_964426715.1 uncultured Methanosarcinales archaeon
TTATGAACAATCCAGGCATAATAATTTTTTTCATGCTTAAGCCACGCTGCTGGTTTCTGGGTTTAAATAATTTCTGGAAATTACGCTTGTAATGGCATTTCTCATGCTGTTCCAGGCTTTATGGCTTCATAAAAAAACCCCGGGCGCTGTTGAAAATATCTCTGTCTGTACCATTATTTTAGAGTTTGCCGCAGAATACGTCGTTGCCGTTATTTGCGTTGTCTACTTTTGTTTTGTAGGCACGCAATGGCACGGCGAGGCTTTGCAAAGCAAAGACGAGTAGTAATTATGCGACAAACCCCTTATTTTAAAAAACATTAAAAAGTATTTCTGATTACTATGCGCAGTGATGAAGAATCTGAAAAAAGCACTGTTTCATAAGAAACTGAAAAACAATCTTGTTCAGTGCGTGCTGTGCCCCCGGCTTTGCACTATTAAGCCGGGCGAGAGAGGTTTGTGCGGTGTAAGGCAGAATGTCAGGGGCGAGCTTTACTCACTGGTCTATTCAAGGCCGTGCGCTATGCACGTGGACCCGATTGAGAAGAAGCCCTTGTATCATTTCCTGCCCGGAGAAATGGCTTTTAGCATTGCGACTGTTGGCTGCAACTTCTTTTGCGGTTTTTGCCAGAACTGGCAGATAAGCAAGGCAGATGTTCAGGGCATAGAAGAGAATTACGAGGAAGTAAAGCCTGAAAAAGTGGTAAAGCTGTGCAGGGAGAATGAGTGCAGGATTATTAGTTATACTTATACTGAGCCCACCATATTTTATGAGTACATGCTTGACACTGCCAGGCTGGCCAGGAAGCAGGGATTAAAAAACATGATGGTAAGCAACGGATACATTGAGGAGGAGCCTCTGAGAAAGCTGTGCAAGTACCTGGATGCTGCGAACATTGATTTAAAGGCTTTTACAAATGATTTTTACAGGAAAATATGCAGGGGAAAACTTGAGCCTGTGCTTAACACCCTGAAAATCTTAAAGCAGGAGGGGGTGTGGCTTGAGATTACCAACCTGATTGTGCCGGGGCTTAATGATGATTTTGATAAGATTGAGGAGATGTGCAAGTGGATTGCAAAAGAGCTTGGCAGGGATGTTCCTGTTCATTTCACAAGGTTTCACCCAGATTACAAGATGCAGGACTCTGAGCCCACACTCATGAAAACCCTGGAAAAAGCAAAGGAGATTGCTGGCAAGTATCTTGATTATGTTTATCTCGGAAATATTGGCGGTGAGAACAACACACTCTGCCCTGAATGCAAAGAGGTCGTTGTCAAGAGAAGTTTTTTTAGGGGCTGCAAGAACATGTTAAAAAAAGGAAAATGTCGTAGGTGTGGAAAAGTGATTAGGGGGGTGTGGGGATGAGTTCAAATACTCTGCATAACATTATTCTTACATCTAAAAAGAAAAGGCTGAGAAAAGAAAAGCTAAGGGGTTTAGTTGAACAAATAATTCTTGGCAGGCAAAAGAATGCTTGTTTTATTAATCCCGCTGCTGGCAATTCTAATCATGATTGTGTCTCCGAGGAGGTTAGGAACAGACTGGGTAATGAGCGCTTTGAGTTCTATGAGAGCCAGGGCAAGAAGGGCATTACCCGGGACGCGTCTAAGTACTTGGCTGAGAACAAGGGTTTGATTGTGGTTATCGGCGGGGACGGCACTTATAATGAAGTGGTGAATGCTGAGGGCGACTTGGAGCAGGGTGTTATAGTTCTGATTCCTAATGGTACGAGCTCGGATTCTTGCAGGAGTGTGAACACGTATAATCCTGAAAGAGTGTACAATGTTGTTAACAGTCTCCTGAACAACAGAATAAGGAACAAGGATTATGATAAGTACATAATTCCGTGTGACTTGATGAAGATAACTTATGACAAGGATAGAGTGGTAAGAGCGATTAATTCTTTTAGCCTGGGCTTCTCAGGCGAGCTTTGCAGTCGTGTCGAGACTGGTGTTGAAAAAAACCAGAACAAAGCAAGGCTTGGAGGTGTTAAGAAGAAGACCAGGTATGTTAGTGAAGCACTTAAGTTGTATAAACAAGGCTACGAGCCTTTTGATACTGTTTGCTCCTTTAATAATGACTCTGTTAGGAAAGGTCCTTTAGAGGACTTGCTCACAATTTTTGTTATGAACGGCACTTATGCAGGCTCTAACATGAGGTTTAATCCTGAGAACCAGCTTAACGATGGTTACCTCGAGGGACTGTTTGTGAGGAATATGAGTAAAGCCAGCCTTATACATGGATTAGAGCATGTCTTTTTGCTAAAGGACAATGCTCACATAGACAAAAAGATTGACCTTTCTAACCCTGAAGAGCACATAATTCATTCTGCAAATAATAATGCTGGGCTGGAATACAACCAGCTTAACACATGCTATGTTAAAGGCATAGAATCCATTGAGATGAACATTCTTGAACCTGAATCAGGTAAGGATTATTATTTTGAGGTTGACGGTGAGCCTCACAGGATTGATAATCCAGGCGCGCCTATCAGAGTCGAAGTCATGCCCTGGGCTACTAATGTTCTGCGCATACCCTCAGAAATGCCTCCTCTACACCCAAGTCTTCGAATATTTCACGAGATAAATTCCGGATATTCGGATTTCTAGATGCAGGCTTTATTAATAACCTGTTTTCAGGCGTTTAGATGGTTAAGAACAAGGTTTTTTTAGTCTTTGTAATCCTGACATTGTTATATCCTGCCCTGGTATCGAGTGTGCGCATAAATGAGGTCATGTATAATCCTAAAGGAAGTGATAATAATAAGGAGTTTGTTGAAATCATTGGAACCAATAATCTGAGCAGGTACGTTATAGGTGACCTTGCAAGTAATGATTCTCTTGAGATGATAGTGTATGGCCAGGCTAATCTCAGCCTGATAGTAGAGGAGGAGTTTAATCTCTCAGGCATTCATACTGATTCAAGTAGCACTATTAGGCGCAGTGTTTATTCTGCTGGCAGCACTATTGGGAATGGACTTAATAATGGCGGGGACACAGTCTTTCTTTATAACGGCTCAGAACTCGTGGATTTCATGGGTTATGATGGAAGCCTTGCAAGTGATAATGGTTTCTCACTCGTTCTGATTAATGGTTCCTGGCAGGAGTCGTGTGAGTATGGGGGAAGCCCTGGAGCAGAGAATTGCGTGGTAATAAACAATCAAAGTATTAATGAAAGCATTAACCAAATTGTTAATGAGACTATTAATGAAACCATAAACAATACTCCGGACAATACTCAGGAAGAAAACACAACACAGGAAAACACAACTAATACTACTAAGACAAAAAAGGGGTTGGAACTTGAAATAATCATTCCAGAAACCCTTTTCCTTGGCATGACATATGACTCCTTATTCAGGATAACCAACCAGGAGCATGTCTCTGGAGTGCAAAGCCAGGTTTTCGCAGAGGTCAAATACAATGTTACGAGCAACAACTCATTGGTCGCACAGGGTTATTTTAACAAGACCATTAATTATTATTCTTCAGCAGGCAATGGCAGGTTATTTTTTGAACAAACAGGCAACTACACCTTATGCGGCATGATAACTAACTCCTCTCTTATTAATGAACCCAATATGCTCAATGCGTCTGATCCTGATATTGTTTGCAAAGACTTTGAAGTTATTAACCCTGCCAGTATTCCTTGTGTTGTAGAGCTTAACCTGAGCACTGATAAAGAGCATTATTTTAGCAAGGATAAAGTCAAGATAAAGAACAGCATAAACAACAAGAGCTTTCCTTATATCATCGAGTACTGGGCAGAGGACTTGTTCGGCCAAGTAGTTAAGAAGGAGTACAATACGAGCAATACCAATACCAAGCAGTGGACTCCGAGCATAGCAGAAGTGGACCGGGTTTTTGTGGTCAAGAACAGACTGGTCTTTGTGGCGTGCAACAACACAGCCAATAAGAGCAGGCAGGAGAATGAGAAGATAATTATCATACAGAAAAACACGCCTGACCTGGAGGACTCTGATGCTCTTGGCTCCAGCATAAGCATAGACTATGTTTACACCCCGCTCCAGGGCTTGTTGTTCGGAAATGAATTCAAGGTGAAGCTGAGCATTCACAAGGGGGACACGCGCAAGAGCGTTGTTTCTGCATGGGTGGAAACAGATAAAGACGGTAATAACAGGAAGGTGTCAGATGAAACCGGGTTTTATCTGAACAAAAAAAACTATGACTATAACCTGACTATAAAGGTCAGTCTTAAGCCTGACTGCGAACAGGAATTCAAGCCTGGAGATTATGTCCTTGTAGTTGAGGGCCTGGGTGTGCAGGAGGATGAGGAATTGAAAATAACAGGCCACGATAGCAGTGTGTGCCCTGAAAAAACAGGCGCAGAAACCAAAGGCAGCATCGTGTCCTTTTACACTAGAAGCAAGAAGTATGATGACCAAGATAAAAAAGTCAACCTGTATGCTAATGTCGAGGTTGAAGAAGAGCACATCCTTATCCTGCTCACACAAGCAGGTAAAACCACAAGAACAGTTAATCAGTCTGGAAAGCAGCGCTTTGAAACAACAGTTGTTTCTGGCAAGAACCTGGCTGTGCTTGAGCTAAGAAAAAAAGACAAGGTTGTTGATGCCAAGACCTTGTTGTTTGAGTTAGAGTCAGGCCAGGAAACAACTGCAACCTCAGGTCTGGAAGTGATGGGAAAAAAGGATGCTTCTGGGGAGTCTTTTGCAAATCCTTTTGAGAACGCTTCTGCCAGTATGAATGATGCTAACAGCATAAAAAACATTGCTGGTAGCGTGGTTTATGAGGCTGACAGTGCAAAACTTACGAAGCATGTTCCTTACCTGATAAGCGTGGTGCTGGGCCTGGTTGTCCTTACCCTCCTGTTTTTCAGGAGGCGATAATCCTGGGAAAAATCTGTTATCCTATTTCGTAAAGTTTGGGCGATAAATTTATATAACCCTCTCTACTTATTTTTCGCTTATGAAAGACAAGGATATTCAAAAAAAAATAAAGCAGGGCGCAATACTGGCCCAGGTATCGTTTGAGGTTATTGGCAATCCCAAGGAGCATGTGACTAGGACTATTCACGGCTATGTTAACAATATTAAGAATGATTCCAGAATCAGTGTTCTGAGCGAGGAGTTCGGCGAGCCTGAGAAGATAGAGGGCGGCCTCTGGAGTACTTTTGTTGACACAGAGATGCTGGTTGAGGGGCTGGACAGGTTTACCTGGATGTGCATTAATTTCATGCCTGCCAACATTGACATTATTGCTCCTGAGAACCTTAAGTTCAGGGAAAAGGACCTTACCAACTGGCTTAATGACCTGCTGGCTAAGCTTCACGAAATATCCCATACTGTGAGAGATACCAATATTAAGAACAAGGCCTTGTCGCAGGGTATGAACGCATTGATACAGAACTCTCTGCTCCTGGCTGCTGAGAATTATCATTCCAAAAATGAGATAGGCAGGAAGATGGGTATTCCTGTTAAGCAGCTCGAACCTTTTTTCAAGTCATTAAAGGAAAGAGGCAGGCTTGAGGAGAAAAAAGGCAGGTATTATAAACAGGATAAAAAAGAATCTTAAAAAAGTCCTAATGCGAAAGACAGAAACAGGTTAAAAAGAGGCTGACCATGGAGTTAAAAAAAGAAGTTGAGTCTTTGTTATTCTCCTCTGGCAAGGAGATGAGCGAGGAGGAGCTTGCAGAGCTTACCAATAGCCCCAAGAACAGTGTGAAAAAGGCCTTACAGGCTCTTAACAAGGATTATGAGGAAAGGGATTCCAGCCTGTTGCTGGTTAACAAGGGCAGTTCTTGGAAGATTAATGTCCAGGAGAAATACATAAACCTGGTTACCAAGATTGTGGCTGATACTGAGCTTGGTTTTCCTGTGCTTGAAACCCTGGCAGTAATTGCTTATAATGCTCCTGCTATTCAGGCAGATATTATTAAGGTCAGGGGAACCAATGCTTATGAGCACATAGGCTTGTTAGTGAATGAGGAGTTTGTTGAGAAGCGCAAAGAGGGAAGGAGTTTCAGGCTGAGCCTGACCCCTAAGTTCTTCAAGTACTTTGATGTTAAGAGCAACAAGGATATTAAGGAGGCCTTGAAACAGGTAAAGCAGCCCCAGAAAAAGAATGCAGAAGAGAAAAAAGCTTCTGACAAGGTTGGCAGCCTTGATGTTGTTGATGTTCTTTCTGAAGAAAAACCAGGAATAAGAGACAAGGCAGATAAAGATGTGGATGAAGAAGACAGCCAGGTTGAGAGGCTCGGCGACCTTGAAGTGGTTGATGAGCCTGAAGAAAAAGAGGATACAGAACAGCCACTGGGAGAAGAAGACAGCAAAGAGACCGGCAACGAGGACCAAGACAAGCAAGAAGAAAAAAAGATTTTTGAAAGACAGAAAAAGAAAGATGATACTAATCACATAGACCAGGATTTCTTAGAGGATATTGACAAGCAGATAGATGAGCTTAGCAAGAAAAATGATGAGTTAGACAAGGACGAGTCCTTTAAAAGGAGAGAATATGAAGAGGACCAGGAGAACACGGACGAAGATAAAGGCATAGATGAAGAGGAACCAGACATTGAAAAAGAAGACGAGGATTATGCAGGCGAACCAGCAGCAACAGGTGAAAACCCCGTAAGTGAAGATGCAAGTGCAGCAGAACAAGAAACAGAAGAGGATTCTGAGGAAGAAAAACCTAAAGAGAGTGAGAGTTAAAGAAGCTGAGCAGAACTAACTAATTGACTAATGGCACTGGACTCTTGTGCGTAGGATTTATATATGCGCCTATCTTATTTCTTTGATAGTATGGCTTTGATTGTTATGTGTCCCAAGTGCAAGAACCGCCAGAAGACGCAGCCCAGGAACATTACTTCCAGTGTTAAGAAGTGTGTTTACTGCGGCCACAGCTTTAAGGTGCATTCTAGCCCTAAGAAGAGCAGGATTATGAAGAGGAAATAAATATCTTTTCAGGTTTTTCTATATTTTTTTATTGTTTTCGAGACAAGTTCTTAAATGCGTGTTTTCACGCATTTCTAATATTATCTTCTATACTGAAATTAAATCTTAAAATCACAACACTTATAAAGCCCTGTAGACTACTATTTATCGACGATAAAAATAAGATTTTGTGCTGGGAATTCTAACCCTGTGCAAGGCATAATATAAATCTGATAAATAAAGCTGATAAAACAAGAATAAAAAGGCGTATACAAAGGTGTGATATGAGCACAAAAAAGCCAGCAGGCCAACCCCGGAAAAAACAAGGAAAGGACTCTGGAAAACAGCCTGCTAAAAGAGCAGCAAGAATCAGTGAAGAGCAGGAAAACACGCGCATGTTTAGGGCAGTCATAGAAGATGAGATGAAAGCCTCATACCTAGACTATGCCATGAGTGTTATTGTGAGCAGGGCCATACCCGATGTCAGGGACGGCCTGAAACCAGTGCACAGAAGAATCCTCTATGCCATGAACGATATGGGCATCAAGTACAGGACTCCGTTCAAGAAATGCGCAAGAATTGTGGGAGAGGTGCTTGGAAAATATCATCCTCACGGAGACACAGCAGTGTATGACTCCCTTGTAAGAATGGCCCAGGACTTCTCACTAAGATACCCCTTGGTGCAAGGACAAGGCAACTTCGGAAGCATAGACGGCGACAATGCAGCGGCCATGCGATACACAGAAGCACGAATGGCTGAGATTAGCAGTGAGATCCTGGCAGACATAGAAAAAGAGACTGTGAAATTCAGGGATAACTTTGACGGCAGCCTGAAAGAGCCTAAGGTTTTGCCCAGTAAGTTGCCCAACCTCCTGATAAATGGGAGCAGCGGCATAGCAGTGGGCATGGCCACCAATATCCCGCCGCACAACCTGAGCGAAGTATGCAGAGCAGTCATACAGCTCATAGAAAAGCCTGATATTGAAATAAAGGAAATCATCAGCATCATAAAAGGACCTGACTTCCCCACAGGAGGAATCATCCTAGGCAGGCAGGGCATAACCGAAGCTTACACCACAGGCAGGGGCGTGATAAGGACCAGGGGAAAATTAGAGCTTGAAGAAAAAGGCAATAAGCAAAGCCTGATTATAACCCAGATATCCTACCAGCTAAGCAAGTCCCAGCTCGTTGAGCAGATAGCAGATACTGTGAATAAGAAGGTAATACAGGGAATAAGCGATATAAGAGATGAGAGTGACAGAAAGGGCATGCGCGTAGTCCTGGAGCTCAGGACAGGCGCTAATGTAGAAGTTGTGAAGAACCAGTTATACAAGCACACCAGGCTGCAGTCCGTGTTCGGAGCCATACTAATAGCCTTGGATAATGGCCAGCCCAGAACCCTGAACATCAAGCAGGCCCTGGAGCGCTTCCTTGACCACCGCAAGACAGTGGTGAGGAGGCGCGCAAGATACGATCTGAGACAAGCCGAGGAAAAAGCTCACATACTCAAAGGTCTTCTCATAGCCCTGGAGCATCTTGACCCTGTTATAAAGCTAATCAAGCGCTCAAAAAACCCTGCTGTTGCCAAGAGGAACCTGATAGCTGCTCATAAGCTCTCAGACAAGCAGGCCCAGGCAATCCTTGACATGAAGCTTCAGAGGCTTACAGGCCTGGAGCAGAAAAAAATAAGTGAGGAGCATAAAAGACTGCGCGCCCTGATAACCGAGTTAAAAGCCATTCTTGCAGATGAGAAAAAAATACTCAGCATAATAAAAGAAGAAATGCAGGAGCTCATAGAAAAATACGGGGATGAGAGACGAACCCTTATTGATGAAAGCGAGGAAGAATACATTGACTTAGAAAACCTCATAAAGCCAGAGGACAACGTGATAACCATAAGCCATGCAGGCTATGTAAAGAGGCAGCAGACCCAAGTATACAAGACCCAGCGCAGAGGGGGCAAAGGAATTATCAGCGCGACCACCAAGGAAAAAGACTTCATAGAACACTTGTTCATAGCCAACACCCACTCATACCTCTTGGTGTTCACAGACAAGGGAAAAGCTTACTGGCTTAAAGTCTATAACATTCCTGAGGCAGCAAGGGCGAGCAAGGGCAAGCCCATAGTCAACCTCCTGAGAATAGAGCCTGCCGAGAGAATACAGGCAGTAATCCCTGTAAAGGAATTTGATGACAAGCACTACTTATTGTTCGCCACAAGGAACGGATTGGTAAAAAAGACCAATCTCAAGAAGTACAGCAGACCCAGGCAGGGAGGAATAAAAGCCATCCACCTTAACAAGGACGATGGAGTTGTAGAAGTCATACTCACAGACGGACAACAAGAGATAATGCTTGCCACAAGTAATGGCCAGGCAGTCAAGTTCCTAGAAAAAGAAGCCAGGCCCATGGGCAGGAACACTGCAGGAGTAAAAGGCGTTACCTTGGGTAGGGACGACCAGGTCGTGGGAATGATAAAGTCCGAGGAGGACAAAACCGTGCTTACAGTAACGCAGAACGGGTATGGGAAGAGAAGCACCCTCTCTGATTACAGGCTCATCCACAGGGGAGGGAAAGGAGTAAGGAACATTAAGTGCAACCAGAGGAACGGCAAAGTCATGAGTGTGAGAGCAGTAGAAGAAAGAGACGAGGTCATGGTAATCTCCAGGAAAGGAATTCTTATCAGGATGCCTGTGAAGAACATAAGTGTTATTGGCAGGAACACTCAGGGTGTCAGGGTAATGAGATTATCTGAGGAAGACCAGGTAATGAGTGTTGCTAAGATAGAGGTGAACGGCGAAGAAGAGAATAAAGAAGCAGAAGCCGGAACCTGAGCTGGGTTTGGGCAGTGTCAGACTGCTTTTAAGAACATCAGTATCATGCCGAGAACAGCAATTAACGCCACTAAAATAAAGAGTTCTAAAGGATAAAGAAGATTCTTCTTCTTAACTAGTTCAGGCATCTTATACTAAGCATTTGGGAAAGCAGTATAAATATTTTTTTGTTGGGGAAATGGTTTGTCGCGGAAAGGCATAATATGAGTGGTTGTGTCCTAGAGGCCGTCGGCGCCAAGTTCGCTCAGAAAAGTTGTAATCTTTTCTGGCGCGCCAAAAACTATGTTTTTGTGCGTTTACAAAAAACTTGATAAAAAGTATGCGACATTCGCACAAAAACGCGCTCAGTCCCATATAAGTGCTGCCGAGCAACAAAGTTGCGAGTATAGTACACTTTCGTTAACCCATCAGAAACACGAAACCTGTGTTTCTGGGGGTCCCAAAAAATTTTTAATCTTTGATGACCTTTTGTAAAGGTTAGGCGCGACGAAATTTTGCGAACAGTTTTTTAGTGAGCAAAATGAAGTAGGCCTCTTAGGGCCCAATAACAGGCACCGTTGAAAATGGCTCTGTCTGTGCCTTCATTGCCTGAATGTAATGAGGACAGTCCAGGCGAAGCAAACCAAGTTCCTATGATTTATTTTTATAATTATAGGGTTTTGG
>CAYRRQ010000032.1:0-9723 GCA_964426715.1 uncultured Methanosarcinales archaeon
TTCTCCCATCTGAAGTCAACATTCTTTTGCAGTTGCTCAACTATGTGTGAGTTCTCTGGCTTCATTAGGTGCCTGAATCTCTTCTGCATCTTGAGCCATTCCATTATCGGCTTCTTATTCTCGCCTGGGTCGTAGTTCAACTTCCATTCATCGTTTTCTACTTCGAACAACGGCCAGAAACAGGTGTCAACAGCCATTTTTGCAATTTTGAGTGTCATGTTTGAGGGATATTTCCATCCCGGAACACAGGGGCTTAATACATTGATGAATGCAGGTCCTTTCACAGCAAATGCTTTCTCAGCCTTACGCACCAGGTCCATGTAGTTATGAGGGCTGGCCTGGGCAACATAAGGGATATGGTGGCCTGCAACAACTGCGGTCAAGTCTTTTTTAAATTGCTCCTTGCCTTTGTGCACCTTTCCAACTTGGGACGTGTTGGTCCATGCACCATAAGGAGTGCTGCTGCTCCTCTGAATTCCTGTGTTGTGCACCACGATTCCATCTGCTACAAAGTTATGTTCACCTTCAACTCTTAAATCAAGTGTAGGCTCTTCTTTAACAAACTTAATATTTCTTATTTTCTCTGAACTAAACCATTCATTATCTGCCAGAAAATCTCTTTGCTCTACTTGAGATAAGTATTTTTTAATATTCGGTTGTTTTTTTCTGCTGAAACAGATATATCCGTAAGTAGAGTCTTCTAATAATTCTCTGTAAACAACAAAGGTTCCTTTTTTCTTGGTTTGCTGATGAATCTTTCCTACCTGATAATTCATTGTCTGCAATAATAATCTCAGTGTTTTTAGTAAGTCAATACTTGCAGAAACATATCTATTACTTTTACCAATCTTATAGCCGTCTGAAAGCATTAATCCCTTTAGAAACGCTTCTTTTTCTTCTTCTGGCAAGGTAAACACCCAGTCAGGAATAATTTTATTTTTTGCTCCTTTTCCAAAGCCTAATGAGCCAATGAATCTGGCAAGGTTTACTGAGTAGAGATATATGTAATTGGCATCTTTTTCAGCCAATTCCTTCCTGAATATTTTCTTATATACTTCTTTTAATCTCGTTCTTCCTTTAGTGTTTTTTGGAAGTGCAAAACCTGTTTCTGCCTTGTGCTCTCTTACCCAGCCGTCGCCGACATACAGGCCCAGGAATTCCATTAATTCAGGAGAGCTTTTTACAGGGATTTTCATATTATTGATTTTGTTTACTTTATAATCTCCTTTTTTAGACAATTTAATTGCAGGAAACCTGTATTTCTTCCCTTCTAATGATTTCTTCAGGACAATGATTTCATCTCCTTTTTTCAGCTCTTCTAGTTTCTTCCAGACCAGCTTATTTTCTTGTTTCTTTCTGCTTCTGTTAACAACAAGGAAAGGATGGTTAGAAGTTGCTTTAATTGAATGGTGCAGGGTTTTTAGTTCATATACTTTTTTTATTCCATTATCAAAAATACCGCTGCATTTTTTTAGTACCAGCTTTCCATTCTTCTGGTTAAATGCATAAACTTTTTCACCTATTCTTACATCTGTTATTCTTTTCAGGCCTTTTTCTGTCATAATCAGGGTATCCAGACTCAAGCAGTTCATATACCCCTCATTGTCAACGCAGACATAAACAAAGTCATGCCCTCTTTCCAGAGCTCCGGACAATGATTGCAACCCGATGTCATAAGTGCCTCCGTCTCCTCCAAATGCAAGGAACTTAACCTCCTTGTTAACTTTGCCCTTTTTCTTCAAGACCTTGTAAGCTGCTTCTGCTCCTGAAATAGTTGCTGCTGCGTTCTCAAAAGCATTATGAATCCAGGGCACTCTCCATGCAGTATAAGGATAAATAGTTGTACTCACTTCCAAACAGCCAGTTGCGTTGCTGACAACGATAGGGTCCTTGGTGCCTCTCATAACAGCACGCGCAATAATAGACAAGGCGCATCCAGGGCACAGCCTGTGGCCCGGCGCTAATCGCTCCTTCATCAGTGCAAGTTCCCGTATATTTGGCATTTTATTCTCTTACTCCTAAATAATTCACTAAATCAGCATCACTCATCTCATTAAACACTTTTTTTATCTGATCTATATCCAGCTCCCTGCCTCCGAGGCCATAAATGTAATCAACAATTACAGGCTTTTCTGTACTTTCATGAAAACTGCTCCTGACCTCTGAGAAGATAGGGCCTCCAAAAGCTCCAAAGCTGTCACTCCTGTCAAGCACAGCAACTGCTTTTACATGTTTTAGTTTTTCAACAACCATCTCATTAAGCCAGGGCCTGAACACCCTCATCTTTAGCAGGCCGACTTTTTGTCCTTGCTCTCTAAGCTCGTCAACCACTTCATGTACGGTTCCTGCGCTGCTGTTAGCACAGAGAATAACTTTTTCAGCATCTTCTAATTGATAGCCTTCAAAAAAGTCGTATTGCTTGCCAGTAATCCTGCCGAACTCATCAAAGATTTCTCTTATCACTTTCTTAGCATTCTTCATTGCCAGTACCTGCTGTCTTTTGTGCTCAAAATAATAATCAAACAAGTCCAACGGCCCGTAAGTGACTGGGTTGTCAGTGTCGAGCAAGGGATGGTGGGCTTGGTGCTCACCCACAAAATTCTTTACTGTGTCATCATCTAGGATTTCAGCTGTTTCCACGCTGTGGCTCGTGATGAATCCGTCTTGGCACACCATGACAGGCAGCAAAACATCATTGTGCTCAGCAATCCTCATAGCCATAATCGTGTTCTCATAAGCTTCTTCACCATTCTCAGAATACAATTGTATCCATCCAGAATCCCTGCAGCCCATGCTGTCAGAGTGGTCACAATGAATATTAATAGGACCGCTCAGAGCACGATTAACCACGTTCATCACAATGGGAAGCCTGGTGCTCGCAGCAATATAAACTATCTCCCACATTAATGCCAGGCCATTAGCACTTGTAGCTGTCATTGCTCTTGCGCCTGCGCTGCTGGCACCCACGCAAGCGCTCATAGCGCTGTGCTCAGACTCCACGGTGACTAGATCTGTGTCAACTACGCTGTCAGCCACGAACTGGGAGAAGGCATGCATAATATTGGTCTGCGGAGTAATTGGATAAGCAGCTACCACGTCAGGATTAATCTGGCGCATAGCCTCAGCTGTGCACTCGGCCCCTGTGTATGCCTTTCTTGTTTTTTCAACCAT
This sequence comes from uncultured Methanosarcinales archaeon, assembly GCA_964426715.1. Taxonomy (GTDB): domain Archaea; phylum Nanobdellota; class Nanobdellia; order Woesearchaeales; family SM23-78; genus SM23-78. The sequence continues at coordinate 3,172 of CAYRRQ010000032.1, forward strand.
TCTCAATCATTATTATTTTCTTTATTATTATTTTCATCCTGTTCCTTCTTGGTCTTTTCTTCGCCGCCCTGAAACTCCTTCTCATCCTTCATCTCAATAGCATTAAAAGGGCACATCTCAGCACAGATACCGCATCCCTTGCAGTGATCAAGGTCAAAGCCTCCGAAGTTGCCCAGATTAGGATTGTCACTAACTCCTTTTCTGCCCTTGTTAGGATTATCAGGACCTCCTACTTTGATTGCAGAGTCAGGGCAGAGCATCCAGCAAATCATGCAGTTAGTGCACTTCTCAGGGTTGTGAACAGGCCTGAAAGTCCTCCAGTCACCTGTCTTGTACTTCTCACTGTTGCCAGCTTCCAGTATCTTGCCGCCAATTGGAATCTCTTTCCAGCTCTTTAATTTTGACTTGTGTTCCTTGTTATGAGTGTGCTGCGTATTAGCTTCTGTCATAAACTGACCTCATTATATGCTCTTTCAAAGGCTTTAACATTTTTCTCAGCCAAATCCCTGCCAAGATGATACTCAAAGTGTTTTAGCACATGATTTTTTAATGATTCGTAATCAACTATGTTAGTGGCTTTTTCCAGTGCTCCAAGCATGGTGGTGTTGGTGACCGGTCTTCCCAGCTCTTCCAGTGCTATCTTGGTGGCGTCAAAAACAAGCAGCCTGCCATTAAATCCAGTCATGCCCCGCACATCATCAGCAGACTTATTAGTGTTAACGATTAATAACCCTTTCTCTGGCAGGCCCTGTGTTACAGGTATACTGGTCAGCAAGGTCTGGTCCACTACAACGATCACGTTAGGGCTGACAACACTGGAATGAAGCCTTATGGGTTGCTCGCTAATCCTGGTAAATGCTTTTACAGGTGCGCCCTGCCTCTCAGCTCCGTACTCAGGAAAGCTCTGCACGTACTTACCCTGCTCAATAGCAGCTTCTGCGAGCAGAGCAGCAGCAGTCTTAGCCCCTTGGCCGCCCCTGCCATGAAATCGTATTTCAAAAAGGTTTTTAGACATAAAAGATTCACCCACCACGCCTTTTTTTGATAAGAAAAAAGATACATACTTTGTTTAAATGTTTTTCGGAACTATGTTCTAGTTCTTTATGCGAAAAACTCGGAACTATCAAAAAATTTATATAACCTCTCTAATACTTTAATTTTAGTAGGAACATTTATTGATAATAGCGATTAAAAGAGAGGTGAGCTCTGCGTGGATAAGAAAGATGGGTTTATTCTTTGGTTTGACCAGACAGGAATAGATGATACTCAGCTTGTGGGTGGCAAGAATGCCAGCCTCGGAGAGATGTACACCCGGCTCACTAAGAGAGGTGTTAATGTTCCTAATGGTTTTTCAGTCACTGCCAGGGCTTACTTCTACTTATTAGAAAAAGCAGGTATTAAGCAGAAGATTAATGATTTGCTCTCAGGCCTGGATATTAGGAGGATTCATGACCTGCAGGAAAAAGGGCACCAGGTCAGGGAGCTCATAAGAAAAGCAGATTTTCCTGATGAGCTCAGGGGCCAGATAATAGAGGCTTATCATAACCTGTGCCGGTCTTTCAACCAGGATAATCCTGGCAGGGATGTTGACGTGGCTGTTAGGAGTAGTGCGACTGCAGAAGACCTTCCTGATGCGAGCTTTGCAGGGCAGCAGGAGACTTATCTGAACATCAAGGGAGAGGAGCAGCTTATTGAGGCTTGCAAGAAGTGCTTTGCCAGTCTTTTCACCAACCGGGCTATCAGCTACAGGGAGGACAAGGGCTTTGACCATTTTAAAATCGGGCTTAGCATAGGAGTGCAGAAGATGGTGCGCTCTGATAAGGCCTGCTCAGGAATAATGTTCAGCATAGACACAGAGTCTGGTTTTAGGGACGTGGTGTTGATAAATGCTTCTTACGGGCTCGGGGAGAATATTGTGCAGGGGGTGGTTAACCCTGATGAATTCGTGGTTTTCAAGCCGACCCTTAAGCAGAATTACAAGCCCATAATCTACAAGGAGCTGGGTTCAAAAGAAGTAAAAATGGTTTATGACACTCATGGCAGTAAGAGTACCAGGAACGTCCAGGTGTCTGCTGAGGACAGGAAGAAGTTTGTGCTCTCAGACGATGAGATTCTGATTCTGGCAAGATGGGCCTGTATTGTAGAGGACCACTACTCTGAAAAAGCAGGCCATCACAAGCCCATGGACCTGGAATGGGCCAAGGACGGCTTGACAGGGGAGCTCTTCATAGTCCAGGCCAGGCCTGAGACAGTGCACGCCTTAAAAGACAAGACCAAGCTCTCCAAGTACGTGCTTAAGGAGCACGGAGACATATTAATAACAGGGCAGTCAGTAGGGGAAAAAATTGGGTACGGCAAGGTAAGGATTATTGAGGATGTTCAAAACATTCACCAGTTCAAGCACGGAGAAGTCCTGGTAACAGACATGACAGACCCGGATTGGGAGCCCATAATGAAGATTGCAGGCGCCATAGTCACCAATAGGGGAGGTCGCACCTGTCATGCGGCCATTGTGAGCAGGGAACTCGGAATCCCTTGCATAGTAGGAACCACTCACGCCACCCAGACCCTGCGTGAAGGTCAGGAAGTAACTGCGGACTGTAGCCAGGGAGCAGAGGGCCGGGTGTATAACGGACTGCTCAAATACGAGCTTGAAGAGCACGACCTCGGCGCCACTCCTAAGACCAGGACCAAGATCATGATGAATGTTGCCAACCCATCCCAAGCGTTCGAGGAAAGATTCATACCCAACCAGGGCGTGGGCCTGGCCAGGGAGGAATTCATAATTAATTCAGAAATAAAGATACACCCACTTGCCCTGCTCAGGTTTGACGAGCTGGAAGATGAGAAGCTTAAGGCCAGGATTGCTTCGCTGACCAATGGCTATGATAACAAGGAAGAGTTCTTTATTAACAAGCTGGCGAGGGGCATAGGAATGATAGCTGCTGCTTTTTATCCCAAGCCTGTGATTGTGAGGACGAGTGATTTTAAGAGCAACGAGTACGCCAACCTTATTGGAGGACGCTTGTTTGAGCCAGAAGAAGACAACCCTATGATTGGGTGGCGCGGAGCATCGAGGTATTACAACGAGAAGTACAAGCCTGCTTTTGGCCTGGAATGCAGGGCATTGCTCAAGGCAAGGAACGAGTTCGGCCTCACCAACATCAAGGTAATGATTCCTTTTTGCAGGACTCTTGAAGAAGCCACCAAGGTATTAGGGGTAATGAGGGACTACGGTCTGGTCCAGGGAGAGAACGACCTGCAGGTCTATGCCATGTGCGAGATTCCCAGCAACGTCATCCTAGCTGATGAGTTCCTTAACATCTTTGACGGGCTCAGCATTGGCAGCAACGACCTCACCCAGTTAACCCTCGGCCTTGACAGGGATTCAGAGCTGGTAAGCGACATTTATGACGAGCGAAACCAGGCAGTTAAGAAGCTGATAAGCCAGGTTATAAAAGCAGCCAACAAGAAAGGCAAGTATATCGGTATATGCGGCGAGGCGCCCAGCACGTTCTCAGACTTTGCAGAGTTCCTGGTAGAAGAGGGCATCCACAGTATAAGCCTGAACCCTGACACTGTTATCAAGACTACGCTTAAGATTGCTGAGAAGGAAGAGCAGCTTGGTATACGACCAAGGTAAGTCATTGTTACTCATAACTTTTTCCTAAATCTATCATAACTTCAACTTTTTTTGTACATATATAAACCTTTAAATACTCCGCAAACCTACTTGTTTTTATCATGGCCCAGGACCCTTTTTTACTTGTATCACTTGAAGAATCAGAGTCCCGCGAACTAGCCAAGGTCATAAGCAACAAGACGAGCAGGAAAATCCTTGATTTGCTTAGCAAAAAGGATGCTACTGAATCAGAGATTGCCAAAGCATTGAAGATTCCTCTCAGCACTGCGCATTACAATCTTCAGCACTTGCTAAAGGCTAACCTGGTAAAGGCAGACGAGTATCATTATTCTCCCAAGGGCAAGGAGGTTAATCATTACTCCCTAGCCAACAAATTAATCATTATTGCGCCTAAAAAGGCGAGAACCGAGAGCTTCAAAGACAAGCTCAAGAAACTGTTTCCTATTTCTGTGATTACGCTTGCAGCTACAGGAGTGGTGCAGGCGATTTATTATTTCATGTCAAGGTCAACAGCCTTTGTTGCTAAGACAGGCTTGAGAGTTGCAAAATCAGGCGCCGACATAGTTGCTGAGTCAGCAGATGGAGCCCAACTGTTGTTGGCCCAGGCCCCTCCTCCCAATGCATCTGCCGATGCAGTCCAGGTGGTCCAGCAGGGGACCAACCCTGCTTTGTGGTTCCTGCTCGGCGCAGCATTTGTTATCCTGCTTCTTGTAATCTGGTACTGGTTTGTTACGAGGAAAAAGAAGAAGCATAAATAAACATAACTAGGTTTTTAGTGCTGCGTAGAAGGTGTCGAATATTGAGTTGTCTGTGGTAATGCTTATGAAGTCGTGGCCCAGGTGCTCGCACAGATCTTTTATGGCGTGGATGTGGTGCTCTATCTTATCCCTGTAATTCCTGATTAAGCGGTGGCTGATAAAGGTTCTTAGCTTGGTGTGGAGCTCGCTGTCCTCGAGTATGACGTCTCCGTACATTGCGAGCCGCCTCTCCTCAGGGTCCAGAACCTGGACTACCAGGACTTCCTGCTTGGTAAACCTTGACAGCACCTCCCTGATTTGTTCCAGCTCATAGAGGAAGTCTGATATTATTACGATGAAACTCTTGGAGCGCAGATATTTCTTGTACTCGTCAAATGATTTCCTGAGTTCGCTCCTGCCTTTTACATCAAGCTTTTCTAGGGAGCCCAGGATGTTCATGAGCTGGTTCATTCCTTTCTTGGCTTTAAGATAGTTCAGACTTTCTGCAAATGTTGAGAAGTTGAATTTCTCGTTGTTCCTGAGGGCCATGTAGGCAAAGCCCAGGCCTATCATGCTGGCATAGTTGAACTTGGTTATTCTCTTACCATAGTCCATGCTCGCACTCGCATCCACGACTACGTGCACGGTCATGTTTCTTTCTTCTTCAAACTGCTTGACATAAAACTTGTTGGTCCGCGCATACACTTTCCAGTCAATGTTTCTGAAATCATCGCCAGGCACATAGTCCTTGTAGTCTGAGAATACCAGGCCCTGCCCCTGCGCATGGCTCTCCCTCTCGCCCTGGTACTTGGAGAGCACTCTTCTTTTTAGCACGATGTTGAACCGGTCCAGTTCCTTGAGAAAGCTTATGTCAATCATTTGATTAAATATTTGCTTAAACTTGATTTTACTTTTTTTTATCTCTCTGTGTCTGCTTGCTTTACTTACTCTGCTTGCTTCAGATTACTTCATTATTTCTTGCTTATTTCATTATCTCTTTTATCACGTCGTCAGGCGTCTTGCCGTCCCGCTCTGCCTTGAAGTTCAGCACGAGCCTGTGCCTCAGCACAGGGTAAGCCATTTCTTCCACGTCCTTGGCACTCACATACTTCCTGCCGCTCAGCAATGCCTTGGCCTTGGCAGCCAGGATTAAGCCAATGCTTGCCCTGGGGCTTGCACCGTATTCAATAAGCTCCTTTTCTGTCCTGGTCTTGGCCACGATGTCTAGGGCTTTCTTCTTAATATCATCTGCTATTGGCACCTGCCGGGTCAGGTTCTGCAATACTTTTAGTGAGTCCTGGCTGAGCAGCTTTTTTACTTTTGGGGCTTCTTTAGCCTTGGTAAAGCGGTTTATTATCTCCATCTCGTCGTCAGCGTTGGGATAGTCTACCAGGATTTTCAGGAGGAACCGGTCAACCTGGGCTTCTGGCAGGGGATATGTGCCTTCCATATCTATAGGGTTCTGGGTTGCCAGCACGAAGAACGGCCGCTCCAGCTCAAAGGTCTGGTTCCCAACAGTAACCTGTTTCTCCTGCATTGCCTCAAGCAGGGCGGACTGGGTCTTGGGCGTAGCCCTGTTTATCTCGTCCGCGAGTATTACATTGGCGAACACAGGGCCTTTCTGAAACCTGAAAACCTTCTTGCCCTTTTCCTCGTCAATCACATAGGTTCCTATGATGTCGCTGGGCATGAGGTCGGGCGTGCTTTGTATCCTGCTGAATTTCAGGTCCAGCACGTCTGAAAGGGTTTTTATCATAGTGGTCTTTCCAAGCCCAGGATAGCTTTCCAGCAACGCGTTGCTGTCGCAGAGTATGGCTACCAGTATCTGCTCCATAACCTCTTCCTGTCCTACTATGACCTTACTTATTTCCTGGGCTACGTTGCTGAAAGTATCTTTTAGCTTCTCGATGTTGCGTACGCTTTCAATCTTTTTTGTCATTCTAACCTCCCTCCAACTTATTGTTTTATTTGAGTTTGGGTTTATTGCAAAATTTGTCGCAACCGTTATTTACGTCGCCTACATTTTTTTCTGTAGGTACGTAATGGCACGGCGGATCTTTGTGAGCGGTTTTAAAGCGAGCAAAGCGTAGTAGTGATTTTGCAATAAACTCTTTTATTTTATTGATTACAAAAAAGCATACCTCGTTGTTTACAGCGAGGATTGGTCTTCTT
>CAYRRQ010000033.1:0-9670 GCA_964426715.1 uncultured Methanosarcinales archaeon
TTATGCTTTTTTGTACTAACATACCTCGTCCTTTAGGGCGAGGTTGTTGATTTTTAAATTTCTCATTTTTCATATTACTTTTAATGAAAGACAGGTAATTATTATATCTGTCTGAGAAAAAAAACGAAAATGTTTCGTGGAAACCGAAGGAATTAATGGTTTCGCTGTAGCTCACGAAAATCCAATCCCCCACCAAAACACTTATATATTAGAGTAGAGTTTCTCTCTTCACAAAAGATTAAGGGGGAATACGATGAAACTCACACTTTCAGATTCAAAGTATTTAAAGGAGAGCGTGTCTATTATTTCTGAGCTCGTGACCGAGAGCATATTCAAGATAACACCTGACAATATCGAGTTAATAGCCATGGACCCTGCTAATGTTGCAATGGTAATTTTCAAGCTTATGGGCAGCACGTTCACAGAGTACGATGTCAAGAAGCCTGAGAGCCTGGGAATCAACCTTAACAATCTCAAGCAGGTGCTCAGGAGAGCCAAGGCTGATGATAGCGTGACCCTGGAGGTAGAGGAGAACAAGCTCAAAATAACCCTTAAAGGCAACAGTATCAGGACCTTTCACCTGCCTTTAATAGAGGTTGAGGAGAAAGAGCAGAACGTGCCTGACCTCAAGTTTACAGCTACCATAACAACTGATGCAGATATTCTTAATGAAGCAATAGAAGATGCTGACATAGTCGGTGAATCAGTGAGCTTCATAGCAGAGCCCAAGCGTTTTGTTGTGAGCGCCACAGGCGACCTTAACCAGGCCAACATAGACATTAAGTCAAGCGACGATACCAAGATAACCACTGATTCAAAGGCCAAGTCCAAGTACTCCATAGAGTATCTTAAGAAGATGATTCAGGCCAGCAAGCTGAGCGACAAGGTAAAAATAGAATTTGCCAAGGACTACCCTTTAAAGCTTGACTACACAGAAAAGAACAAGGTGCAACTAGCATTTATCCTCGCGCCAAGGGTTGATAATGACTAACACCTAAACGCTGAGCCATTATAAACCTGGTTTTGTTTTGGCTTGCTTTTCTGTTTTTTTTATTACATTTATTATTAAACTTGTGATATAAAAATCTTGCTACTTTTTTATTGGTGCTTGGAAGCCTTTTACTTTGTTGGTTTTTCATTTCTGCAATATTTGCTTTTTTAATTCATTGTCTATAATCCCGAGCTCTTGCCTTATTTTTTCAGTCTTATTTGCAAAGTTGTTATGTTCTTTATCTATTTCAGCCAATAGCTTATTCCCCTTGCTTTCAAGTTCTTGCAAAGCTTTATCATGAGCTAAACTTGGGTCTAATTCTTTTAAGGATTTGAATGAGTTAAAGAAATTAGTTTCTTTCTTGGGAGCTTTTCGCATAGTCCTAAAATTGCCTTCTCCAATGAGCTCTTTTAATGCAAGCAAAGAAGCAGTATCTGAGAGGGGTTTTTTGTAGGCATGTTTTATTACAATTCATTCTGCTTTTTCGTTTAGTTCTTTTATTTCCTTATTCACCTTTGTACACATCCCTTGATATAAAAGTGACTGCTAAGTATAGCTAGCATTATTTTTTTGGAAATAGTTAGCGTTGTCTGTTTCTAAACCCTAGTATTTCATCTATTTCTCCCCCTATTTTTGAGAGGTTGTCAAATATTCTGTTTGCATCTCGTCTCATTTCTTCAACAGCTGACTTTACGCTACCTTGCCTAACAAAAATGAGTCTTTTTTCTCGAAACAAAAATCCTGCATCCATCAGAGTTCTTAGATGATAGTTTACTCGCTGGATTGATAGATCAAGGTCTTCAGCAATGTTTTCAGTTGAAGTAGATCCTTCAGATGCAACTTCTTGAAGCACGTTTCGCAGTATTTGAGATGTTATTTTTTCTGTGTCTCTTCCTGCACTAAAGCCAAAGCTATTTCCTAACCATTCGATGTCGTCAGTCACATCTATTTCTTTTGGTCTTTGCAAATTCCGGAGTATGATTTGCTGAGGCATAAATCTATGAACCTATAATTAATATTTAAATGTTTCGCTAAAATAATGAAACGATTTAATTATTTCAAAATTAATCGCATTAAAAATAGAAAAATTTAAATATAAGTTATTTTATGCTATTCGTTGAGTTTAGCTCAACCAAAACAATTCAAAACAAAAGGGAGGTGTATTACCATGCGAAGAAGGTATTCAATTTGGGATGAAATGAGAAGAATGCAAGAACAAATGGATTCAATATTTAGCAATTTTTTCAACACTGAGCCCTTGATTAGAAATGAGTTTTTATTAGAGGATGGATCTGGTAAAAACAAAGAATTGGTATCAAGTAATTACAAAGCACCAGCATCTGATCTTTATGAAACAGATAAAGAAGTCGTTGCGGAAGTAGATATGCCTGGTGTTGATAAAAATGATATCAAAGTAAATGTCACAGAAGATGCAATAGAAATCAAAGCAGAAAAGAAAAACGAAGTTAAACAAGAAGATAAGAAAAAAGGTATGTTTAGACTTGAAAGAAGCTTTGCAGGATTTTATAGAAGCTTTGCACTGCCAAATAGTGTAGACCCTGACAAAGCAAATGCAGAATATAAAAATGGAGTCCTAAAAATTACAGTTCCAAAACTGAAAGTTGAAGAGAAGAAAAAGAAACTTCTAGAAATTAAATAGGGGGATCAAAATGGAGCTATCAGATAGGAGGGGGAAACTTAAGTCATGGTTTAGAGATTTGAAACTAAAAGTCTCTGGACTTCACAAAAAAGTTTAGCAAAGCAGAAGCAAGTCTGCTTTTTTGCTTTATTTGAAACATACGAAATCATAAAATTAGGAGGTGGTTTTATATGAATCAACTAACGCAATTACAAAGTTTAGAGCAAACAATCCGAGAACCTTATTCTCAAAGAGATATACAAATAGAAGCAGACGTGCCAGCTATTGATTATACTTGGGTTAAACAAAGTATCAAAAAGTTCTTGGAAAAACATAAACTTCTAAGTTCACTTAAAGATATCTTTGTTTATTTTACAGAACAACCTGTCAAAAAAAATATTATCCGATGTGATGTTAATGCAAAGATAAGAAATAAGACATTAACTGTTTCTGGTCAAGGAATGGATGAATATCAAGCAGTAGATGATTTATTACAAAATTTAGAACTCGAAGTATTTCTAGAATCAACTTTTCAAAAACCCAGATCCAACTTCTTTTTTTCAAATTCAATTAATCAATTTCAAAGAGGTGGTCAATATGCGTGAACAAAGAAAAAGCAACTACAATAGAAAACTTGCAGGAAAACTGTACAATTGGTCATTAGATCAAATCGAATTTAAAATGTTTGAGGAAAATGATGTCCAAAAGTGGATGTCACCATAAAGAGAATTAATCATCTGGAAAAATAATTGGAGGTATGAAAGATGAACATTAAACCAATGGGTGAACGAGTGCTTATCAAGCAGCACAAAAAAGAAGAAAAGACTGCTGGCGGTATCTACATACCTGACTCTGCTAAAGAAGAAAGAAAAGAAGGAGTCGTTATCGCAGTTGGACAATACAAAGACGGAAAAGAGCTTCCACTAAAGGAAGGAGATAAAGTCCTTTATGGAGGATACAGCTCAGAAGATATAGAAATAAATAACGAAAAGCACATCTTCATTGACTTTAAGGATGTGCTGGCTAAAATTGAGTGAGGTGCAGAAAAATGAGTTCAAAACAAATCATGTTCGAAGAAAATGCAAGGCAGTCATTGCTTAAAGGAGTCGACAAAGTAGCAAACACTGTAAAGATTACACTAGGGCCAAAAGGAAGGAATGTTATTCTTGACAGATCAAGCAATCCAACAGTTACTAATGATGGTGTTGCAATTGCTAAAGAAATCGAATTAAAAGACAAGTTTGAAAATATGGGCGCAAAACTTGTAAAAGAAGTAGCATCAAAAACCCAGGACAATGCAGGAGATGGAACAACAACAGCAACACTTCTCGCACAATCAATGATAAATGAGGGTCTGAAAAACATCACGTCTGGAGCAAATCCTATAGAAGTAAAAAAAGGAATTGAAAAAGCAACAAGCAAAGTTGTTTCATATCTTCAAAGCAAAAGCGTTGATGTTAAAGACAGAGAAAAAATTCGGCAAGTAGCAACAATCTCAGCAAACAATGATGAAGTTATTGGAAAACTTATTGCTGATGCAATGCAAAAAGTTGGCAATGATGGAGTCATAACTGTAGAAGATGGAAAAAGCATCGAAACAGAATTAGAAGTTGTCGAAGGAATGCAGTTTGACAGAGGTTTTATTTCACCATACATGGCAACAGATCATGAAAAAATGGTGTGCGAACAAGAAGACCCTTACATTCTCATTACAGACAAAAAAATTAGCAGTATGAAAGCGCTTGTCCCTATTCTGGAAAAAGTGGCTCAAGAAGGAAAGCCATTATTCATTATTGCCGAAGATATTGAAGGAGAGGCGCAGGCAGCGCTAATCTTAAACTTAATAAGAGGATCATTAAAGGTTTGCGCAATCAAGGCTCCTGGATTTGGCAATGATCAAAAAGACATGCTTGAAGACATAGCTATCTTGACAGGAGCAAAAGTCATCTCAGAAGACAAAGGCATGAAACTTGAGAACTTTACTCAAGACTGGCTTGGAAGCGCTAGAAAAATAAAAGTTGACAATGAAACAACCATTATTGTGGAAGGTAAAGGAGAGAAGAAGCACATAGAATCAAGAAAAGCATTAATTGATTCTCAAGTCAAGCTAGCTGACTCAGAGTACAAAAAAACTGACTTGAAAAAAAGGCTGGCAAAACTTGGAGGAGGAGTAGCAGTTATCAAAGTTGGAGCAGCAACAGAAACAGAAATGAAAGAGAAAAAAATGAGAATTGATGATGCACTCAACGCAACTAAGGCAGCTGTCGAAGAGGGAGTAGTTCCTGGTGGAGGAGTGACTCTTTACAGAGCAATCAGCACTTTAAAAGAAGTAAATGCAGAAAACGACCAAAGTATTGGGGTTGAGATTGTAAAGAGATCGCTTGAAGAACCGATCAGGCAAATAGCCATGAACTCAGGAAAAGAAGGAGCAGAAGTCTTAGCAGAGCTAAAAACTCAAAAAGACGAAAACGTAGGATACAACGCAAAAAAAGACAGCTATGAAGACTTGTTTAAAGCAGGAGTCATTGATCCAACAAAAGTTGTAAGAAACGCTCTGCAAAACGCTGCATCAATCTCTGCAATGATTCTGACAACAGAAGCATTAGTAACAGACTTTGATGAGGAGAAGGATGAAAAAACAACTGCAATAGTAATCTAAGGATTACTGATTTTTTTATATAAACTTAATTGTAATCCCGGGGCGATGTTGAAAATCTCCTGCTTACCAAACCAAAACCCTATAATTATAAAAATAAATCATAGGAACTTGGTTTGCTTCGCCTGGCCTGCCCTCATTACATTCAGGCAATGAAGGCACAGACAGAGACATTTTCAACCGCGCCTGAATCGGGTTTTGTTTTTGCAAAAAGTTTATAAACAATTCAATAATTTATTCCTGATATGGCAAAATATAAATTAGATGTGGATACTGGCCAGTGCACTGGGTGCGGCGCGTGTAATGCGAGTTGCCCCGACGTGTTTGAGATGAAGGATGATGAGTCGGGCATGCCCAAGGCTGCTGTTAAGAGTTCAGAGGTTGATGATTTGGGGTGCGCCATGGATGCGGCCCAGGTCTGCCCTGTGAACTGCATTCACATTACTGACGTGGAAGAGGATAAGAAGCTCATATAATCTTGGTTTTTTAACAGTTGTTCTTTAACATATTCTTTGCTTATTATATCTTTTATAACAAGAATATTTATAAAGACCGCTTAACTACAAGGCACACATCTGGTGTTTTTAATAATACTGAAACCCTATATATGGTGTTTTTTATGAGATGCCCTTTTTGCCTGAACCAAGAGACCTGTGTGATAGAGACTCGTGAGAGCGACGAGGATACAACCAGGCGGCGCAGGCAGTGCCTTAAGTGCAGGAAGAGGTTTACCACTTACGAACGCCTGGAGAACAACAATCTCAGGGTCATAAAAAAGGACGGTAGCAGGGAGTTTTTTGACAGGGAAAAAGTAAGAAGAGGCATCTTAAAGGCATGCGAGAAAAGGCCCATATCCACAGAGCAGATAGGGGATCTGGTGCGCAGGATAGAAAACACTCTGAGGCGCAAGCACGCACCAGAAATAAAATCCTCGATAATAGGCAACCTGGTCATAAGAAAGCTGAAAAACCTTGATTCAGTGGCTTACATCAGGTTTGCATCTGTTTACAGGGAGTTCGCAGACCTCTCAGACCTGCAGGAAGAGATAAAAAAGCTGACCTGGCAGGAGAACAATCGCAGGAAAAAGAAACCTAGGAAAAAATTTAGCAAGAACAAGAAGCGCAGCAACAGGAAGAACAGGGAAAAAAAGGCTGCAAAAAAATAATTAATAATAAAATCTAAACAAGGAGGCAAAGGTGATTAAGAAATGACAGAATCATATACTATAAAGAGAGTGAAGAAAAGAGATGGAAGAATAGTATTGTTTGAAAAAAAGAAAATCACAGACGCCATATCCAAGGCAGTCAAGGCCGTTGGAAGAGAGGATTACAAGCTGGCTGAGAATCTGGCTGATAAAGTCGCAGAGTACCTTGACATCTTCTTCCAGGGCGGGACCCTGCCTGACATTGAAGCAATCCAGGACCTAGTTGAAAAAGTACTTATTGAAGAAGGACATGCCAAGGTGGCCAAGGCATACATACTCTACAGGAAGCAGAGGGAAGAGCTGAGAAAAGCCGAGTCCTTTGCCCTGGACGTACAAAAAACCACAGAAGGCTATCTTGAACGCTTGGACTGGAGGGTTAATGAGAACAGCAATATGAACTACTCCTTGTCAGGCCTGATGCTGCACTCAGCAGGCACAGTGATTGCCAACTACACCCTGAACAAGATGTACCCCAAGGAAATAGCTCAAGCCCACATAAAAGGAGACTTCCACATACACGACCTGTCCCTGGGAATCGCGGGCTACTGTGCTGGCTGGAGCCTGAGGCAGCTTATAGAAGAAGGATTAAACGGGGTGCCTGGAAAAATAGATTCTGTACCTCCCAAGCACCTCACGTCAGCTCTCTGGCAGATGATAAACTTTATAGGAACCCTGCAAAACGAGTGGGCAGGAGCCCAGGCATTCTCATCATTTGACACCTACCTTGCTCCTTTTATCAAGACTGACAACCTGAAATACAAGCAGGTAAAACAGGCAGTGCAGGGATTTGTATTCAACATGAATGTGCCTTCTAGGTGGGGAGGCCAGACTCCCTTTAGCAACATCACCCTGGACTGGATGTGCCCGGAGGACATGAAAGACCAGAGAGCAATTGTGGGCGGCAAGCACCAGGATTTTACATACGGCGAATGCCAGAAAGAAATGGACATGATGAACCGTGCCTTTTTGGAAGTGATGTCAGGGGGCGATGCTAATGGCAGGATATTTACCTTTCCCATACCCACATATAACATTACCAAGGACTTTAACTGGGACTCAGACAACGCCAAGAAACTCTTTGAAATGACAGCCAAGTACGGCATACCATACTTCCAGAACTTCATAAACTCAGAGCTTGACCCCGGCGATGTCAGGAGTATGTGCTGCAGGCTGCAAATGGACATGAGAGAATTAAGGAGCAGGGGAGGCGGCTTGTTTGGAAGCGCAGAGATGACAGGCTCAATAGGAGTAATAACCCTCAACATGCCCAGAATAGGATACCTCTCAGACTCAGAAGACGAGTTCTTCAGAAGAATAGAAACCCTCATGGAAAGGGCCAAGCAGGCATTGGAGATAAAGAGGAAGATAGTGCAGGACAACATGGAAAAAGGACTGATGCCATTTTCAAAGCGCTACCTCGGAAGCCTTAACAATCATTTCAGCACCATAGGAATCAACGGCATGAACGAGGCACTCTTAAATTTCCTGGGGCCAGAGCATAACATCGCTAGTGAGGAAGGCAAGGAGTTCGCAGAAAAAGTCCTGAACTTCATGAGGAACAAACTCACAGAGTTTCAGGAAGAAACAGGCAACATGTACAACCTCGAAGCAACGCCTGCAGAAGGCACTTCTTACAGGCTGGCCAAGATTGACAAAAAGGTTTATCCAGACATAATAACAGCTGGCAAGGAAAACCCTTACTACACTAATTCCAGCCAGCTCCCCGTTGATTATACAAAGGACATATTCGAGGCATTAGAGCTCCAGGACAGCCTCCAAGTCAAGTACACTGGAGGCACAGTGCTCCACGGATTCATAGGGGAGCGTATAAGTGACGGAGAAACCTGCAAGAAAATGGTTAAGAGGATAGCACAGAACTTCAGGTTGCCCTATTTTACCATAACCCCTACTTTCAGTATCTGCCCAGAGCACGGATACTTGTCAGGCGAGCACCAAACTTGCCCTGTCAAGGTAAAGCCCAAGTCAAGCCAGAAAGCGGACAGGAAAAAAAGCAAGAGTAAGGAAGCTGCTAAGAAAAAAGAAGAGAGCAATGTCTGCGGAAAGACCTGCGAGGTGTTCAGCAGGGTAGTAGGCTATTTCAGGCCCGTAAGGCAGTGGAACAAGGGAAAGAAAGCAGAGTTTACAGAAAGAGAAGAGTTTAAAGAGAAAACCAGCATGAAAAGCAAGCATGCCACCCTGGGAAGGCCAAAGCAAAAAGCAGAGAAAATCTCGGCTTATTAAATCGGCGTATTAAGATGATTATAAAGGGATTTCAAGGCACATCACTCATAGATTATCCTGGCAATGTGGCTAGCATAATCTTCACAGCCAAGTGCAACTTCAGATGCAGGTACTGCTATAACCAGGGCCTGGTAATGAATTCTAGTGAGCTTCCAGAGATAAAGCCCGAGAAAATATTGTCAGAGCTGCTAAGAAGAAAAAAATTCATAGACGGCCTGGTCGTGACAGGAGGAGAGCCTACCCTGCACTCAGACCTGCCCTTCTTCCTCAAAAAGGTCAAGGACATCGGACTAAAAGTAAAGCTGGACACCAACGGCACCAACCCGGACATGATAGCCGGGCTGATAAAAAAAGGCTTGGTAGACTACATCTCAATGGATGTCAAGGCCCCCCTTGGTAAGTATGAGGATGTCGTTGGCTTAAAAGCAGATACTGAAGCCATCACGGAGAGCATAAGCATAATCAAGAAGAGCAATATAGAATACGAGTTCAGAACCACTGTTCTGCCCTGCCTGCTCAGTAAGCAAGACCTGCACAAAATAGGCGAGCTTCTCAAAGGCAGCAAGAAGTACTGCTTGCAGCAGTTCAAGTCCATGCCCGGAGTAATGGATGAGAGCTTGAAAAACAAGCCGCCTTACACAAGAGAAGAATTAGAAGAATTAAAAAAAGAACTGGCAGAATACTATGACGAGATAGAAGTGCGCACCTGAGTGTTCTAATTTGTTTAGAAGGTTTGTCGCATAATCCTACCCTAATTTGCTCGCTTAAAAACATGACTAAATTCACATTAGTACATCATAAAGCTTGAACTTCTTTTTAGTTGTACGTAGTTCGGAGGATTAATAAAGTGTATTTACCCTATTTCTTTGTTTGTAATTTTTATTAAATTCCAGAAATTATTTAAGCCCAGAAACCAAAAAGAAAAACCAAGATGAGAAA
>CAYRRQ010000034.1:0-9303 GCA_964426715.1 uncultured Methanosarcinales archaeon
TGGACAAGTACAGGGGGATAAACAACCTTACCATAAGCGGAAGCCTAGAAGACTTCTCTGCAGACATGAACTATAATCCTAAGAACCAAGTATTCACAGCCAGGCTTAAGGGAAAGGTCAGGAACACCAGCCTTGAAACCATAATAAGCAAAAACGTGATAAAAGGCACTGTTTCAACCACAGTCCCAGTAGTCGGGGTATTCACACAGATTTACTGCAACTTAACCAACCACGAATATAGTTATTCTATGCAAAAAAAATTTAGCAAGACCATGGTAAATCTAAAACAATTATTTATGCCTGGAAGAACAAAAACCTCTGCAAATATTGACTATGAACCGGGCATCCTAATAGACAAGATAAGCCTTTCCTACGTGCGAGACCAGGACCAGCACATAATAAAAACCCACAAGGTAAGCTTAAAGGCTTACAAAGAATTTTTCAAAGGCGCAAGCATAAACGCAGGCGTGGATGCTTATCCAGGCAGCTCTAAGAAGGTGCCTTACATAAGCCTGAATATAAACAAGAAATGGTAAGAGTTCTGACAAGGCATAGAAACATATATAAATAAAATCCTAATCTACGAGAAGATACTATCCCTTAAAAAAATTACCGGGTCCATAGCTTAGCCACGGCAAGTGATTACCGTCACTTGACACCCAACAAGCGACATGCGCTCACCTCTGGCTTGCTTAGTCCCTTAAAATTACCGGGTCCATAGCTTAGTCCGGCAGAGCACTCGGCTCTTAATCCTTAATGGAGTTACCGAGTGGTCGGGGGTTCGAATCCCTCTGGACCCATACCAATGGAATGCGAGAAAAAACAAGAGAACTTAGAGCACTGCAACTGCACTTATGAGCCTTGCGACAAGAAAGGCAACTGCTGCGAGTGCATAAAATATCATTTAAGCCTGAACGAGCTGCCCGCGTGCTGCTTCCCTGATGATGTTGAAAAGACTTTTAACCGAAGCTTTAAGAAGTTTGTTGAGATTCACAAGAATGATTAATTGTATGCACAAAATTTTTTTTTGTATGCCCCGATAGTGTAGCCCGGTAACCTTTTGGTCAGAGCCAAAAGCTTCAACAAAATCAAAGATTTTGTGTGCCAAAAACCTTAAGTTTTTGAGCAAACCAAAAACAAGAGGCTCATAGTCTTTGACCGGAGCCCCTTAGGTTGGGCAACCAATCATTTTGCCCTCTCGAAGAGCAAATCTAGAGACAGGCGAAGAC
Source organism: uncultured Methanosarcinales archaeon (assembly GCA_964426715.1). Taxonomy (GTDB): domain Archaea; phylum Nanobdellota; class Nanobdellia; order Woesearchaeales; family SM23-78; genus SM23-78. The sequence continues at coordinate 1,230 of CAYRRQ010000034.1, forward strand.
GTGGGTTCAAATCCCGCTCGGGGCATACCCTATTATTAAGAAACGATTATCTTATAAATCTCAAATGCTTTATGAGCAAGCTCTTTAAAGAAATCCGTGGTTTGCAAATCATTAACTTCTTTTTTTTCAATCCATTTGTAACCTGTTATTTCTGATTCCAAGATTTTTACATTCACAGGTTTTTTAGCAATGCACAGGTAATCAAGGCATATAATCCTGTCGTGACCACGCTCTTTTCCATGAATATAAAAAGGCTGTTTTAGTATGACATGATTCTGAATCTTTCTTGGCTTAAAATCAGTTAGGTCTATGACCTCCACATTGAGGTTAACCTCTTCTTTAATCTCCCTTTTTAAGGACTCATCAAAGAATTCTCCTTCTTCTACATGTCCGCCAACATGCATCCATCTGCCAAGCCTTTTATGGTTTATGACCAATAGCTTTCCCTTGTGAAATATAAAAGCATTAGTTGCAAATCTCATGTCAACAAGATAATAAGAAGTGATTTATAAATCTAACCCCGGGCTTACCCACTGAATCGGCACCGTTTAAAAAGTTTGTCGTTGCCATTATTGTTGCCATGCTGCGTAGCAGTAATGGTAACTGGCACGACGTAGCTGACTTTGTTCCTATAACTTTAGTTTAGGGTTAAGGTCAGCGAAGTAGGATTTTTTGAACGCACCCCCACTGAATCGAAACCTTTAAAAAGATTGTTCTATCCTCTTTGTGCACGAGAAACTTCTCTTGCATTAAGGTGTTAAGCACGAGGTAGTTAGAAATGCTTAAGAAAGGAGATTTTATTGAACTGGATTATACTGGCAGGCTCAAGGATGACAAGGTAGTCTTTGACACTACCAGCGAGCAGGTCGCAAAGGACAGCAATATTCATAGTTCCAAGCATGTTTACAAGCCGGTTATTGTATGCCTGGGCCAGAAGCATTTGGTTAAGGGCCTGGATGACAAGCTGATTGGCAGGAAGCCTGGCAGATACACTTTTGAGGTCAGAGCAGAGGACGGTTTTGGCAGGAAAACAGCTGACCTGTTAAAGCTTATTCCTATGCGCTTGTTTTCAAAGGATAATGTCAAGCCTTATGTGGGCCTGGAAGTGAATGTGGACAACCAGCTGGGCGTTGTGCGCACTGTGAGCAGCGGCAGGGTAATCGTGGATTTTAACCACCCCCTGGCTGGCAAGGACTTGGTGTACGACGTGAATGTCAGGAGGGTTGTAGAGGACCCTGCTGAGAAGACCAAGGGCTGGCTTGAACTGGTAGGCCTTCCTTTTGAGGATGTCAAGGTAGGGGATAACAAGGCAATAGTCAGTGTCAAGTCAGACGTGCCTGAAAAACTAGTAAAGCCATTAGTCTATGATGCCAAAGAGTTAATCGGGCTTGAGGACATGAAGTTCAAGAAAGCTGGGAATGATAAGAAAGACAATAAGAAAAGTAATGAAGCCAAAGAAGAGGCTGAGTCCTGAAAGTCCTACTTCGCTTTGTTCATTAAAAGCAATTCGCAAAGCTTCGTTGCGCCGACCTTCATTAACATTCAGGTCAATTGTGGCGGCGACGAACTTTCAGAACAAAGCCAAAGAAAAGAAAGATTTATAAACTCTTTTCACTGATGAGATGGTAAGGAAAAACGATTTTTTAATCATAATCAAGGAGGAGGTGCTGTTAAGTTGGCAGAAGAAGACAATAATATTAAGGAGATGAGCCGCGCGGACAATAAGAACGTGCTTGATGAGGAGCTGGAAGAATTATTATCCAAACAAAAAGCCACTATCAAGGTTGTGGGTGCTGGCGGAGGAGGCAATAACACAATCAACCGTATGTCAGAGGTGGGCATTGTCGGGGCTGAGACTATTGCTGTTAATACTGACGCCCAGGACCTGCTCTACACTTCTGCTGACAAGAAAATCCTGCTCGGAAAAGAAATTACCAAGGGACTCGGTGCCGGCAGCATCCCCAAAGTTGGAGAAGAAGCTGCCAGGGAGTCAGAACACGACATCAAGCAGCACCTGCAGGGCGCGGACATGGTGTTCATAACCTGCGGCCTGGGCGGAGGAACAGGAACAGGCAGCGCTCCTGTAATAGCAGACGTCTCTAAGAAGCTCGGAGCCTTGACAGTGGCAGTTGTTACTCTTCCTTTTGCTATGGAAGGGCACAGGCGTTATGAGAACGCTGTTATGGGCCTGGAAAAGCTTGAGAAGAGCGTGGACACACTCATAGTCATACCCAATGATAAGCTCCTGGAACTGGCTCCTGACCTGCCTTTGCACACAGCCTTTAAAGTGGCGGACGAGATACTGACTAACAGTGTTAAGGGAGTGGCAGAACTTGTAACCAGGGCAGGCCTGGTAAACCTGGACTTTGCAGACATAAGAGCAGTCATGGGAAACGGCGGCGTAGCCCTCATAGGGGTAGGTGAGTCAGACACTGAGAACAGGTCTGTTGAAAGCGTTGAAAAAGCCATTCAGAACCCCTTGCTTGACGTGGATATTAGTGGTGCTAACGGCGCTCTGATTAATGTTGCCGGAGGACCAGACATGACCCTTGACGAGGCCAGGAAAGTGGTTGAGACAGTGAGCATGAAGCTTGACGAGGATGCCAGGCTCATATGGGGTTCTCTTATAACCGACGACCTGGAAGGCACTATCCGAACCCTTATCATAGTGACCGGTGTTAAGAGCAGCCAGATACTCGGGGGAAGAACCAAGGGTAGTGATAAAGAGCAGAAAAGGGAGATTGAAGACGAGCTGGGAATAGAATTCGTGGACTAAAAACAAAATTAAAAAAAGCATTAGCGGGGGATCGTATGATGAAGATGGGGAAGAAGCTAAAGGATTTCTGGTTTCAGACCAGGCGGGTTCTCAGGGTTACGCGCAAGCCTGACAAGCAGGAATTCCTGACCATTGCCAAGGTCTCAGGCCTGGGCATACTAGTAATCGGTCTTGTTGGCTTCATACTTCACATCATAAAACAACTAATAACAGGATAATAAGGATGATAATAATGGCAGAAGACCAAGAACAAGAGGATAAACAAGCAGCTGGCAAGGACCAGGAAGAAAAAGAGCAGGAAGAAAAACAAGAGCCTAGCAAAGCCTCTAATCAGGGGCCTGGGCTGCAAATTAAGGGAGCAACACCAAGAGAAGAAAAACAAGAAGAACAAGCAGAAGAAAAACAAGAGGAAGAAAAAGAGGAGAAGACAGACGAGGAGCCTGAGAAAAAGATTGATGAGCCCAAAATCTTTGCTCTTAGAACCACTGCTAACCGCGAGGACCAGGTCATGGATTTTGTGAGCAGCAATGCTGCCAGGAAGAAACTTGATGTTTACTCAATCATCAGGCCTCACGGCATGAGAAGCTACATATTCTTAGAAGCAGGAAGCCGTGCAGACGCAGAAAAAGCAGCTTTTGGCGTACCCTACGCGCGGGGTTTGCTGCCCAGTACGGTGGATTACAAGGAGATAGAGCACATGCTCGAACAGGTCAAGAAAGAGGTTAATATAAAGAAGAATGATATTGCAGAGATTATCAGCGGACCGTTTAAGAGGGAGAAATGCAAGATTACCAGGATTGACAAGTCCAAGGAAGAAGTGGTTGTAGAGCTACTCGAAGCAGCCGTCCCAATCCCAATCACTGTAAAGATGGACGCAGTCAAGGTCATCAGGAGAGATGATGATAAGGAGGAATAATTTTGCTTCCAAAACCTTTTTAAATAGTTATTTAATTCTCGTGATTAAACATAATATTAAGATTATACGTGATTAAATATGCCTAAGGAAACTGTTGAAGCACTTGTAGAAGGGGGAAAAGCATCAGCTGCGCCTCCGCTAGGACCAGCCCTCGGCCCTATGGGAGTGAACATAGGCCAGGTAGTGGCTGATATTAATAATAAGACCGGCAATTTCAAGGGCATGCAGGTGCCTGTCAAGGTAACTATTGACACTGATACAAAGGAATTTGAGATTTCTGTAGGCACGCCGCCTGCTGCTGAGCTAATAAAAAAAGAGGCTAATATAAAAAAAGCAGCGAGCAACCCGTTAGAGCACATCGCAGACCTGAGAATCGAGCAGATAATAAAGATTGCTAAGATGAAAGAGGACTCTCTAACGGGCAAGGATTTAAAGGCCAGGGTCAGGGAGATTATCGGAACCTGTAATTCCATGGGTGTAAAAGTAGAGAAAAAGCATGGAACAGAAGCCCTGAGAGACGTGGACCAGGGCAAGTATGACAAGCAGATAAAAGAGGAGAAGACAGAGCTCACAGCCGAGGAGCTCAAGGAGATTGAGGAAGAGAAAAAGAAGATGCAGGAAGAGCTGGCTAAGAGAAGAGAAGAGTTCCTGGACAAAGCCAAGGCTATTCTCAAGGAGATGGAAGGCCAGGAGAACAGGGAGATCAGGAAGAGGCTTGAAGAAGAAGAAATACCCCTGCCTGTTATTAACGAGGTTGCGCCTGAGGAAAAAGAAGAAGGGGCTTCTGGGCAAAAGCCTGAAACCGGAAAGCCAGCAGAAAAATCTGATGCAAAGCCTGCAGAGGGCAAAGCTGAGAAAAAACCCAAGTAATAAAACCATCCCCAATATATTCTAGTAATATTCTAATAGGTTATTCTGTTATAATCATCCCTCTCTTTCTAACTCAGACCGCAAGAATAAATAATGATTAGTAATAAAATAATTATTATGACTATAGCCCACCAGAAAAGCCTTTCATAGGGGTGCGAAGGATATTTTTTGCTCATGTTGAGTATTGGTTAAGCATAATAATATAAAAAGTTTTTTGTATCCTGACCAATAAATTCCTTTAGAATGGGTTTGTCCTGAATGCGCTCGCATACGTTCGCTCTGCGTCGGGTTCGCAATGAAAAAATTAAGAAGGTTAAACAAACAAAAAAAGAATTTTTTTATTCTTCAGAGTTTCTTACGAGGAATCCTGGCATTGCTCACAAAGTAATGACGCTAATATTCAGGACAAACCCAACCATATGAAAATCTTTATAAACACTGCTCCTTACTTATTATTCTATGCTTACATACCTGATACTCTTGCTGCTCGTATTCCTGGGCGTAATCCTCGGCCTCTTCACAGGCTGCTTTGCAAGAGAAGAATTAAGGGACAGCAGGAAATACCTGGTTATCTTCAGGCACGCCCTGTACCTGGTAATACTCTTAATATTCTTTGCTTCTAACCCGTCCTTGTTGTTCGTGCTAATAGTTGCAGGCATAATAATTGCTTTCAGCTTTTCAAAGTTCTGGCAAACCCTTTATTATTATGCTCTTGGAATAGTCTTTTTCCTTTCCTGGCATTACAACGGCTTCACACTCATAGCGCCACTGATATTTCTTTACGGCTTTCCTGTTGGAAGCCTCTTCCTGCTTAATACAAAACACTTTAAGAGCGCAAAAAACCTGGCAGGCTTTGACAGGATGAAGAAAAATGATAAAAAAAAGGTCTTGGTAAATGCGAGCCTGGGCGTGCTCAAGCAATACTCTGGCTTTTTTATCACTGGATTAATTCTTGGGATAATAGGATTATTTATATAAGCCAATAGGTTTCTCCAAGGCTTATAATGAAAGAAGTAGTGACACGTGATAAGAGCATAACCCTACACAGCAAGGAATACGATGAGACTTATCATTCTGTGAGTGGAGCTGTGGAAGAAGCTTATAAGAAGTTTGTTGAGCCAGCCCTTGAAATAGTTGACCTGAGAAACAAGGACGAGATAAGCATCCTGGATGTCGGGTTCGGGCTGGGATACAATTCAGGGGCTGTGCTGGACAAAGTTTTGGAAGCCAGCCTGAACTGCAGGATAAGCATTGCAGGCTTGGAAAAAGACCCTGGTATATTGCTAAAGATTAAGGACATGCACCCCTTAATAAAAACCTATCATGTAATCAAGGACCTAGCAGAACAGCTAACCCCAGAAAACAAAGGCACAGCAAAAATGCTTGAATACAACAAGGAAGGTATAATCATAAGGGTTTTGCTGGGAAGAGCAGAGCAGCTAGTAAAGCATTTAGAGCCGGGTTTTGACATCATACTCCACGACCCTTTCAGCCCTAAGAAGAATCCTGAGCTCTGGACAGAAAGCTTTTTTAAGGAGCTAAGAAGACTTATCAAGGACAACGGCGTGCTCACCACTTTTTCATGTGCAAGAAATGCAAGAGAGAACATGATGAAAGCAGGGTTTAAGGTCAGAGACGGTCCTTGTGTTGGTAGAAGAGCGCCATCAACAATTGCAACACCAAAATAACTTGCCCCTGTGGTCCAGTCTGGATAAGACGCAGGCTTGCGGTATAAGAATAAGAGAAAAAGCCTCAAAACCGCGGCTTAGTATGCAGACAGCCTGTAACCCGGGTTCAAATCCCGGCAGGGGCGCTCCTAATCTCAAACTGCTTCTTCCACCCATTTCTTTAGTTTCTCCAGCAGCGTGGTGGCGACTTCTTCTTCGCTGAGCTCTCTCTTATCCTCTCTTTCAAGCACGCCTATTCTTAGTCTGAGGTCTTGTATTTCTTTTATCAGGCTCTGCTTGTCCACATCTTTTAGTTCTAGCTTATCCTGAAGTGATGCCAGATAGTCGTCTATTTCCATCAGGTCCCTCATTATATTCCGGCTTTCATCAGTCATGGCTTTCATGAATTTTTCCAGTTCTCCCTGGTTTTGTTTATGCATTTCTGGACTCATGTGTTTAAGCCTCCTGTTTAAGTTTTAACTGTTTCAAATCATAATCATGTTTTATATCTTTATTTTTCATATCTTTATTTCTTCTCCTATCTCAGGAGCATAAACCTCGTATTTGCCTTGCTGCTCTGCCCAGCGCCTCATGGCTTCAACTCCCTCTGGGTCTCCATGCTGCAATATTAGTTTCTTGGGGTTAATCCGGGTAATTATTTCCCTAAGGTCTTGTTTGTCTGCGTGACCTGAGAAATCATATTTTTTTACTTCGCACTTGGCATAAGTCTTCCATCCGTCAATGTAGACGTATCCGTGTTCCAAGAGGTTTCTTCCATTGGTCCTCTTGCATTGAAAGCCTGTTAGCAGTACCGCGTTCTTTGGGTCGTGCCACATTTCCTTGAAGTATGCAAGTACAGGCCCGCCCTGCATCATCCCGCTCGTAGTCACGTATATGCCCTGGCTTTGCATGGCTTGCTGCCTGTGCCTGACACTTCCTATGCGATCTGCGCCCCGCTCATACATCTTTTTCAGGACAGCTCTGTTGTTAATATAGGGGTCGGGCGTGGTCAGGATTCTGTGAGTTATTTTCTTGCCCATCCCATCGAAATAAACGGGTGTCTTGAATTTTCTTTGGGACAGCATTACAAGCACGTCCTGGGCTCTTCCCAGAGCAAATACTGGTATAAGGACTGAGCCGCCCCTATTGGTTACTTCCTGTATTTTGTCAAGAAAGGCTTCCCTTGTCTTGTCCCTGTCAGGCAGCTCCTTGGAGCCATAAGTGCTCTCTATTATGAGTGCGTCCACGTCCTTGTATTCTGTGTGCGCGCCTTTAATGATTTCTGTGGTTCTTAGTTTGGTGTCACCTGTGTAAAGAATTTTCTTTTCTTCTGCTCTTATCAGAGTCATTGCGCTACCTGGCACGTGACCCGCGTTTTTCAGGGTAAACCTTATTTTTCTGTGCTTGTACTCCTTGTCGTATTTTGCAAACCTCACGTCCTTGCTTACTTCTTTCAGGTCGGTCTTGTTATACGCGGGGTGCAGGTTTCTTATCCTTGCAATCTTATAGGAGTCCTTGAGAAGTATCTTGGTAATTGCATAGGTAAGCTTGGTGCAGTATATGGGGCAGATTACGTTGTAGTGCTCAAACATTGGGAGTGCGCCTGTGTGGTCCAGGTGGGCGTGGCTTATGAACAAGCCATCTATGTCTGGCAGGTTGATTACTTCTTCTGGATAGGCAAAGCCTCCTTCTTTGAATTTGATGCCTGCATCCAGGAGGTAGCGGTCTCCTTGGGTTTGGAGTTCAATACAGCTTCTTCCCACCTCTCTTGCAGCTCCGTGAAATACGAGCTTCATACACTTTCTTGTTTGTTTGTGTCTTTTTAAATATTTGCTATTTGGAGGG
>CAYRRQ010000035.1:0-9286 GCA_964426715.1 uncultured Methanosarcinales archaeon
TCATGGAATTCTCAGCCAGCCTCTCATTAATTACACTAGTGTTGTCCATCCCGTGTTTTTTTCTTGTCACAAAATCATGTGCTAAGTCTCAAGGCAATAGAACTAATCTACTTGGCGTCACTTCTGAGTGCCCTTGCATTCTTATTCATAGCCAAGGCTTTGCGCCACATAGCCATCTCTGGTAACAGCCCTTTACTCGTGTTCGGCCCTGTGTTCACAGCCATAATCGCTGTAATCCTGCTCGGAGAGAACATGACACTTGTCCAGGCAGCAGGCATAATCTTGATTGTAATAGGAGCATACCTCCTCGAAAGCCACGCCCACCAGAACATCCTGGAGCCCTTCAAGCACATCCTGAGAATAAAGCATACCAAGCACATTTTCCTAGGACTATTCTTATACGCGCTTTGCAGCGTGATAAACAAGAAAATCATAGGCGCGCCAATCGACGGAGGCATGGGCGTGCCGGTCTTTACCTTCATAGCCTTAATCCATTTCTTTATAGGAGTTAACTTTGTGCTCATGATGCTCTTTTTCCACGACGGATTCAAAGGGATTGAAAGAGGCCTGAAAAACAACTGGAAATGGCTCTTGCTCGCAGGCGTGCTCGCCCTTGGCTACAGGCTGGCCCAGCACTATGCAATCTCTCTGCCAGGAGTACTGGTAAGCTTGGCAATCCCTATAAAAAGATTGTCAGCCCTCTTTGCGACCCTGCTTGGAGGAGAATTGTTCCATGAAAAACACATCCTGAGAAGAAGCCTGGCGTGCACAGTTATGATAATCGGTGCAGTGCTGATACTGCTGTGATTTATGGTTTCTTATGTTTTCTTGTATATTCTCGTATCGTATAATCAACTCTTAGATTAAAATCATCTACTACAAAAAAAAACCAATCATTTAAAAACCTTGCATCACTATTCTATAATTATGAGCGCGCTCTGTTTAAAAGTGCCTGTGAACCAGGCAGAAAAAGAAAAAAAAGAGCTGGTAAAAAAAGGCTTGCTTGACAAGTCGCACTGCTTAAAGAAGGACGGGGACTATGTTTATTTTCCTGTGAAAAAAAGGTTTAGGACATGGCACAAAAAGCACAAATTGATTCATAAGCTTCTGAAGAAAAAAAACCTGCGTCCCAGCCTAAAAGGCTCGCTATCCAGGAAACTGAGCAAAAAGGATTTAGAGGTCCTGCGGACAGCCATGGATGTAATAGGCAACATTGCCATCCTTGAAATCCCAAATGAACTGGAAAAGAAAGAAAAACTCATTGCCAAGGAAGTGCTGAACACGAATAAGAACATCAGGACAGTGCTGAGAAAAGGCAAGCACAAAGGAGTGTTCAGAACCCAGAAACTAAAATATCTTGCAGGAGAAAAAACCAGGGAGGCTGAGTACAGGGAGAACAACGTGGTTTTTAAGCTCGACGTGGAAAAGGTCTACTTCTCTCCTAGGCTGAGCAATGAGAGGAAAAGAATTTACAAGCAGGTAAAAAAAGGCGAGCAAGTCCTGGTAATGTTCTCTGGCTGCGGCCCCTACACCTGCGTTATTGCCAAGAACACTGATGCCGGGCAGGTCACAGGCGTTGAAATCAATCCTGCAGCCCACAACTATGCCCTGGAGAACATGTTGATTAACAAGCTCAACAATACCAGTGTGTTTCTTGGTAACGTAAAGAATATTGTGCCCAGGCTTAACAAGAAATTCGACAGGATAATTATGCCCCTGCCCAAATCCGCATCTGACTACCTGAACACAGCTCTTGGTGTTGCCAGGAAAGCAGCAGTCATTCACTTCTATGACTTCCAGAGAGAGGGCGAAGAGGACAAGAGTGTTGAAAAGATAAAAAAGGCCTGCAGGAAAAATAACAAGAAATGCAGGGTATTAAGAACAGTCAAGTGCGGACAAGCCGCGCCCCGGGAGTACAGGCTGTGCATAGACTTTAAACTCGTATAGAATGAGAATAATTATACTAATCTATTATAATAATTTTATCATGATACTTCTTTGTTTTTTTGGAAGAGGCGTGCTCATAAGTTACGTCCGTCAGTCATCAGCCAGAGGCCTCCTTGGGTGTTCACAAAATCATTGCGCGCCCCAAGAAAAAATAGTTTAATCAGGTTTATAAATCTTTATAAGAAAATGCTCATCCGAACATCCCTGCGAACTCATCGCCGTCAAGCTCTTCCTGCTTGACCTTTTCAATAGCGCACAAGAAGTCCTGATTGTTAATCTTAGTTCTCTTGTTCCTTATGGCAAAGTAGCCTGCTTCTGTGCACACAGCTTTTATTTCTGCTCCTGAGAACCCTTTCATCTTCTTGATAAGAGCGTCCTTTTTAATCTTCTTGTCAAGAGTCATCTTTTTGCTGTGAATCTTGAATATCTCCTTTAGACTGGAATCATCAGGTATAGGCACTTCTATGAGCCTGTCAAGCCTGCCAGGCCTGAGCACAGCAGGATCCATGATGTCAAGGCGGTTGGTGCACCCTATGACTTTTACATTAGCCAGGGGCTTGAACCCGTCAATCTCTGCCAGAAACTGCATGAATGTTCTTTGCACCTCTCTTTCGCCGCTGGTGCCGATGTCCATTCTTCTGGCTGCCAAGGCGTCCAGCTCATCAATGAATACTATGCTCGGAGCCTTCTGCTTGGCCAGTTCAAACACCTCTCTGACCAGCTTGGCACCTTCACCAATAAACTTCTGCACCAGCTCAGAACCCACAATCTCTATGAACGTACTCTTGGTTGAACTGGCAACTGCCTTTGCCAGCAGGGTCTTTCCTGTGCCTGGCGGGCCGTGCAACAGGATGCCTTTGGGTGGCTGTATCCCGATCTTCTTGAAGAGCTCTGGCTTTTTCAGGGGAAGCTCTATGACTTCTTTTATCTCCTGTGTCTGGGATTCGAGGCCGCCTATCTCTGACCACTTAACCTCCGGCTTCTCCATTATTACGAATTTTTCAACATTGAATTTTTTTGAAGAAGAAACCTTTTTTATAATAGTAAGATTCCTCTGCTCCACCAGCACATTCTCTCCAGGATAAAGGTTTTTTATGCCCTTGGAAACCTGGACCAGGAACTTGTTGCCGTTAGGAAGGCTTATGATTGCATCGTTTTCAAGTATGTCCACAACCTCAGCAATCATCAGTGCCGGGCTCCTGAACCTCTCAAGCTCTTCCCTGAGCTGAGACAGGGTCTCTTTTAGCAGTCTATTCTCCTGTTCCAACTCATGCGAAGAAGTTGTATAGGAGAAAAAAGAGCTTTTAAGATCGTGCGGACTCACCATTGCTACCAGCAAATAGGCTTGGATTTATAAACCTTACTCTTTGCTTTTTAAATCCATTGACCCCACCGGGGTTTGTTGCAAAATCCTGCTCCTCTTTGCTCACTTAGTTCGCAAAACTCCGCCGATACAAAAATATACTTCGTTTTTGATTGTACAAAACAAAAAAAATTTTGTACATGACATCATGTACCTACCTAAAAAAGGTAGGCGACGTAAACAACGGCTGCGACGAATTTTGCAAAAACTAATCAGAACACAAGCTTTCCTTTTCTCATCATCCAGACTTTCTCCTCGCCTTGCTGCTTGTTCTTTTTGCTCTTGCCACTCTTCTTGCTTTTCCTGATTTTCTCCTTTTTTTTCAACCCGTAAATATCGAGTTTCTGCTCTTTTGCATTAATAACAATGTCGTAATGATAAATACTGGCCCTGTCATCCTCAAAGCCTGAGCCAAGGGCGAGATGTATCATGCCTGCAATCTTTTCATTAACAATAAGGTAGTTGCACAGCCGGGCCTTGGGGTTGGTGTTAATTGCAAATTCACCAATCTTATTATAATTGTCTTTTTTCATCTTAATAATCTCTTTAGGCAGGGATTTGTGCTTCTCTTGTTTTTTCAGGACTTTCATGGCTTCTTGTTTTTTCTCTTTTATCTTCTTTATAATTCTCCCAGGCCCCCTTATTATCTTGTATCCTTTTTCATCACACCGCACTACAAGGGGATTTTTTGAGTCCAGGACATAGCTCTTGTCAACATTAATGACCACGTCGCCGACCAAGGTTCCTTTAACATACTCTGGCGTTACAAACATCTCTCCCCCGGGAATATTGGCGTAAGTGCCTGCCTTTATATTCTTTTTCAGGTAAAACAGGTCTATTTTGGTCCTGGTCTCAACACCCGAGCTAAGAGGCATCCTCCTCTTTCCTTTCCTTGATTCTAGGAATACTATTAGGTTGGTCTTGTCAGATTCCACGATAATCTTTTCAGACTGGTTGACTGCTTTTATCAGCGCATCATTCTTTTTCTGCATTTCCATCCAGTCAATCCTGCAACTCTCAATGAATATGTCAATGGGAAGAGTGTCTGTGAATCCCAGCCGGCACAAAGGTCCTCTCTTGTCCGCCTTGGTCTGCGGAGCCCAGGGTAGTTGGTATATTATCCCTCCTGGCGAATCCCACCTGCTCTTCCTGTCAGGAGTAGGGTAGCCGATTGTCTCGCCGAGGATGTGCTTGCCAGGAAACCCTTCTCCTTTGATAAAAAAAGTTGCGTCATTGGTCTCACAGCGCTCAAGCTTGAGCAGGGATGAGAGCTTCCTGTACTTCTTGAAAACAGGCTCATCAATGTCTTTTTCCAGTTCGCAGCCCAGCAGGGTAGATGCCAGTTCGCTGCTCCTCTCGGAATCATCTAGCAGTGTTTTTCTTGAAGTGCAGCTTGCCATGCTCTTCTTATTAGCAGAGCAGGCAATGAACATTGCCCTGACAATTGCGTATGAATCCAGGTAATCCTCTAAGGGGTATTCTATGTCCTTGGCTTTTCTTATCAGATCAAAGCCCAGGCCCGCTCGCTCATCTTTTTTCAGGTTGTACACCTGGTCCCAGATAATCTTGGCGGTTTCCAATAACTCATTCCACTTATATTTTTTGAACCAAGCAGGCTTAAAACCCATCCTAAATCCCTGGTTGGTAATGAACTCCTTGTTGCTCGCCCTAACAAAAAGATCAGGCCGCCTGAAAATCTTTCTGAACTTTCCCCTGGCTTTCTTGTCAACGACTTTTATGAATTCATCCAAAGCCCTGGTCTTCTGCCTGTCTTTCTCACTCTTTTTGCTCTTCTTGCTTTTCTCATCTGCTCTTACCTTGTCAAAAAGATTCCACACATCAATCAAGGCGTCAAGGGACTTTGATGTTTTCTGGATGACCCTGACAGCCATGTCGCAATCCAGATTATGGGCCGCCCTGCTAAGAGGAGCAATAGAAAAAAAAGCTTTTTCATTTCCAGCATCAAGAACAACAAAGATATTTTTTTTCCTGAACTTTTTCAAATGTTTTTCATAATATTTAACAGCGCTGTTAAAAGCCTTAAGATTATACTTCATAAGAGAAAAATACAAGAAAATGATTAATAAAGGTTGTGGTTTTGAAGGCTTTGCGTAGAAAGTTCGTCGTTGGCATTATTGTTAGCATTTTGCAGGGCAATAATGCTAACTGCCATGACGGAGCTTATCTGCGTTGATATACGAAGTATAGTGTTGCAGTAAGCAAAGTAGGACTTTTTACACAAAGCCGGTTTTGAATTAAAGTTTGGACCATAACACATCAAAATCTTTTTTATAGCCCTCAAATATCTCTTTATTCTCTATTTTTATAAGAAAAGGCTTGTCCTTAAGAACCTGTATTATTATTTTACTATCAAAAATAAAAGTTGTTGCATAGTTCTCTGCTTGTTTAGGAAGGTATTTTACAACTATGCCCTTAAATTTGGCAAGAGGAGTCTTTTTCATAGAAGGGTTAGCAATGACTCTTGGTTTTCCATATTTCTCCATGTCCTTCACAATATGACCTGCAATCCATCTTAAGTGTCTGAATATTAAACCAGTTGCATTAAGCACTTTTAGTTTTTTTGCTCTTCTTATCTCATTAAAAATAACATTCATACCTTCCAAACCCTCATAGGTTTCAACGTTCTTAAAAGATGCAGGAACTGGTTTTATCTTGTCTATCTCTGAAATCAGGTCATCAGCTATTTCCTCTCTTTCTTTTAAGGAAGCCTTAAGGGCTTCTGGGTTTGATATCAGGTAAAATCTTCTTCCTTCCTTCCTGACATAGGATACAAGACCTTTTTCAACTAATTGCTGGAGAACATTATATGTTACTGTTCTATTTGAAGAAGTTTGCTTAGCTAATTGATTGGCTGTTGACTCGCCTAGTTTAACAAGAGCAAGATAAATATGAGATTCTCTTTCTGATAAGCCCAGTTTCTGAAGTTTTTCAAGCATAAGTACTAGTAAAACCCTCTGATTTAAATAGTTGTCGCAAAAAATGACAACTTGAATTTATATATGTCTTCTTCTTTTACAAAACTAAAGGTGAACATATATGCTTGAGAAAAAAATAAATGAAAAAAAAGAAATCACAAGAAGAGATTTTTTAGGTGCTGGAACAAGCCTCATAAGTGGGAGCATACTCACAGCCGCATTTATCTATCTTTATGAAACAAAAGAAAAAAAAAGGTCGTGAATTAAGAAAAGAAAAACTTATTTCAGAAGGATACAGCCCTGACGTAGCAGAAGAAACAGTAAAAGGAAAACGAATTTATATGCAAATGTCAACAAAAAAAGAATATTATAGACGGTTCGGAGAGGAACCTTTACTCACATATGAAGAATGGCTAAGAAGATATGACCTAAACATGAGAGTTAGTGTTGGCAGAGGATTATTTCAAGATAAGTTCGGAAGAAATTACATAAGAAAATTAACAAAAAAAGAACTAAGAGAGGCTGTTGGAATGTACCGCGAAGAGCGTAAACAAGCCGAAAAAAACAAATAAATTACTATCTAATCTTCAGGTAAATCAGCTCTTTTGCACTCCTCGTCAAAACCTCTTTTTTGTCGCCAAGATAAACATCATCCTCTATTCTTATGCCTATCTTGAGCTTGGGATTATAATAACCCGGCTCAATCGTGAATACACTTCCCTTGCTCAACACGTCCCTTGACCTGCCTATGCCTGGCTTCTCATGAATCTCAACCCCTATGCCGTGGCCAAGCCCGTGCACGAAGTACTTCTTGTCCCTGCCAAAAAGCTTAAGAGCATAATCATAAAGATTTTCTGCTTTCATCCCAACTCTTGCTTTTTGCATGCATGCCTCCTGGATGCTAACAACCTTTTCATACAAGGCACTTTCCTCTTTGTTGGGCTTTCCCAGGAAAACAGTCCTTGTCATATCTGACAAGTAGCCCTTGTATTTTATGCCAAAGTCCATTATCAGAAAGCCTCTCCTGAGCCGGCCCTGCGGGTTGTGATGAGCAACTACTGCGTTTCCCGCATTTGCGACTATGGGCTCAAAAGCGATTTCTGTGCCTGCTTTCAGCGCCTCTATCTTAATAAACCTGACAATATCTTGCTCTGTCTTGAATTTGAAATCAGAAACTATCATCTTAAAGATTTTGTCCCCAGTTTTGCAGGCCTTTCTGATATGCTCAACCTCTGTTCTTGTCTTAACCTGCCTCAGTCCTTCTAAGAAGCCAGAAACATCCCCGACCCTGAAATGCCTGGATAACAAATGTTTCTGTTTTAAAAGAATGCCCTGGCTGTTATAACCAATCCTCTTAATTCTATGCTTTTTAACAAAAGCCCTGAAATCCTTTTTAAAATCCTCCCACTGGACTGCTCTGAAGCCAGGGAAACGCGGCTTGTAAAGCCTTGAAACAAACAAATAATTATCCTTTCTTGTCAAGAACATTATGCCGTGCTCAAAATCCTCTTGCACAAAATACCTGAAATTACGGTCCTTGTTAAATAATATGATTGCATCAAGCTTTTTGTCTTGTAAATATTTCTTGACTTCTCGGAGTTTCATATATAAGAGAAGAAAGAGTAATAATATATAAATCTATTTTTTAATGGGTTGAATCTTGGAGAATCTTTTGCTCAACATATTCTTCTTGTTTTTTATATTGCTCTACAAAATTCTTAATTGCCTCTAATCCACTATAAGTAGAACCATTATAATTAAGCTCTGGTTCTGCAAGTCCTGAAGCTGCTGTTGAACAAACTTTGAAACCGGTTTGTCTCAGAAGAGCTATAGCTTTAAACATGTCTTTATCATATTCTCCTAATACACGAGCTTCAAGTAATTCTTTAGGTTCCATAAACCTGAGGAGCCGGAGTATGTTTAAAAATATTTCTACGCCACTGGACACATCACCGTAAGGCTTATAAACTGAGTCTTTGTTTTTTCTTAACACATTGATAAGTGTTAGTTTGCTCTCTGCTTATGAATACTGCCCCAGAAAACTGTTCCTGGAAAACGTCCTGAAACTAAGGGTTGTGCCAGGGGATTATGTTGTGAAAGGCAGCATCAGGCACGAGATATACGACCGGATAAGCCGCGCAGAACAAGGCCTGGTAAAGAACATAACCAGGGAAAAGAGTTACAACGAGCTGGTAACCCAGTACAAGCAGCTTCACTCAAACATTCTGAAGCAAAGCATTATCCGAAACAAGAGCAAGCTCTCAGAGCTCAAAATTTCCTTAACTGATTTTTTCAAGCAGACCTGGCCCGGGCTGCTCATGGATGTGAAGGACAGAGCCAAGAACGTGCATTTATTTATAAAAAAACACAAGGTTTTCGGGGATGACCTCTGGGAAACATTAAGCCCTAAGATAGAAACAGAGCACTATGTCAACTCAGAGGAGCTGAAACTAAAAGGAAAGATTGACCGCCTGGAAATATATGATAACAAGCTTGTCAAAGAAGTGG
This sequence comes from uncultured Methanosarcinales archaeon, assembly GCA_964426715.1. Classification (GTDB taxonomy): domain Archaea; phylum Nanobdellota; class Nanobdellia; order Woesearchaeales; family SM23-78; genus SM23-78. The sequence goes on from CAYRRQ010000035.1 coordinate 8,755, forward strand.
TTTTGTACGAGCTAAAAACAGGAAGTGCTCCCAGCACAGGCGTTTGGCCAGGGCACAAGCTCCAAGTAGGCGCTTACATATTACTCCTGGAAAAGAACAAGATGTTTGTCAGGGATGCCTTTGTAAAATACCTTGAGATTAACAAGGCCAGGTCGGTGGTCATGAACCCGTTTCTTGAAAAAAAAGTCCTGGAAGCACGAGACGCAGTAATAAAATTGTTCAGGTCTCCAGAGCTGCCAGGAATAATTGATAATGAGGTCAAGTGCAAATCCTGTCCTCTAAGAGAGCAATGCCATAATGAAAAATTTATAAAAGAAAGAATGTCCCTTATCTCTTAGCAAAAGGGCCTGTGGTCTAGTGACCTTGGCAACAGGGCTAGAAGCTACAACAAAGTCAGCGACTTTGAGTTGCTGGAAGTTGCCGCCAATGACATCACCTTCACACGGTGAAAGTCGCCGGTTCGATCAGATTTTTGCAAAATGACAAAAACAGTTTCGTTTTTGGCACTCAAAAGCGAAGCTTTTGTTGAATC